>QHZR01000132.1 GCA_003224755.1 Acidobacteriota bacterium
TGCCTTCAGGCTGTCTTCGTCGCAGCAGACCGATTTGGATCGCCTTCTCCGTGAGCAGCAGGATCCCTCGTCCACGAATTACCACAAGTGGCTGACGCCGGATGAATATGCAGCGCGGTTCGGCATGACGCAGGCTGATCTGGCGAAGGTGACCTCGTGGTTGAAGTCACAAGGGCTGACGATTGAACAGATCTCACGCAGCCGCACTGAAATTTCTGTCAGCGGTACCGTCGCGCAGATTGAGCACGCGTTTCATACCGAACTCCACAATTACACGATCAATGGGGAGCGGCACTTTGCCAATGCAACAGACCTTTCCTTCCCAGCCGCTTTTGCTTCTCAGGTGCTGGGAGTACGCAATCTGAATGATTTCCATCCAAAGCCGCACCTGCGTCCCGCCTCGCCGCACTTCACATCGAACCTGAGTGGAAATCACTTCTTGGAGCCAGGCGACTTTGCCACCATCTACAACCTCGGACCGCTGTATTCGCAAGGGCTGGATGGATCAGGAGAGAAGATTGCGGTCGTAGGGCAGACGACAATTAGCGTTTCCGATGTCACCGCGTTCCGTGCTGCTTCGGGGCTGCCTGCCAGCACGCCCGCCACGGTTTTGGTTCCCAGTACTGGTCCAGGCACGTCTTGCACTAGTGACATTCCGGAAGCTGACCTCGATGTGGAATGGTCGGGCGGCGTGGCGAAAGGCGCGACGGTCACCTACTATTACGCCGGTGTCGGTTCCGGGCACACTTGCAGCAATCGCACTTTCAACGTTTTTGACGCTCTTCACTACGTCATCGTGAACAATCTCGCTCCGGTAGTCAGCATCAGTTACGGAAACTGCGAAGCCAATATCGGCCTGAGCACGGCAAATATTTTTCAGCAATGGGCCCAGCTAGCCAATAGCCAGGGACAAACCATAAGTGCGGCGTCGGGCGATGACGGTGCTGCGGACTGCGACTTCAACGTCGCTTCTGCAACGCATGGGCTCGCTGTAGATCTCCCGGCCGCGATTCCAGAGGTGACCGGCATAGGTGGCACAGAGTTCACCGGAGACGCCACCGGTTGTCCAGGAAATCCGCCTTCATGCCCTGGTGGCGTTGCCCCCGCTGACCCCCCGTTCTGGGGCGGATCTTCTAGTCTCAACAGCGGCCCGACGGCATTGATGCATATTCCGGAAACGACTTGGAACGATCCTGTGACCTCGAGCGGATTTTCTGCAGGAGGCGGCGGAGCAAGCATCTTCTTTACAAAAACTCAGGCGCCCTGGCAAAGTGGTCCGGGAGTGCCAAATGACAGCAAGCGTGATGTCCCGGATATTTCCCTTAACGCCTCGCCTAATCACGATCCCTATTTGTTTTGCACTTCGGGCAGTTGCGTGAATGGCTTTCGCGACGCCAGCAATGGCCTGCGTGCAGTGGGCGGCACCTCAGTTGGCGCACCGGCATTTGCTGGCATTCTTGCGATTATCAATCAAGCGACGCAGGCAATCGGTCAGGGAAATGCAAACCAAGTCCTTTACAACCTGGCAGTATCTACGCCTTCTGCATTTCACGACATAACCACCGGGGACAACAAGGTCCCGTGCACTGCCGGCAGTACCGGGTGCGCCGGTGGCGGCATGATCGGCTTCTCCGCCGGCGCGAATTATGACCAAGCTACCGGGCTCGGCTCGATTGACGCGTTTAATCTTGTCACTGCGTGGAACGGCTTTGCTTCAGGACCGAGTTTCAGCCTGAGAGCCAATCCCACTTCCATCAGCATCGCGAACATTGGCCAGAGTGGAAGCACAGCCATAACCATCTCGGCTTCCAACGGATTTGCTGGCACCGTAGATCTTACTTGTGCAGTGCCGTCCACCGCGACGGCAAACATTTCCTGCTCGGTCAATCCCTCATCCGTACCGCTCAGCGCGACCACTACGACTGCTCAAGCTACGCTTACCATCAATGCTCTCTCGGCATCCGGCGAACTGCGGCGAGGCCGTTCCGCGTGGCTGCTGGCTGCGTTCATTTTTCCTGCATTGATCTGGATGGGATTGCCGATGCGCAGACGGAGAGTGAGCCGACTGTCAGTTTTACTATTTGGACTGTTGATGCTATTGCCGGCATGCGGTGGAGGATCGAGCACTAAGCCGCAGCCCAAGGCTGCTACTTATTCCGTCACCGTAAATGGAACCAGTGGTGCGATATCTCACGGCACGACGGTGAGCGTAACCGTACAATAGAAAGTCGCCTAACGCTCACGAGTCACTTAAAGTAACCACATCTTTTGCCGATAAGCAGACAGTGACTGCCTCCAAAGCCCTGCCCGCAATGGCGGCCCAAGAAACGGGCGGACGGATCAGCTTTGTTGCGCGCCAGCCGATTCTCACAGCCGACGAAAAGGTTTTTGGCTACTAGCTCTTGTTTCGCGACGGAGTCGAGGACTACTTCCGCGAAGTAGACTCCGATTCGGCATCCCGGCGCACCCTCGACACCTCACTGCAAATTGGTTTGGAAACACTCTGCGACGGACGTCGCGGCTTTGTGAATTGCACGCGGGACGTATTGTTAAAAGACTACATGACGCTGCTGCCGTCACCGCTGGCGGTAGTGGAGGTACTTGAATCGGTGCCTCCCGATGATCTGGTTCTTGCCGGGTTGAAGCGGCTGAAGGAAGCGCCCTGGCGCTGCCGCATGCTGGCCGAAAAGGGCGAAACCCGGGGGGAGTGTACCGCGGCGAAGGCCGCGGGTTTCATTTATTTTCAGGGCTACTTTTTTCGCCGTCCCGAAGTTCTTCACGCGAAAGAAATACCCGCTAATCGCCTCAATTGTCTGCGGCTGCTGAAGACCGTATCGGAACCGGAAGTTGACGTACGCGAATTGGAGGCGATCATAAAGCAGGAGGCGTCGGTCTGTTACCGATTGCTTCGCTACTTGAATTCGGCGGCCTTCGCGATTCAGAACGAAGTGCATTCTATTCGGCATGCGCTCACGCTGTTGGGAGAGCGCGAGGTCCGCAGATGGGTGCGCCTTGTCGCGACCCTGACGGCGGGCGAGGAAAAGTCCAGCGAACTACTGGTTTCGGCGATGGTCCGTGTGCGCTTTTGCGAGTTGCTGTCGCCCAAAGTTCCATACGGGGAAGCCGATCTCTTTCTGATGGGTCTGCTTTCGATGATTGACGCCATTCTGGAAATTCCGATGTTACGCGTGGTCGAGACTATCCCCGTGGACCACGACACAAAGACTGTGCTCCTTGGCGGCGGGGGCAAACTTTGGCCACTTTATGATCTCAGGCTGGCCCGCGAATCCGGGGACTGGAACACAACAGCTGCCTTGGCGCGGCCAACTCAGTTTGAGCGACAGTGACGTTTCGCAGGCCTACTGGCAAGCCATGCAATAGGCTAGGCAGATCAACGCGGCATAGGACTCGATTTCGTAGTTCCTCGACTGCGTTCGATCATCCGCAAGGGATGATCACGCTAAAAGCCAAAGCGTCCACGCACTCGTGTCTCTTGATAACGCCGTCGTCGTTATAGACGGAATGACAGAATTGTGGGGGATGCGGTTTGGCATGGCACAAGCCGCGCTCGGATAGATCTCGGCCTATCTTCCGTACCCTTTACCTTTGCCTCGAAAACACGAACAATATGCCTATCCATGGCAGGGAAGTCAATCACCGGGGAATTCACGCTCGCTGCGGCGATACGGCGCTACTTCGACGTGGTTTTGTATCTCCTCATTTTTACCGGATTCGGAACGCTGGCCTCAACCGGAAGCTTGGATTTTCCAACGGTACTGATTGTCAGTGGTGCGCTTCTTTTCCGTGGATACATACTCGCCCGGCGGCTGCAGGTAATACTCTCTGAGAGATGGACCAACCTGCTGACCATTGCCTGCTTCGCATTGTTCGTCGCTGACGAATTTGTGATCTCGCGAACTTTTTTGGCTTCTGCCGTTCACCTGGTTTTGTCTGTCATGCTAGTGCGGCTTTTCTCGGCGCAAAAGGACCGCGACCATTATCTGCTGGCGGTGCTCTCGTTTGTGATGGTCCTCTCTGCCGCGGTACTCACCGTGGACAGCACATTTCTTCTGGCGCTGGCTGGATTTGTGCTCGTGGGCGTATCCGCGTTCATTCTGATGGAAATGATGCATTCATCAGAACGGGCACCGGTTCAGGCCCGCGACCCCAATGTGCACCATGCTTATCGCAAACTCTCGTTCACGATCGCCGCAATTGCTCCAATTTTGCTGCTGCTGATTTTTCTGGGTGGCGCAGTCATCTTCTTCCTTTTGCCCCGAGTTTCTGCCGGATATTTGAGTGCTTATACAGGGTCCAACGACCTCAGCACTGGATTTTCTGATCGGGTCGAATTGGGACGCATTGGCCAGATACAGCAGTCCAAGACGGTGATGATGCACGTGCAAATCGCTGGCGATACCGCCGGTGCGTCTTCTTTAAAGTTGCGTGGAGTTGCGCTAAACAACTTCGATGGGCGGACTTGGGCCAACACGCACGTCAAAGCCACGCTCGCGCGCGGACCCGACGGCCAGTTCGATTTGGCACCGAGCGATCCCCGAACGCCAGTAGCGCGAGGGTCTCGCATTCACTATCGCGTTACCCTGGAGCCATTTCTTGGCGAGGTGTTTTTCCTTCTTGCAACTCCGCAAAGACTGCAGGGCAACTATCGAGCCATTGCCGAAGACGGCGCAGGCAATGTGTTTGACGTGGACGTCGAACACCCTGTCACGCGCTATGAAGCGGATTCACAACTACGGCTGCCTGGTGGTTTGCACGCACTGAACAATGCGGGGTCACATTTTGCAGATGTCGATGATTATCTGGAGCTTCCCTCGCTGGATCCGCGGGTGAAGGCTCTCGCGCAACAGATCACGGCCAAGGCTTCAGCACCGGCGGAAAAAGCCGCCGCCATTGAAAACTATTTACGCGCGCATTATGGCTACACGTTACAGCTGCCGAAGACCACGCCGCACGATCCAATTGCCAATTTTCTGTTCGAGCGACGCCAGGGACCGCTCAATAGGGATTCCGTCGAGGGTGGTGAATGGCTTTTCCGGCGGAGAGTTCAATGACATCACTTCCGAATATGTCATCCGCGCCAGCGATGCCCATTCTTGGGTGGAGGCCTACCTTCCAGGCGAAGACTGGGTTGAGTTCGACCCAACGCCCTCCGCCAGCGCAGAAGCGCATACGAGTTGGAGCCGCTGGATGCAGTACATGGATGCTATGCAGTCATTCTGGCGCGAGTGGGTAGTGAACTATGACTTAGGCCATCAGCTCCGCCTCACACAGGATGCGAACCGCGGCAGCCGTGCCATGGTAGGGAGAGCGCAATCGTGGGGACGAGATCGCTATCAGAAAATGCTGGATTGGGCGCGCAGGACACAGGACCGCATAGGCGATTCAAGCGTGAAGTGGGGGCTGCGTGCCCTGATTGCGATTGTGCTGGCTTTATTTGCGACGAGCATTCCACGCGTGATTCAGCTGGTTCGCCGCTTCCGTCTGGCGCGCCGGCCGCAGAGATCGCCGCAGATCGCCGCCAGCATTTGGTATGAGCGAATGCTGCGGCAGAGCGCTCGCCGCGGCTGGGACAAAGCTCCCGGACAGACTCCCGCTGAATTCGCAGCAATCATTCAGGATCCGCAACTGCGAATTCGGGTCGCGAATTTCACCCACCGATACGAAAATGCACGCTTCGGGAAGTCGGCGGAAGACGCCGAACAGCTGCCCATGTTGTATGAAGAAGTGAAAAGCTCACCAAAAGGCGATTTTGCACGCCCATAGATCCTGCAAAAGACGTTGCAAGCAACGTCTCTACGCCAAGCTCAGAACCGAAACACCACTCCCGCGCCTACGTAGTAGTTGTGTTGGCGGCTTCTTCCGGTGTCAATATTGAGCGGCGGCCCTCCACTCCAATCATCGCGTGCCTCAAATCGAAATTTAAGACGCTCGACTTTTGGCAGGCGAACATCAAATCCGATGCCGCCCTGTATTGCGCCGGTAACTTTGGATCTATCGCCGTTGTTGGAGCCGAAGTAAAGCAACTCGCTGCTCGCATGGAAAATCCCAATTCCCCCTCCAAAGCTGAGCCAAGGCGAGATTGCGAGATTGGGGATAAAGGTTACCCGCGCCGCCGGAGTGATGAAATATGAACTGTATTCCTTTGGAATTTGGTTTGTCCCATAGTTCAGGTCTTCATCCGGATTGAAGATGACCGGTACCTCCACCGACAGATCCCCCCAGCGATAGCTTCGCAGCCTGCGACCGTAATTGACATTGAAAGAGGTGCCGTGCCCGAAGTGCACTGTGTTGAACGGAGTACTCGTATCAGGCGTGGTCTGATCGCTGATGATGGTGCGCCCAATCGTCCCGGCGAGCTCATTTTTTTGATCTTGCGCCAGGACAGATATGGCCCCAACCGCTAGCAATAGGGCTGCGATCAGAAATTTCCGCATCTCTCCTCCCACTCGAAGCATGCGCTTAGAAGGAGCCTAGCATGGCCCGGAGAGCTGGCAGGTTAGCTTAGATGGTGCACCTTGGGTACTTCAGTCATCGCTCGTTGAACCGCATCCCGCCCGCATGTTAGTCTCATTCGTTTCCTATCGGCGGCCCAGCTACTGCCCAACTACAATCGATGATCGAGGCCATTTTGTCCGCTGTCGAAACCACGCAGTCCGTCCGAAAAACTGCCCTGAATGCTGTCCATCGCAAACTCGGCGCGAAGATGGTCGAGTTTAATGGCTGGGACATGCCGGTCGAGTACCCTGCGTCCATTGGCTGCGGAATCATTGCCGAGCATATGGCAGTGCGCACCGGCGTCGGAATTTTCGACGTCAGCCACATGGGCGACATCCGCTTGGCTGGCAGTGGGGCACTGGCGGCGGTGCAGCATATCTCGATGAACGATGCCTCGCGGCTTGCGATCGGGCAGGCACAGTACTCGGCGCTGCTTTATCCGCAAGGGACCTTTGTGGACGATGTCATCGTGCACCGTCTCGGCGAAGACGAGTACCTGCTGGTGATCAACGCCGGCACGCGTGAAAAAGACTTCGCCTGGGTGCGCGACACCACGCGCGAGTTCGACTGCGCCGTCGAAAATCTTTCAGACGATTACACGCAAATTGCGATTCAAGGCTCGAAGGGCGTCCACTTGCTACAGAAGCTTACGGATGCGGACCTCTCCGCCGTGAAATTTTATTGGGTGACTCGCGGCGCCGTCTGCGGGCTTAAGGACGTCTTGATCGCGCGCACGGGATATACCGGTGAAGACGGCTTCGAGATTTACGTTCCCAGCGACGAGGAAACCAGCACGCGGGTGTGGAACGAAGTGCTTGAGGCCGGGCGCGAGTTCGGGGCCGTTCCCTGCGGTTTGGGTGCGCGCAACACGCTTCGCCTCGAGGCTAAACTCCCGCTCTACGGACACGAAATTTCCGATACCATCAATGTTTGGGAAGCCGGGCTCGATCGCTTCTGCAAAATGGAGAAGCCGGAGTTCGTCGGTAGAGAGGCGCTGGATCGAGCCAAACGCGAGGGACTCAAACGGACGCTGGTTGGCCTTGAGATGGTTGAGCGCGGAATCGCCCGCGACGGCTACAAAGTTCTAGATGGAAGCGGAACCGAAATCGGATATGTAACCAGCGGTTCCCCCGCTCCCTTCCTGAAGAAGAACATCGCGTTGGCGTATGTGCCGCCAGAGTTCGCAGTCGTGGGTAGCGGCATCAATATAGAGATTCGCGGACAAGCGGTGAAAACCGAGGTTGTTCCAACACCTTTTTATAAGAAGCCGAAGAAGAACTGAGCAAAACATGCGCGAGTGGTTCCGGACTTACGTGGAGACAGCCGCCCTCGGCTGTTTATCGAGCAAAATTCGATTTATTTCCGGCTAAGCGCCGCGGGCCTGGGGCCCGAGGACAGCCGAGGGCGGCTGTCCCCACATTTGAGCAGAATCCGTTGCTCCATGACATAAGTCCTGGCGGCGGAAGAAAAATGACCGAGCCCCTTTAGGCACGGTACCAGGAGCAAGATGTCCTATCCAACAGACTTCAAATACACCAAAGAACACGAGTGGATCAAACCCGACGGCGGCAACGCCACCATCGGCATCACGCATTACGCCCAAGAATCACTGGGCGATATCGTTTTCGTTGATTTGCCCAAGCCGGGAGCAGAACTCACAGCAGGGAAGACCTTCGGCAGTGTGGAGTCGGTGAAAGCCGTTTCGGATCTGTACGCGCCGGCCTCCGGTACTGTAACCGAAGTAAATGGCGACCTCACCACCGCGCCTGAGAAAATCAATCAGGACGCGCACGGCGCCTGGATGCTGAAAATGAAGCTGAAGAATCCCGGAGAACTGAATGCGCTCCTATCATCCGCCGACTACGAAAAATTTGTCGCCGAACAGGGAGGACACTGAGAATTGAATCATTGAATCATCGGATCATTGAATCATTGACGTCCTGGCCTGCATGGCTTTTCAATGATTCAATCTCTCAGTGATTCAATGATTCAATTTTCCACATGCGCTATCTTCCCAAATCTCCCGCTGACCGCACAGCCATGCTTAAGGACATTGGCGTCGCCACGATTGATGATCTTTTCGCGCCCATTCCGGCTGAATACCGCCTCAATCGCGACCTAAAAGTCCCGCGGCAGATGGCCGAGTCGGAAATCGTGGACTGGTTCCGCGAGCGTTCTCGCGAAAATGGCGAGAATCATGCCAGCTTTCTGGGCGCCGGGGCTTACAACCACTACCGCCCGGTCATTATTGACTCGCTGATCTCGCGCGGCGAATTTCTGACTGCCTACACTCCTTACCAAGCAGAGATTTCGCAAGGAACGCTGCAGTCTATTTTCGAATTTCAGAGCATGATCTGCGAGCTGACCGGCATGGAGGTCGCGAACGCCTCCATGTATGACGGTTCCACAGCCGCGGCGGAAGCAGTCATGATGGCCGTTCGCCTGACCGGACGCCGCTCAGTAGCTGTGGCTCGTAGTGTGCACCCGGAGTATCGCGAGGTGCTCGCCACCTATGCCTTTCATCAGGGAATGCCGCTTGCGACGTTGCCGTTCGCGGACAATGGAGGCCTTGATCTACGCTCGCTAGAAGACGCGATCACGACCGACACAGCATGTCTTCTGGTGCAATCGCCAAATTTCTTCGGCGTTCTTGAAGATGTGGAAGCGCTGGCGGAGATTGCTCACCGCAAGGGCGCGATGCTGGTCGTTTCCATCGCGGAAGCAGTTTCGCTCGGCATCGTCGAGCCGCCGCGCCAAGCTGACGTTATCGCCATGGAAGCGCAATCGTTCGGCGTGCCGCTCACATTCGGCGGTCCGTACTGCGGCGTGATTGCCACGCGCGAAGCCTATGTTCGCCAGATGCCCGGACGCCTGGTCGGCCAAACCACGGATCGCAGCGGCAAACGCGGTTTTGTTCTCACACTCGCCACCCGTGAACAGCACATTCGGCGCGAAAAGGCTACATCGAACATCTGCACTAATCAGGCGCTCATTGCGCTGATGGCCAACATTTTCATGACCATCTATGGCAAAGTCGGTCTGAAGGAACTTGCCCGGCATAACCTCGCCAAGGCCGTGTACGCCATTGAGCAGTTCGGAAAGCACGCCAACGTGCTTTTCGCAGGTACGCCACGATTCAACGAGTTCGTTATTCAAACTAGCGAAGATCCGTATTCCATCAACTCCCGCTTGCTCGGACACAAGATTGTAGGCGGGCTGCCATTGAAGAAGTTCTATCCCGAGCTCGGGAATGCTTCGCTGTGGTGTTGCACCGAGACGAGCACGCGCTCGATGATTGACACAGCAGTCGGCCTAGTCGCAGAGAGCGAGCGTTCGATGAATGGAACGCGCGAAGAAAACGTGGAAGAGGTGACACGCTAGATGCCGACGCACATGACTCGCAAAGCCACACGCCACGTTAATCAAAATGAAGGGTTGATTTTCGAAAAATCATCCCCCGGGAAAGCCGCGTGGAAACTGCCGCCGCTCGACGTCCCTGAGGTGAACACGTCCACGCTCCTTGGATCGCAAGAGCGAAAAGATCTTGGGCAAATGCCTGAGGTCAGTGAAATCGAGATCATCCGTCACTTCACCCGCCTATCCACATGGAATTACGCTATCGATCTCGGTATGTATCCGCTCGGATCCTGCACTATGAAGTACAACCCGCGCGTGAACGAAGTGGTTTCGCGCCTTGAGGGAATTGCCAACGGTCATCCTTACCAGCCAGAAAAGATTTCGCAGGGCGCCCTGCGCATCATCAAAACTCTCAGCGACTGTCTCCTCGAAATCACCGGTATGGATGCGATCACGTTGCAGCCTGCCGCCGGGGCTCACGGCGAGTTCACCGGCCTGCTGATGGTGCGCGCGCATCACGAATCCAAAGGCAGTCCGCGCAAGAAGGTCCTTATTCCCGACTCTGCCCACGGAACGAATCCCGCGACTGCGGCCATGGTCGGATACGCGGTTGAGAATCTCAAATCAAACGCAAAAGGGATGGTTGATATCCCCTCGCTGCAGGCGCAGATGAATGAAGACGTCGCAGCCCTCATGTTGACGAATCCCAACACGCTTGGCGTTTTCGAACAGGAGATCCACAAAGTCGCCGACATCCTTCATGCCAAAGGTGGCCTACTCTACATGGACGGCGCCAACATGAACGCCCTAGTTGGCAAAGTGCGGCCCGGAGATTTCGGGGTCGACGTCATGCATCTGAACCTGCATAAGACATTTTCGACTCCGCACGGTGGCGGCGGTCCCGGCTCTGGTCCGGTCGCAGTCAGGAGAGCTCTCGAACCTTTTCTGCCCAAGCCGGTGCCAGTGTCTAAGCCAGACGGAACTCTCGCATTCGACTACGACCGCCCGCAATCTGTTGGACGCGTTCGATCCTTCTACGGAAATTCCGGGATGTTCATCCGCGCGCTGGCGTACATTCTGGCCAATGGACCTGACGGGTTGCGCCAAACTACCGAAGACGCAGTGCTGAACGCAAACTACATTCGAAAAGCGCTAGAAGGCATTTTCGATCTTCCGTACTCAAGCCCCAGCATGCACGAGGTCGTGCTGAGCGACAAAGTTCAGGCGAAGAAGGGCGCGCGCACCATGGACATTGCGAAGCGCCTGATTGATTACGGCTTCCATCCTTACACGACCGCGTTTCCCCTCATTGTGCCGGGTGCAATGATGATCGAGCCAACCGAGAGCGAATCCAAAGAAGAACTGGATTTGTTCATCGAGGCGATGAAGTCTATTGCAGAAGAGGTCCACGAGGACGCAGAAGTGGTCAAGACCGCGCCGCACTCGACCCGCGTTACGCGGTTGGATGAAACCGCCGCCGCGCGCAAACCCATCTTGCGGTGGAAGCCAGAGAGTCAAGAGCCGACAGCCAAGAGCCAATAGCTGCTTCTTACGCACTCTTCTTCGAGGTCACTGCGTAAAACGCCGCTGCCTCTTGTTCGATGTTTTTGCTGCCGCAGTGCGGACACCGAACCCGGTTGCTGTCATGCTGATGCAGCGTGAGGGCCTGCTCGAAAGTCTTGTGACAGTCCGTGCAGTGATAATCGTAGACGGGCATAGGACACCTCCCGATGTAATTTTCGAGAAGATTCTACCCCATCACGAAGCGCTAAAAAGCTGTGAATTACTTTTTCTCTGAAAGCTTTATCGAAGCCTGCGTGTTCTCCCAACTCATCTGCAGTGTGCAGCTTCCATCAGTTTGGTTCAAGTTGATTGTGAAGTTTTCTACAGGGCCCGAAGTCTTAGACACCGACATGGGCTCTCGCGCCAACTCTTCCGATTCATATTTGTAAGGGATGCCCCATTCGCCCGTATGCTTATTGACGATCAGGGTCCACTTGTCCTGTGTGGGGACAGTGAAAATCGTATAGTTACCGGCGGGAATGTCCTTTCCCTCCGCAGTCAGGTTTGCGGTGGTCACAAATGTTGTCGCATCATTCGCTCCAGTTCGCCACACCTCGCCGTAGGGCACCAGGTCGCCAAAAATCTTGCGACCTTTCATTCGGGGACTGGAATAGTCCATTGTGATCGTCGTTCCATCTGAAAACTTGCACTGCGCCTGTGCAGGGGGGCTGGGACGCTTGCTCTTGTCCTGTTGAGCCGTGGCAACAAGGCAAAGCGCAAACGTGAACAAAATTGTGAGAACCATTCTTTTCATCGAGAGACTCTCCTTTGAGCACTCAGCATTCAGCTACACGCAGCAATGCAAATCCTCAGAGATGCCGAGCGCACGCATTAGACTATCTCCCTTAGCGGAGAGTTAGCAATTCGACCTGCCCTAATGGAAGCGGTTTGGCCAAATGCTGAGCGCTGAATGCTTCGTTACAATTCCAACATGCCCGTATTCGACGAGAAACGCGAAGAGCTGGAGCATTTTGAAACCATGATGGGGGTTCCGCGCGGCCGCCTCGCCGTCACCATGGACATGATTACCGATGCCATGGCGCTGGTGGGCCAGCACGGCGTCTATTGCCAAAGCCAGCGCTGGCCCGGCCGCCCGGTGCTCGATGTCCAAATTGTGATGAAAAGTCTGACCGACGCAAAAGAACTGATCCAGAGTGTGATGGAAGAGTTGAAAAAACCAGATGTAGAGACGTAGCTCTGCTACGTCTTCTTGTTTGAGCACAACAGCTGCGCCGGTAAGGAAGACGTTGCAAGCAACGTCTCTACGCCCTCAATGAAAATCCTCCCTGTGCCGCATTTGGCGTTCAGTTTTTTCACCCTACCTCGCCGCGAACGCCAGCACCAGCGCCCCCACAATGATCCGATAAACCGCAAACGGAGCGAATCCACGTTTGCGTACCCAAGCCATGAACCACGCCACGGCGGCATAAGCGACGATGAAGGAAATCACGAATCCAATGGCGAGCACCATCCACCCATGGGAATTTATTTGTGAAACCCCAATCGGATTCGTGCCCTTGCCTCGCAACGATTTCAGCAGGTCATAACCGGTTGCGACTACCATCGTGGGGATGGAGAGAAAGAACGAAAATTCCAGCGCCGACGCCCGCGACATTCCTGCAATCTGCCCCGCCGCAATGGTGGACATCGAACGCGAAGTTCCCGGAAAAACCGCCGACAAAATCTGGCAAGCGCCAATCCATACTGCCTGCCCCAAACTCATCGCTTCCATTTTCCAGGTGTGAATTCGGCTGCCCGTCGCCTGCGGTCCATTTCTTTCCGCGCGAGCGTTCAGCGCATCTACGGCCCACATCACGATGCCTCCGATGAAAAGCGAGGCGCCGATGATGTATAAGCTTTCGAGGTGTTTGCCGATCACCTTCGTCAACAGGAACGCGGGAATGGCGGTTACGACAAACGCAATCACAGTCAAGCCAAGCGGATGCGTCAGCGCCGTCCGGTCACCATTTTCGCCATGCGGGAATGTGCTCAGAAACTTGGCGATCCGGCCGCGAAAATAGATGGGTAGGCACAAGATCGCGCCCAGCTGAATAACGATTGTGTACATCTTCCAGTATCCGTCACCCAAATTGATGTGAAACAGGGATTCGGCAATGCGCAGGTGCGCGGTCGAACTGACCGGCAAGAATTCCGTCAAACCCTCGATAATGCCAAGAACCGCCGAAAGAAGGTAGTCGTTCAATATTCCTCCAGAACTACGCGCCCTCTCCGATCACGACCGGCGCTGACGCAGGCACTGCTCTTTGCTTTGCCCAAATTCTTAACGCTTGAATCTCTTCAGCACGCGTGGTCGAAAGCGGTACGGTTCGTGCCAGGGCGGCCAGAATGGTCTCGGTTGTAAGTGGCTGCTTGCTCGCAAACGCCGCGTACAGAGCGCTCTGCACAGCGGCATCAATCTCTGCGCCGGAGAAGCGGTTCGCCGCTACGGCGATTTGGTCCAAGTCGAATTCCGCAGGGTTCCGTTTACGATTAGCCAACTGGATGGCGAAGATCTGCTTGCGCTCGGCCTGATTCGGCAGATCGACAAAAAACAATTCGTCGAAACGTCCTTTGCGAATAAGCTCCGGAGGAAGCGCGGTCACGTTGTTGCAGGTGGCTGCAACGAAAACTGGTGCCTTGCGATCCTGCATCCAGGAAAGAAACGAGGCAAGGATTCGCGACGAAACACCTGCATCCACAGAAGCCGAATCCGGCCCGCTACCTGCGAATACTTTTTCCAGTTCGTCTATCCAGAGCACGCATGGCGACAGGCCCTCGGCTACGCGAAATACCTGTTGAATGCGCTTTTCGGTCTCGCCGATGTACTTGTCGAATACGGTCGCCGTATCGAATTTGACCAGTGGCAGCTTCCATTCCCCAGCGACGGCGCGTGCACAGAGAGATTTGCCGCAACCTTGCACTCCGAGAATGATCACGCCCCGCGCCGGCTCCAGACCGAACTGGCGCGCGTCATCATCCCACGCTCCTCGGCGCTGCGCCAGCCAGCCCTTCAGATTTTCGAGACCACCGATCGCAGCCATATTCTCGGAAGCATCCACGAACTCAAGCATTCCGGCGCGGCGTAATAGATCCTTCTTTGCATCGAGCACGTCGGTGACAGTCGCTGGAACGAGACCGTAACGGGTGACAACGGCCTGCGAAATCGCGCGGTCGGCTTCTTCTTCGGTCAGCCCGCGCAAACTTGTGGCCACGGCATCGAGCCCCGTATTATCCAGGCTGCTGTGCAGAGTTCGGGTCTGCCCGAGTCGGGCCGCGACTTCATCGATAATCTGCCGCAGGCGTGGGGTGTCGGGAAGCGGCAGCTCAACAAATTCAATTAGGCCCCTCAACTCTGCCGGAACCGTAAACGCTGGAGCGGTAATGACAATCGTCCTGCGATTAGCCGAGAACTTTTGTCCAACATCGCGCAATCGGCGCACCACAACCGGGTCTTCAACATGGCGGTGAAAATCCTTGAGAATGAAAACGGCTTCGATCGAAAGTGCTTCCAGATTGCCCAGAGCCTGTGCGGGATCTTGGCTGTGGTACAGTGCGACGGCTCCGCCTGTGTCGGTGGTGTGCGCCGAGCCAGGAAAACCATGTTCGTGGACGACTGCGTCACTTCCGCAGCGGACCAGGCCACTGGCGATGCTCCACTCGAAGACTGCTAAGTTCAACGGCGCAGATGCTGCACGCACCAGGCGCACCGCTCGCATCTCCTCAACCGTTTCTATCACGACGATGGGTGTTGAGGAGTCTATTAGGACTTTTAACCGTTCGAGGACGTCAGGCATAGGGCGGATAGAAGAAAATACCCCTTGAAGTTAAACCATTACGTGCTTGGCTGGGAGGGTTTTCGATTCAACTCAAAGAGATGAACCAGACTGGCAAATGGCAGAGCCAGTGAGCGCCGGAAGAATGCTTCAGGAATTCGTATTCAGACCGAGACATACTCAGTTACGGCACTTGGCACGGGAATAGAGTCGCCATGCTCACGCATGCCTTCGAGATGAAATTCGATTGCTTCGCGGATCAAATCCTTGGCCTCGTCCAGTGTTTTGGCGGCAATTCCCAGGCCAGGCAGATCAGGGACGTACGCACCCCAACCGTTCGATGATTTTTCGTAGATAACCAAGTACTTCATTTCATACCTGCCTGCTTCAAGATATTGTTCAATGTTCCCGGCGGAATGTCTACTGACGGATGGCCAGCCACTGTTACGGTACCAGCTTTGGCAGGATGATGGAATTGGCGATGGCTTCCCTTAGTTCGGCCAGGCGCCACCCATCTTGTTCCAATCGCTTGATGACATCACGGACCTTCAAGGAAGGACCTCGCTATCGCTTCGGCCGGTACAGATCCGTGCTGGTGCCGAAAAATACTTCCGCGGATTGCATCACCGTTTCCGACAGAGTCGGGTGCGGATGAATAGTGAGCGCCACGTCTTTGGCCAGCGCGGCCATTTCAATTGCAAGCGTACCTTCGGCAATCAGCTCTCCCGCACCCGCGCCCACTATGCCTACGCCCAGCACCCGCTCGGTGGCAGGATCGATGACCAGCTTGGTCATGCCGTCGGTGCGGTCAATCGTCACCGCGCGACCTGAAGCAGCCCAGGGAAACTTAGCAACTTTAATCTCGCGATTTTCCTTCGTGGCTTGTGTTTCCGTCAGCCCGGTCCAGGCAATTTCAGGATCGGTGAACACGACCGCAGGAATCGCATTCGGTTCAAACGCCACCTTGTGCCCGGCAATATGCTCAACCGCTGTGCGCCCCTCGTGCGACGCCTTGTGCGCCAGCATCGGCTCGCCAACAACGTCGCCGATGGCGTAAATCGCGGGATCGTCGGTTTGCAAGTGTTTGTTGACTTGAATGAAACCGCGCTGGCCGACGCGAACCTGTGTTCGATCAAGACCGGAGATTTCCGAACTTGGCTTGCGGCCGACGGAGACCAGCACCTTGTCGAAAACCTGCTCGCGTTCCTTCACGTCCTTTCCCTCGAAACAGACTCGAAGGCGGTTCGATTCTTCTTTGACGGCTGTGACGGTTGTATTCAAAAGAATTGACTGGAAGCTTTTTTCAAGACGCTTATGCAGCGGCAGAACCAGATCGCGATCGGCTCCGGGCAACAAGCCGGCCGTCATTTCAACAACCGAGACCTTCGACCCGAGGGCGGCATAGACGGTGCCTAATTCCAGTCCAATGTATCCCCCACCGATGACGAGCAGTGTGCCGGGGACATCCTTCAGATCGAGTGCCGATGTCGAATCCAACATGCGCGGACTGTCGAGCTTGAGCGAGGGAATGACCGCCGGACGCGATCCAGTCGCGATGATGATGCGATCAAAGCTGAGCTTTTCTTCGCCGCCACCGTTTCTGGCAACTCGAATCGTAGTCGAGTTTTCAAAGCTGGCGTCGCTGCGAACGTACTGCACCTTCCGCATCTTTGCGACTTGACCCAGTCCGCCAGTCAGCTTGTTAACTACAGCTTCTTTGAATGATCTCAGTCGCGCAAGGTCAATTGTTGGTTCGCCGAATTTGATGCCCCAGTTCTTCGCATGCCGAGACTCGTCAATCAGCTTGGCGACATGAAGCAGAGCCTTTGAGGGAATACATCCGCGATAAAGACACACGCCGCCGGGATTCTGCTCGCGGTCGATGAGCGTGACCTTCATGCCGAGATCGGCAGCAAGAAACGCGGCAGCGTATCCGCCGGGGCCGCCGCCGATGACTGCGATATTCAGATTAGAGGTTTCAGGCATTTTGTTGCGATTGAGGATTTCGTGATCGAGAAGTCTTACTCTCGAATATTCATGCGCTGGATCAAACCGTCATTGATCAGATAAACGTGTTGAACCATTCGATCCAAAAGTACTGTTCCCGCTAGGTCACGGACTCGTTGGTGAACGCCAACGACGATGCGACCATTGTCATCTGCTTCAAAGCGTACGGGATCTACATGAGGGTCCACCATTCCCCACTGGCGCGTCCAGTACGCACGCACTCCTTCGTGTCCGTGAACCCAGCCGCCCTCCATCCCATTGGGCCACTCCACTTGCGGATGCAGCACATCGAGAATGGCGTCAATGTCGCGACGGTTGAAGGCGTCGTAAATGAGGATCAGCAGATCGCGATCTTTGGAAATATCCTGCGTGGCGGCCGTCATCCCTGCACCGACAGCAAGAACGGTTGCTCAAACGCCTCAGCAATCCAGCGCAGGAAACGTGCGGCGTCAGCGCCATCAATCAGTCGATGGTCATATGAGAGTGAGAGCGGTAAAACCTGTCGCGGCTCGAATTTTCCATTGATCCAAACCGGCTCCATGCTCGAACGCGATAGGCCCAGGATTGCGACTTCGGGATAGTTCACGATAGGCGAGAAACCAGTCCCGCCGATTCCGCCCAGATTCGTAATAGTGAACGTTCCGCCTTCCATGTCGGCGGGAGCGAGTTTCTTATCACGTGCTTTCTTCGAGAGCAGAGTGAGTTCAGCTGCCAATTCCACGATGTTCTTCTTATCCACCTCGCGAATCACCGGTACCAGCAGACCACGATCGGTGTCCACAGCAACACCAATATTGATGAACTGCTTGTAAACGATCTCTTCCTTCTCCATGTCAATCGAGGCATTGAACTGAGGGAAGATCTTCAGCGCGGAAGCGCAAACTTTCAGGGCAATTGCCGTGACCGTCATCTTCCCGCCGGCTTCCTGGGCCTTTGCTCCAAAACGCGTGCGCAATTGTTCGAGCTCGGTGATATCGGCTTTATCGTTCTGGGTGACGTGCGGGATCGAGGTCCACGCTTCCCACATGTGCTCGGCAGTCTTGCGCCGAACTCCGCGCATGGGGACGCGTTCAATCTTTCCCCATTTAATGAAATCGGGAAGCGCAGGCTGGCGCGGGTGCGTAGCCGGAGCCTGTCCGGTGCCGGACACAGCAGATGCTAGCAGCATTTTGGTGTACAGCTTAATGTCATCTTCGCTGATGCGTCCACCCGGACCCGTTCCTGGCACGGTATGAATGTCAACGCCGAGCTCACGAGCCAAACGCCGTACGTGCGGCGCTGCGGCTACCGGACCGCGATGCTCCACGCCCGCCGCTCTGTCTAAATCTAGGGGCATGCTAAAAGCGGCGACTGGCGCGGATCTTGGCGGATCAGGAGGCAAGGCCTGCTCTTCGGTCCGTCCCTCTGACCGCATGGCGGCCTGAAAAGTTGAGCGCTCGTGATCATGCGATCCATCCGCGCGAGAAGGCTGTTGCGCGTGCGGCTGCGAAGTAGCACCGGCCTCGAGGGTGAAGACGACCTGCCCAACCTTAATTTGTTCGCCCTGATTGACCAGTACCTCTTTGACGATTCCGGTCAGCGATGAAGGAACCTCGACCACTGCCTTGTCCGTTTCCAGTTCCATCACCGGTTGGCCTTCGGCGACCTGTGCGCCCGGGGAAATCATCAGCCGAACCAGGTCGCCTTGATGAATGTTTTCACCCAGCTCAGGAAGCCTGAATTCTGCGCTCCCCACAGATTCAGAGGGGACCGTAGCTGCGGCGGAACGAGTGGTAGAAGACGCAGATGCAGCTTGATTGGCAGCTTTCGCTGGCGTTTTCGATACTGTTGGAGCAGTGGCCCTGGGTTCGGACTTCGCAGGTTCAGAAGCAACGGCGCGGCTTTCCACGCGCTTGCCGCCGGAGCCGTTCTCCACCGTAAAGATCACTTGCCCAACCTTGATTTTTTCGCCTTGCTTGACCAGAACATCTTTCACCGTGCCGCTCACAGAGGACGGAACCTCGACTACTGCTTTGTCAGTCTCGAGCTCCATCACCGGCTCGCCTTCAGCAACGGTGGCGCCCGGTGCAACCATGAGGCGCACCAAGTCGCCCTGATGAATGTTCTCGCCGAGTTCGGGTAATTTGAATTCAGTCATAAACAGTTGTCAGTGGTCAGTTGTCAGTGGCCAGTGTTCACTTGCTGACTGCGGTCCGCAGTGGATGCTGACCGCTGATCAGCGACCACTGGTCACTAAGATACTGCTGGGTTCGCCTTCTCTGGATTGATTCCCAGCTCTTTGATTGCCTGGTTGGCGACTTTGGACTCGATCTTTTTGTCTCGTGCCAGCGCGTGCAGAGTAGCCAGCGCAATGTGCTTCGCGTCAACTTCGAAGAAATCGCGCAACGATGCTCTCCCTTCGCTGCGGCCAAATCCATCGGTCCCCAGTGAGACCAGCGGACGCGGCATCCACTGCGCGAGCGACTCGGGCAACACTTTCATGTAGTCCGAGGCCGCCACCAGTACGCCGTCTGTCCCCTGCAGATGCTGTGTTACATAGGGCACCTGCGGCTTCTCGCCCGGATGCAACATGTTCCAGCGCTCGCAGTCATTCCCGTTGCGATAAAGTTCTTTGTAGCTGGTCACGCTCCAAACGTCCGAAGCAACTCCGTACTTGCTCTCCAGAATTTCTTGTGCCTTGAGGACTTCGAACATGATCGCGCCACTACCAAAGAGCTGCGCGCGGAGCTTTGCATCTTTTTTCTGCGAGGGCTTGAACAGGTACATCCCTTTCAGAATGCCATCACGAACTTTGTCGCCATCCGGCATTGCCGGCATAGGAAGAGGTTCGTTTCCGACCGTGAGGTAATAGAAGATAGACTCGCCGTTGACGTACATGCGGCGAATCCCGTCCTGAATAATGACCGCGATTTCGAACGCAAACGCTGGATCATAAGCCAGCAAATTCGGCACCGGCAGTGCAAGCACATGGCTGTGGCCATCCTGGTGCTGCAAGCCTTCGCCGGCAAGTGTCGTTCGTCCCGCAGTGCCACCCAGCAGAAAGCCGCGGGCACGCATGTCGGCTGCCGCCCAAATCAAGTCACCGATACGCTGGAAACCAAACATCGAGTAGTAAATAAAAAACGGGATCGTGTTGATCCCGTGATTCGAGTACGCAGTTCCGGCGGCGATAAATGAGCTGATGGAACCGGCCTCCGTGATTCCTTCTTCAAGAATCTGCCCGTCTTTCGCTTCCTTGTAATAGAGCAGAGTATCCATGTCGACCGGCTCATAAAGCTGGCCGACGCTCGAATAAATTCCGACTTGGCGGAACAGTGCCTCCATGCCGAAGGTGCGAGCTTCATCGGGAATGATGGGAACGATCAGCTTGCCAATTTCCGGATCGCGCAGCAGTTTGGCCAGCATGCGGACAAAGACCATGGTGGTCGAAACCTCGCGACCCTCAGTGCCCTTGTAGAACTCTTCAAACTGGGATTCGGGTACTTGCTTGATTGGCTTGGAGCGGATCTTCCGCTCCGGCATGTAGCCGCCAAGCTGCTTGCGCCGCTCCTGCATGTAGGTGAGTTCGGGGCTGTCATCAGCCGGCCGATAAAAAGGAGCGCCATGCAGCTGATCATCAGACAGGGGAATCCCGAAGCGCGAACGGAACATCTTCAATTCGTCATCGTTGAGTTTCTTCTGCTGGTGAGTGATGTTTTTGCCTTCGCCCGCTTCACCTAGCCCATATCCTTTAATCGTCTTGGCCAATATCAGCGTCGGGGAACCGGTGTGCTCAACCGCGGACTTATATGCCGCATGCACTTTGATCGGATCGTGTCCACCCAGCCGCAACCGCGAAAGCTGATCGTCCGAAAGATGTTCCACCATTCGCAACAGCCGCGGATCGCTGCCGAACAGGTTCTGCCGGAAATATGCTCCGCTCTCAACGAAGAATTTCTGATATTGACCGTCGGTGATTTCGCCCAGACGACGCACCAGCAAGCCATCGCGATCATTCTGAATGAGGCTGTCCCAATCGCTGCCCCAAATAACCTTAATTACATTCCAGCCGGCGCCGCGGAAAATGGCCTCCAGCTCCTGAATGATTTTTCCGTTGCCGCGTACTGGACCGTCGAGCCGCTGCAGGTTGCAGTTGATTACCCAGATCAGGTTGTCGAGCTTTTCGCGCGACGCGAGCGTGATCGAGCCCAGAGACTCGGGCTCGTCCATTTCGCCGTCACCAAGAAACGCCCACACCTTCCCGCCGGTGCTGGTCTTCAGTCCACGGTTCTCCAAATACTTTATGAATCGCGCATGATAAATGGACTGCAGCGGTCCCAAGCCCATGCTGACGGTCGGGAACTCCCAGAAGTCGGGCATGAGCCACGGATGCGGATAGGAAGAGAGGCCACCGCCAGGCTTTAGTTCGCGGCGAAAGTTTTCCAGCTTCTCTTTCGGCAGTCGGCCTTCCAGAAACGCGCGCGCATACATTCCCGGCGCCGCGTGACCCTGGTAATACACGACGTCCCGGTCGCCTGTCTCCGTACGTGCCCGAAAAAAGTGGTTGAATGCGACTTCGTAAAGGTTGGCCGCCGAGGCATACGTCGAAATGTGTCCACCGATGCCGTTCTCTTCTTTATTGGCGCGGACCACCATGGCCATGGCATTCCAGCGGACCAGACTCTTGATCCGCCGCTCCATTTCCTGGCTTCCTGGAAACGGCGCCTGCTGCCGGACGGAAATCGTATTTTGGTAGGGGGTGGTGGCGGTAAACGGAAGATTAATGCCAGCGGCCCGGCGAGCGTGAAGTTGGAGCTGTTGAAGAAGCCGTCCGGCTCGCTCGGGTCCGCCACGCGAAAGGACGTAATCGAGCGAATCCAGCCACTCGCGGGTCTCCAGGACTTCCAATCCCTCGTTATTTCTCGAGGTCTGAGCCGTTTGTTGCAGCTCTTCCAGTACTGGGGTCTGTGCCAATTCTGCCTTCTCCGCGCTGTGAATGGGAACTTCTCATCATAAAAGATTATGAAAAATTTTGCTGCCGGAAGCATACGGTGGAAGGCCAAGTTCGCCGCAAGGAATCTCGGAAAAAAAGATATGTGGCCCGTGGACGAACAGCCTCATCCAAGCAATGTTGGTAATTCCGCGGCGAGCAGACGTTGACCACGGCGTCATCCACTGTCGGCTCTTATGCTTTATCTAAGTTTAAGTTGATTTACGAGGAGGAATGTTCATGGCGAAGCGAACCCATTCAGGAAATAACAGCAGCAATTCGGCCGAGCCGCGGGTACATCAACGCGGACGCGAAATCCAAGCTTTCAATACCGTGACCCATGCATTTCATTTGGAACTGGAAGAACCAGTTCGCCTGGAAATGACCGAGAAACTCAATCAGCTGTTAGCTGATTCCATGACTCTGAGAGACCTGTACAAGAAAGCGCATTGGCAGGTAATGGGGCCGACTTTTTATCAGCTCCATCTCCTTTACGATAAACACTTCGGCGAGCAAGTTGAAATTGTGGACACGATCGCGGAGCGAATTCAATTACTTGGTGGCTTAGCGATCGCGATGGCGCACGACGTTGCCGAGACTGCTCAGATTAAACGCCCGCCCCGGGGCAGGGAAGAGATTCCGGTCGTGATCTCACGGTTGCTGGATGCGCATCAGGTCATCATCCGTCAGTGCCGCGAGATCGCAGACAGAGCTGACAAGCTCGGCGATCACGGGACCAACGACATGGTGGTTAGCGATGTCCTGCGCACAAATGAGCTCCAGTCTTGGTTTATCAGCGAACATTTGGTCGAGACCCCGCTGGTGCACGCCAACGTACCGGCCATGAAGGCTGCCGACTAGCCGGTCGTAAGTTCCGGCTTGCAGGCTGAACTTTTGCTTCGGATCCCGAGGGGTGTGTCCGGAGTTTGTAAAAATTTTCCCCAAAGACAGGGCCGCAAGACGCTTTTTCTTGCCGTGCAGCAGTCCGTTTGTTACAAATTCAGAACAAGACCGGCGAGTTCATCGTGCACTCTTCCTGTGAATTCGGTTGTCCGTTGCTGGCTTTTCCGAACAATTTTGAGTGCTCAGGGCGGAATTGAGCTCCAGAAATTGTTATTATTGTTGAGTTTGCAGCAACCGAGGTAGGATTTTGACTATAGCCGGAGGCCAGAACCTTCGCGACGTTCGCGAGAAGCTAGGCCTCACAATGCGGGACGTTGAGACTGCCAGCGAACGCCTTGCCCGCAAACACGCCAATGAAGAGTACTTCGTCCCAATAAGTCGTCTTTCAGACTTCGAGACCAAAGGCGTAATTCCTAGCATTTACCGGCTTTACTCGCTCGCCATCATCTATCGCAGGGACTTTCGTGAGCTACTAACATGGTATGGAGTAAACCTGGACGCGACCATCGCAGATCTTGAGATATCCGTTCCGCCGCGGTCCCATTTTTCACATGCCCTAGCCAATACCGGGACGGTTCAGATGCCGGTTCGAATGGATCCTAGCTTCGATCCCCGCAAGACCCTCAATTTTGGCCGCATGATTGAGCAATGGGGAACGGTTCCACTTGTCTATCTGGAGGGATTGTCGAAGGTTGACTATACCTACGGCTACATCGGCAGTGAAGACCTAACTATGTACCCGATTTTGCCACCTTGCAGTTTCATTCAGGTTGACGAGTCCAAAGACAAGGTGTCGGAAGGCGGCTGGCGCTCGGAATACGAGCGTCCTATCTATTTCATCGAAACTCGCGATGGCCACACTTGCTGCTGGTGCACGCTGGGCCGAGAGGGCGTTATTCTTCAGCCCCATCCCCTCTCGCCAGTTGCGCCGCGAATTCTCGGCCACCATGAGGCTGAGGTGCTGGGTCAGGTTGTGGGAGTGGCTATGAGGCTCGGCGAATGGCGTTCCGTTCCCGATTCCGCTCCAGCCCCAAAAGAGCGCGCAGCACTGAATTAAGATGCCGGGCCGATCCCGCTCCGGGCTCGTTGGGCAGCAGAGCGTCAGGTTTTTGAGACAGTTTCGCAAGGTAATCCTCGGCCCCGAGACCTTCCCTATCACAGGTTGATTCCGCATCCTCCAGCAAGTCTCTGAGCGGCGTCGAAAGCACTTGTGAGACAGCAGTGCGATGCGCAGCAGTCAGTGCTTTCCGCGCTGGCTGCTCCCCATAAACCTTGCTAAATCCCCAGTGAGAGTACTCACCTCTGGATTCCTTCAACCCAGCCAGGTACTCCAGCCTTCGGAGACAGCCGTTTAGGGCCTCCAAAGTCGTGCGCGAAAGGTCTTCGAAGGCGGATTTGAGGGTCATTTCGTTACATTTCTCGAAAATTTAAATAAATCGGCCAAGTCGTGCGGAGGACCACCCGCGGCCACATTATCACGGTGCAACTTCCACTTCAATAAGGAGTTTTGCCGTGAAAAGGACACTGCTATTGCTTGCGACCGCTCTGCTCGCGTTGTCCGTTTACGCGTCGCCGCTCACGTCTGGAGGAAATCCGTATTGCCCGCCCAACCATGTTTGCGACCCGTAAACGAGAAATTGATTGTGGGCTGCTGGCGAAATCGCTAATATTCCAGTGGCCCATGCTTTTTCTCCAGTACTACCTTTGGATAGCTCCTCACCTACTCCTAGGGTGGACTCTGGTTGCCTCTTTCCGGCGAGGAATGCACCGTCGACTCCCTATCTTCTTCGCTTATGCCGCGTTTGAGACGTTCCAGTTCCTGACGCTATTGGCGTTAAGCCTCCTGTCACCTTTCCCACGCGATATCTATAACTGGACATTGGTTCTTGAGACGGGGATCAGTTCGTGCTTGATGTTGGCGGTGATCTACGAGCTTGCGAATACGCTTCTTTTAACTCAGAGCTCGCGCGCTGAACTGTTGCGCCCGCTTCTGCGCTGGACGCTCGTCGTTCTGATGTTTGTGGCCGCGGTGAGCTCGGCCGCGCTCTCCGGTGCGACGGTTCGACGAGTCACAAATATCTTCCAGGTGCTGGACTTTTCCTCCAGTTTGGTTGAGGTAGGCATGCTGGTTACTCTTTTCCTATTTTCCCGGACTCTGCACATATCTTGGCGCAACCGTGCCACTGGGGTAGCTTTAGGATTCGGAATTTCGGCATGCATTAATCTAGCCACCACAGCGTTACGGTCGGGACTGGGAAAGTCCGCTTTTATAGCTGTGGATATCACACAGATGGCTGCTTTTCATGTGTGCGTCCTGGTGTGGCTCGTTTATCTGTATCTCCCTAACCGAGCCCTTGCGTTCGCTGGAAGTGGCCTGGGTAAATCCGATATTCAGTTCTGGGATCAGGAATTGCAGAGGATTACCGGCAGATGATTATTCCTACAATTTTCGTAGTCTTAGCATTTCTCGGTCTATTACTCATCCTCTATATTGCGAAGGGACATCACTCCACAGCAGGCAATCTTGATCAGCTGGCCTCGCAATTGCGGTCAGTGGACGTAGATGCGTTTCGCAACTTGATCGATCATCGCGAACAGGACTACCTGCGCGAACGTCTTCCTGCCAATGAATTTAGAGGCATTCAGCGGGAAAGAATGCTGGCGGCAGTTGAATACGTTCGCGCTGCAGCAAGCAATGCAGCAATTTTGATTCGTTTGGCAGAAGCCGCTCGGCAGAACTCCGATCCGGCGGTTGCCCAGGCTGCCGACAAGCTTCTAGATAATGCAATTCGCCTGCGTCTGTACGCTTTCCGCGTGGTGCCTCGCCTCTATTTCGGCATGCTGATGCCGGGCGTCAGCCTGGCCCCTATCGATCTCGCAGACGCATACGACACGATTACCCGCCAGGTTGTGATGCTCGGGTGTTTGCAATATCCGACTCGGGGAATGTCGTCAGCGCTGTAACATGGAAGAACTAGCGCTTTCCGAGCGCCATCACGACGAGCACTATGGGAAGATAGACGACAGAAGCGTGCAAAACTCTGCTAGCCGCCAGCTTTGATCCTGCCGCAGCCAGGCGCAGCACATAATAAAGAAAAAATCCGTCAGCCAGCACTAGAGGCCCGAAATACACCGCGCTGGAATGTGAAACCGCTGGCAGTAGTGTGGTCAGCATCAGCGCCAGTGTAAACGCGACAATTTCTCCGCGGGTAAACCTGGAGTCCAGATCGAATTCCGGCAACATGCGATAACCGGCGCGGAGGTAGTCCTCACGATACATCAAAGCAATCGCGAGAAAATGCGGAAACTGCCAGAGAAACAAGATCGCGAAAAGAAAACCGGCCTGCCAGCTGAGAGACCCCGCGGCTGCCGCCCATCCAATTAACGTCGGCATTGCACCCGGGAACGCTCCCAGCAACGTGCACAGTGGCGTGCGGCGCTTCAACGGTGTGTAAATCAGTAGATAACTTAATAGCGTGGAAGTCGCGAGCAGGGAAGCGATTGTATTGACGAAAAGAGCAAGATAAATGCCACCGGATAAGCTCAAGACCAGGCCAAATAAGAATGCTTCGAGCGACGTGACTCTGCCAGCCGGCAGCGGACGCCCAGCGGTGCGTCGCATTTGCCCGTCCCAGGTTTTCTCCATCCATTGATTCAGCGTCGCCGTGCCGCTCGCAACCAGCAGAGTTCCGAACAACGTATGAAGTAGGCCGGCAACATGAAACGGACCGCGCAGTCCAAGGTAGTACCCCGCTGACGTGGTCATCAGGATCAGCAGGTTCACCTCAGGTTTGGTGAGGATGTAGTAGTCCTGAAATTTGCGGAGCATTCGTTGCATCAGGGGTACAATTGCGGTGGCATTATTCCTCAAAGGACTCTCGATCTTCACCAAATTGGCCCTCGATGTCAACGTCCTGCCTGAAGTGATTTCGTTTCCGGTAAGCCAGCCACGTGATGCCTGCCGACATGAACATGGGCGGCACCATCAGCACGAAAATTCCGTTCCGTAACGCCGCGATAAAACGCGCCCCGCTCGATGCCGCTTGTGTATAGCAAAGCGCGCAGCTCTGAGAAAAAGCAGGAACCGAAAGGAGAAACACGGCCAGAAGCGGCAACCCGTACTTCCATTTCTCTTTCACGAATCCCTCTGCATCTTTGGTGTAAAGCTTTAATAGTTCAGTGCGCAAACGGTCGCATATTCAGTAACCGGAAACTGTCCGACCAAATCATATTCATCATAACAAGGACAAACACAGTTGCGGGCAGCAAGAACAGAGCCAGATTACGCTTCTCGGATTTCATGTGCATGAAAAACGTGATTGCCAGCCCAGCCTGCACAATTGCAAGCGCCAGCATCCGCATGAAAATGCGCGGCCCTTCAGCGTTTGAGTATGCAATCAGAATCTGTAGCGCGGAGATACCCAGGATGATCACATACACCACGAGATAAGTCGTCAGTCCGCCGCTCGGTCCTTCGGAAGTGTCCATGAGTTCCGTCCCTTGTAGAGACGTTGCTTGCAATGTCTTGCATGCAGCGCCGCGTTCTCGCATTTCAATCAAACGTAGCAAGCTACGTCTCTACGCTCATGTTTCAGCGCTTCACGTTCAGCAGATACACAAATGGCACTACAAACATCCACACCATGTCCACGAAATGCCAGTACAATCCCCAAATCTCAAGATCCATGCTGTCGTAGCGACCGCGTTTGTAACCCAGAGTGACCACCGTAATCGCAATGCAGCCAGCAACGACGTGAGTGAGGTGCAAGCCGGTAATGCTGAAGAATGCGGCGCCGAACAGCCCGGAGCCCCACGGATTCGCAAACAGACGTAGGCCTCCGCCAATCAGTCCAAGCCATT
>QHZR01000276.1 GCA_003224755.1 Acidobacteriota bacterium
AATAAATGCTCCAAGACAAGTATTCACTTCACGCAGATAATCAGGAAACTGAGGCAATTTTAAGGCTTATTTTTTAAAGTGGCCTCTGGGCAGGACTACTGTCATTCTAATGTATAACTATTGTCATACCACGTAGGACGCTGTAAGCTGATACGCGTACACGCTGTGGGTACTACGTATCTACGTAGTGCGTACAAGGTGGGTGCGGAGCGGGAGGGAGTTGAACCCTCAAGTCCCGGTCAGGGGAACAGCGGATTATAAGTCCGCTGGGCTTAACCAAATGCCCAACCGCTCCGACAGAAATAAAAAGAGACGACCCGAACGGCGGGACTCGAACCCGCGACCTCCTGAGCGTGGGAGCAAAGCTGGCACTCTGGGAAAAGTACACGGCCAAGCGACCACTAGCTACTCAGGCGCTCTATCCTTCTGAGCTACGCCAGATCGTTCAATGTTGCGAATGTAGCACAAACTCAAGTTCAAAGGGATACAAGTTTCAGATGGAAACTTCCTTTGTTTGTTAATCTTGTGAGTAAATAGGGCCCAATTTATTGGCACCTACGCTTGACACGCAGGCCAGCGATATGCTCATGCGCGTAAAATGATGGTTATGAAAGTTGAAAAACAAAAGTTCGATGATCTGCTCAGGCGAATGCTCAAGGCCAAGCCCAAAACGGCTGCCAAAATAAGAGATCGCCGCAAACGAAAAGCGGGAACAGTTATACCGAAGCCTGCTCATCAGCAGTGAGTTCCGCAAACGGCATCGGCTTCCCCATTGCCATCCTTTGAAGTGTTTGCTCGAACAAAGTGCGAGTATCCCGCCGATTGAAGCGATACGAAAACTCATTTAGATACCGCTGCAAATGCTTTATCGAAAGCTGATGGTAGGAACCTACCAGTCCACGTTTGAACAATGAAAATGCGGACTCTACGGTGTTCGTGTGGATGTCGCCTCGCACATATTCCTTGCGGCTGTGGCGGATGGTTCCGCGCTCTGCATTGTGGTATTGCGTGTCCTTGAAATTGTAGGCGCGGTTATCGTCAGTCATAATGCGCTCTACGCCTTTGTCCACGTGTTGTGAAATGGCATCGTATAGCGTGGCTTCCTTGCGATTCTCTAGCTGCAACAGGCGAAGCTGCCCACCGCGTTGCCGGATGCCAAGCACAACGTCTTTATCCTGAAATTTCCGGGCATGGCCGCGAGTCCGACCGCCGATGTAGGTCTCATCAATTTCGACCGTGCCCGTCAATAAAGGGCTGCCCGTTTCCTCCATCGCTTTGCGGATTCGGTGCGCCAGATACCACGCGGTTTTGTAGCCGACATTCAGATGACGTTGAAGCTGTTTCGCAGAGATGCCTTTCTTGGCGTCCACGATGACCGACAGTGCAAGGAACCATTTCGTCAGAGGCAAATGAGTATCGTGGAAGATCGTGCCGGACGTGGCCGTGAACTGCTGTTTGCAGGTCGGCTCCTGGCACTGGTAGATTTTGCGACCCGTCTGTTTCTTGGTCGGTGAGCTATACTGCCGTACCTGATCGGAACCGCAGACAACGCAGCGGACTCCATCGGGCCAGCGCAGCGTCGCAAGATATTCGATGCACTGCTCGTCAGTTTTGAATGTTTCGTGAATGTCTATCAGGTTCATAGCTGAAAGCCCCTGTTTATGAGGCTATTGTGCTACAAACGCCTTACTGTGTCAAGGGAATAATCATCTGCTCCAAACATGGCACAATTGGCATATCAGAAATGCTAGGCTATATCTATAGGCATAGAACTCATTCCATGCCGAGCTCCTTCGTCAGCGTCTTCCACTTTCCGTTAACTAGAGCTTTGGTATCAGCGTCCATCAGTATCTCGTCAGGCCAGGGTCGTGAAAAGCCCTCGGTTGTCCACTTGCGGGTCGCGTCAATGCCCATTTTGGAGCCATAGTTGGGCAGTCGCGCGGCGTGGTCCAGCGAGTCCACTGGGCCGAGCGTGAACTGAATGTCGCGCTCAGGATCAATGTGGTTCAGGACTTTGAGCGTGACCTCACCAATGTCCTGCACGTCAACGTCCTCATCCACGACGATCACGCACTTCGTGAACATCGCCTGGCCCAGCGACCAGATGGCGTTCATCACCTTGCGGGCCTGTCCCGGATAGGATTTGCGAATGGAAACGATCATCAGATTGTGAAACACGCCTTCAATAGGCAGATTGATGTCCACCAATTCGGGGATGGTTAGCTTCATCAACGGCAAAAAGACTCGTTCCACGGCCTTGCCCATGTAAGCATCTTCCTGCGGCGGCTTGCCGACGATGGTGGTGGCATAAATGGGATTGTTGCGATGAGTCACGCACGTGAGATGGAACACCGGATATAGATCGGCCAGCGAATAGAAGCCGGTGTGATCGCCGAACGGACCTTCCGCGCGAAGTTCGTCAAGATGGACGTGGCCCTCAAGCACGATCTCTGATGAAGCGGGGACTTCCAAGTCCACCGTTTCACATTTGACCAGCTCTACCGGTCTCTGACGTAGGAAGCCGGCGATCAGATATTCCTCAACCTCGGGCGGCGCGGGAACGATAGCGGAGAACGTTATTGCGGGATCGGTGCCAACGGCTATGGCTACTTCCATCTTGCCGGAGGGAAGACCGCCTTCTGGAATAAGCGAACCCCCGGAAGTCCGGGCCATTATCTCAACTGAACCCGGGTGTCCCACCAGACCCTGGGGTTGGGTAGGATGGGTCATTTTCTGAGCGGCTGTTCGCAACATCTCCCTGTAGTGCTCGGCCCCGATCTTTTGCCGCTGCCAGTGCATGCCGGCGGTGCGCCCGTCGAAGATCTGCATGCGATACATGCCAACATTGCGTTTGCCCGTCTTCGGATCGCGCGTGACCACACAGGGTAGGGTGATAAACCGTCCGGCATCCTGCGGCCAGCACTGGAGAACTGGGAAATAGTTCAGATCGAGATTGTCCTTGCGAATGTTTTCTTTGCAGGGACCGGTTGAAACCGTCTTGGGGAAAAACTTGCCCATCTCGGCCAGCATAGGCAGCATTTTGACTTTGTCGAGAAACCCCTGGGGAGACTTCACGTCCATGAACTGGCGAATTCGATCGGCTACTTCGTCCAGCGACTGTACTTCTAGTGCCATGCGCATCCGGCGCTCGGAACCGAACTGATTGATGAGGACGGGCACCTTGTGATCCTTAGGATTTTCAAACAAGAGTGCCGGTCCGCCCCTGGTGCCGCTCTTGTCGCGGCTTTTTGAGACCCGGTCGGTAATTTCCGCAATTTCAAGGACCGGATCAACTTCAGTCTTAACTCGCCTCAGTTCGCCGGCTCGTTCGAGTGCGGCAATCCAGTCGCGAAGGTCGTTGTAAGCCAAGCCATCTCCCCTGCTGTTAAAGCGCGAACCTAAAGCCGAAACCCTGCAGTCCGATTAAAACGCTCGATTATAACGGAGGAATGCATGTCCGCGAATTCCGCGCCAACCAGTGCCATACTTATGCCGCCACGCGCCTGAACGAGATCATCTCTACCTTCGGCGATATCTTTGCCTAACATCGGCCCCGATCACTCGCTCGCTCCCGGTTGGGGAATGACTTTCTCGATCGGGTGGCGCTGCCATTCGCGCTTCCGCTCTCTTGGGACATCTCCCGCTCAGTGAGGCAGTTCACTTGTCACAAGTACTGATTTTTACTTGTGTGTTTGGGGGAATAGAGAATGCGGGCCTTCAATCCAAGCTAACCAGTTTTGGAGGCTGTTTTGCATTTCGCCCGCAGCGCACAGCGACTAAGCTCTCCGCTCATTCTTGGGGCATTGCGATTGACTTGAATCCGGAGACGAACCAGCAGGGATCAGCTGGAAGAATGGATTCTGATATCGTAACAATTTTTCGGCAGAACCGTTTCGAATGGGGAGGAACATGGCAGGGCGACGCCGTGATCCGATGCACTTTCAATTCTGCGCCGGATATTAAAAAGCGGCTGTTGGCTCTTGGAGGTTCGTCGTTGGCAAAAAGAGCTTCCTCAAGCCGCCGATTTTTCTACGACCCCTTCCAGTTGTCGCAAATGATTAATGTCATGCCCGGCGTTGATCTCGATCAGCGTTCTCAGCGTCTCCTGGCCACGCTCAGGGTGCTGACACGTCTTGGCAAACTGCTCCGGCGTTAGCGAACGAATCAGAGTCAGATTCCAGTCGCGCAGCGTGGTGAACGCCGCGAGCGCCTGCTCAGCACCGTATGCCTCGTAAGTCTTGGCCCACAGATCCTGGTCGAAGGGCTGAACCGTGTGGTTGTCAAGAGCAAGCGTCTGACGATAGCGGAAACCGAACGCCAGCTCACAATCCGCCAAATGGATCATGATCTGTCGTGGACTCCACTTGCCGGCAGCGATGGGCTGCTCGATCCGTGATTCCCCGAGCGATTTCGAAAGTTCTGCAAGCCGCGAAGCCGTGGCCGAAAGCACGCGCACCGGATCCTGATCAGCCAGATAAGAAGCGTATGGAGTTTTCGGGTTGGTCATGACAACAAGGTAACACTCCGGCGGAAGTCAGAAGTAAGAAGTCAGAATGCAGAAGGGAAACGAATCTCATCTGCGGCTTTAGCATGCAGGTTCAGGCGCCAGGATTTTCAGTTTGCTGAAGCCTGATGCCGCCTTTTCCTTCTGGATTCTGACTTCTAACTTCTGACTTCTGCATTTAAACTGTTGCTCGCATCATCACAAGGAGCGCTATGGCAGAACCTACCTACGAAGAATTGAAGGCTAAACTAGCCGAACTCGAAAAGTCGCAAGGAACTCGGCGCACCGGAAGCCTGGAATTCCGTGTCGGCGAAAAAGGCGGCGTCAGCGTGTACGGCCTTGGACGTTTCCCCGTTACGCTGTATTACGAGCAATGGATCCGCCTGCTCGACGCCTCGGATAAGCTGCGCGAATTTCTGGAAGAAAACAAGTCAAAGTTGAAGCTCAAAGATCAATGAATCCAGTCCGCAGAGCCGAAGAGCCCGTGCGACTGTTCAAAGACCAGTCGGCTTGGACCGCTTGGCTCGTTGAGCATCACCGAAACTCGACCGGCATTTGGCTGCGGCTGGCGAAGAAGGCCTCGGGCCTTCACTCCGTCTCGCGCAGCGAGGCCCTCGATACCGCCTTGTGTTACGGATGGATTGACGGCCAAGCGAAACCTGAGAACGATGAGACCTGGCTGCAGAGGTTTGTACCGCGTTCTGACAAGAGTATCTGGTCCAAAATCAATCGCGAGAAAGCCGAAGCGCTGATTAACAATGGCCGGATGACCGCAGCCGGCCAGGAGGCCATTGAACGTGCTCAGGCCAATGGCCGGTGGACTGCCGCCTACGATTCTCCCAGCCGTGCCGCTGTGCCAGAGGACCTGCAGGCTGGGCTCGACGCTAACCCCCGCGCAAATTCATTTTTTCAAACCTTGGATCGTGCCAATCGGTACGCGATTCTGTTTCGAATTCAAACCGTCAAGAAAGCCGAGACTCGCGAACGTAAGATCAAAGAATTCATCACCATGCTTGCGCGAAAAGAAAAAATCCATCCCTAGTGCAAAGTTCACCCGAACAGAGCCAGTTGCTCTCCGCCGCCTTGCTGCCTCGTTTCGTGCTGCCAGCCGGAGTCGCGTTGAATCCGGTACGTAGCGCGGAACTGCGCAAACAACTCTGAAATTCTCTTTCGGTATGCCGTCGGCAGGAATGCGCGATCTTTGAACCTCTTTTCGTAGTCCGGTACAAGCTCGGGAAAATTCTCTTTGAGAAAAGGCAGGAACACCGCCGCCGAACAAGGCTTCAGAAAAAGCGGATTCGCGTGGATATGGCTGGCCTTCGCTTCCGCAGCTCCGCGTACCACAGCCTCAAGCTGGCGCGGCGCATCACTAATTCCCGGCAAAACCGGAGCGCAAATAACTCCTGCACGGATTCCCGCGTCCCTCAGCTTGCACAACGCCTGAAGCCGCAAATCCGGACGTGGCGCTCTCGGCTCCAGAATTCGCGCCAGCTCGGGATCGACGGTGGTTACCGTGAAATTCACGGTTATCCGATTCTGCTGCGAAATCTCTTTCAACAAGTCAATGTCGCGGGCAATCATCGCTGACTTGGTCACAATGCCCAGGTCGAGGCCTGAGTGGCGAGAGAACTCCTGCAAAATTGCGCGTGTAATTTCTAACTTTTTCTCGATCGGCTGGTATGGGTCGGTCGCCGTGCCGATGGCGATCTGCTCTCCTGTCTTAACCCGTCGAAGCTCCTGGCGCAACAGGTCAGCCGCATGTTGCTTGGCATAAATCTTTTGCTCGAACTCAACGCCGTCGCGCATTTCCATGAACTCATGTGTGTAACGCGCATAGCAATATTTGCAGGCGAATTCGCACCCGCGATATGGATTGATCGTCCAGGTAAAGGGCATCTGCCGCCGGCTGACGCATCGGTTCAAGAGGGAACGCACTGGGAGGGTGAAGTATTCGATGTCGTGGCCTTCGCGCACACTCTCCCCCTGCGCGGCGAGGCGGGCAATGCCCACCAGTCGTGGGCTGGATTCAGGAAGCAGAGTGAGAGAAGCCATAATTCGCTATTCGCCTTTTCTTCGCTATTATAGCACGCCGCCGCATAGTAAAAGAAGCGCTACAATTGCCGTATGCCAACAGATAATTTGAACGATCGGCTCTGCCGCTATCGCCAAATCAAGCTGGGCATAGTCGGCAGGAAGACCGGGCGAAAAATCTCGCATCCGGTTTGGTTTGTTTTCCAAGGCGAGAAGCTTTTGCTACTTCCGGTTAGCGGGTCCGAGACGCAGTGGTACAAGAACGTACTTGAGAATCCTGAAATTCGTATCGACGCACGGGGCGCGGCGGCGAAATTGAAGGCAAAACCGCTTACTCAGCCGAAAGCCGTGAAATCCGTAGTCGAGAAGTTTCGAGAGAAGTATGGAGCCGGGGACGTCAAGAAGTATTACTCGAACTTCGACGTCGCAGTTGAGGCTGCCCTCGACTGAAGCTTGCCGGCTTTCGTTAGCTCCAGATTCCTCAGCCCTTACCACCCGCGTGCCGCAACACTTTACTTAAGCTGATTCCGCACAAGATTTCCTCACCTTCTCGGCCTACAAACGTTTACCATTCATTCGATTTTTCGTGGTGTCACGAGGGGGACCATGAAAAAGCTGAAGCTCGTAGTGTCTTTTCCGAACGAAAACAGCTATCAACTGGAGCAGGCGCGGACGGCAAAGGAAAAAGCCTCTCAACTGGGCGCCGACATCAGAATCATTTTTGCCGAAAACGATGCTGTTACTCAAAGCCAGCAGGTTCTCGAAATAGTTCAATCACGCACCGAGCGGCTGGACGCTATCCTATTCGAGCCGCTGACCGCCACCGCTCTGGCGAGGGTCGGGGAAGCGGCGGTGGATGCGGGAATCGGATGGATAGTTCTCAATTGTGATGTGGAGTATCTGGAAACTCTTCGCCAGCGGGCAAAAGCGGCGCCCGCTTTTGCCGTTACGCGCGACCACACCGAAATCGGGCGCGTTCAAGGGAAACAGTTCGCAGCCCTGCTTCCGCGCGGTGGCACCATCCTCTACATCCAAGGGCCGGCAACGAGCCTTGCTGCGGTACAGCGCAGCGTGGGAATGGATAGCGCCAAGCCGTCTTCCATTAAAACAGAGTCGCTTCGCAGTCCATGGACCGAGCCGGGCGCATACGATGTTGTGAGCGCATGGCTTCGGCTTTCCACCTCCTGAGCGAACACTATTGACCTGATTGGCTGCCAGTACGACGGCATAGCCAGGGGAGTAAGAAAGGCGTTTGCCGAACATCTGGATCCGGCCGAGCGCGAACGCTGGCTCGCGCTTCCATTTACCGGAATTGATGGGCTGCCCTTAGAAGGCTGTGCCTGGGTGGATCAAGGCTTGCTAACTGCAACCATAGTATCCGGCACCACCACCGGCGACGCGATCGAAATGGCGGTCAAAGCCCTGACCGACGGCACTCAACCGCCGGCACGCACGCTGATCGAATTGAAGTCATACCCGACCCTGGAGCGGTCACAGGTAGTGGGTACGCTCAAGCACAAGACCTGACCAACGCCAGCGCTGGCGCTATCCTGAAGCAGTCCTTCCGTCCGATGACGACCGCTTCTTCGGCCCGATCATCATCGCTTCAAAAACACAATTCCCAGCGGCGGCAACGTCAGCGATAACGAATACGACCGTCCATGCGTCGGAACTTCTTCCGCTTGTTTGCCGCCGAGATTGCCGACTCCGCTGCCGGCATATTCTGCGGCGTCACTATTGAGCAGTTCCCGCCAGAAGCCGTCGAAGGGCACGCCAATGCGGTATCCATCTCGCGGCACGGGAGTGAAATTGCACACGACCAGAATCGTTTCGTCAGGATGTTTGCCTTTGCGCAGCAACGAAATCACGCTAGCTGCCGTATCGTTGCAATCCACCCACTCAAATCCCGCAGGGTCGTTTTCAAGTTCGTACAGCGCTGACTCGCTGCGATATACCCTGTTCAACTGCTCCAGCCACTTCTGCACCCCCGAATGCACGGGATACTGTGTCACGTGCCACTCCAGGCTCATGTCGTGTCCCCACTCGCGCACCTGGCCGAATTCATCGCCCATGAACAGGAGCTTCTTGCCGGGCTGCGCGAACATGTATCCGTACAGCAGCCGCAAGTTGGCAAACTTCTGCCATTCGTCACCAGGCATTTTGCCGGCCAGGGACCCCTTGCCGTGAACAACTTCATCATGCGAAAGCGGCAGCACAAAGTTTTCTGTGAATCCGTAAAGCATGCGAAACGTCAGTAGATTGTGATGGAACTGGCGATGAATGGGCTCGTGTGAAAAATACGCGAGGGTGTCGTGCATCCAACCCATGTCCCACTTCATGCCGAAGCCGAGCCCACCAACATAAACCGGCCGCGAGACCATCGGCCACGCGGTGGATTCTTCTGCATAGGTCTGAATATCAGGATGCTCTTTGAAGGCCTCGAGATTGAGCTGGCGCAGAAATTCAATGGCGTCCAGGTTTTCCCGGCCACCGTACTTATTCGGAATCCATTCGCCTTCACGCCGCGAATAGTCGAGATACAACATTGACGCGACCGCATCCACGCGCAAACCATCGGCGTGGTATTTTTCCAGCCAGAACATTCCGCTCGACATTAAAAAGCTGCGCACCTCATTCCGGCCGTAGTTGTAGATGTATGTATTCCAATCTGGATGAAATCCACTGCGCCAATCTGCATGCTCGAACAAAT
>QHZR01000133.1 GCA_003224755.1 Acidobacteriota bacterium
TATTGACGCCGGAAAGAAAGAAGGCGCCAAGCTGATCACGGGCGGTACACGCGCCTCGGTCGATGGCAGCAAGGGCTTTTTCATCGAGCCCACGATCTTCGGCGATGTGAAAAATGACATGACGATTGCGCAGGAAGAAATCTTTGGCCCAGTTCTTTCGATGATTAGTTTTGACGATATCGAACAGGCCGTGGAACAGGCGAACCAGAATCCCTATGGTTTAGCGGCTGCTGTCTGGACACGCGACATCAAGAAGGCTCATCATATCTCTCGGCTACTGAGGGCCGGCACGGTGTGGATTAACACTTACGGCCTGATGGATACAGCGCTTCCTTTCGGCGGCTACAAGCAATCCGGCTTCGGCCGGGAGTTAGGCGCGCACGCGGTCGAGCACTACACGGAACTGAAGAGCGTATGGTTGAACATGGCATGAAGCATTCAGTAATCAGCATTCAGGCAGTGTCGTTCCGTGGAGATGCCGAGAAACATTCTTGACTGAGTGCTGACTGCTTTAGAACCAGACAAACTGTTAAGGGATTGAGCATCATGCCTGGCAAAGTAGCAAAAATCGGGACCTTCTCCGACTGGGTCGGACTCTTCGACGAGTGGCGCAAAGAGATCGGCGTCAATCGCGACGAGATCGCCAGCTTCAAATTCGATACGCTTTACGGCGCCATCGAAACTGAAGAGATCCAATTCGGCCATTTCAAAGGCAAGCGCAAGTGGGAAAACCTGCGCCAGATGCCAACTCAGCAAATGCGCGACGCCCTGCTGAATATGATCGTCTATCAGGGTGACACCGAATTTGCCAGCGTGGAACAGCAGCGGCACTTATTCGAAACGGCTCCCACTGATTGGGACCGCCGCGCCATCACTCGCGTCATGATCGAAGAGATGCGCCACGGCTGGCAGATGTGCGCATTGCTCGTCGAACATTTCGGCTATTCCGGCAAAGTGGAAGCGCAAAAAATGCTCGAGCGCCGAGCTTTTGAAAATAAGCGCCTGCTCGGCGCATTCAACGTTGACGTGGACAACTGGATGGACTTTTTCACCTACACCGACTTCGTCGACCGTGACGGAAAATTCCAGTTGCAGATGCTGAAATACTCGGCATTCGCTCCACTCGGCCGCTCCATGTCTTACATGCTGCGCGAAGAGGCTTTCCACATGGGCACCGGCAATGACGGCCTTCGCCGCATCGTTCAGGCCGGAATCATTCCCGCGTGGTTGACGCAGAAGTATCTCAACAAATGGATTTCGAGCTCCTATGATCTCTTTGGCACCGATCACTCATCGTCCGCACACTGGGCCTACGTGTGGGGAATCAAGGGCCGCTACGACGAGCCCAAGAACAAGGACAAAGCCGATCTCGACGATCTCAATGACTACAATCGGCAGCTCTATCGAGATGAGGTCGCCGGACTGATCGAGCGATTCAACAGCGTGCTCAAAGCAGGAGAGCCTAAGCTCTACGCGCCCGATATCAAGTTCAATCGCATGATTGGCAAATGGGCGAACCAGAAGTTTCATCCTCAAACCGGCGCGCGGCTCGAGGACAAAGAATACGACCAGCAGTTGCCAGACTTTCTTCCCAGCGCGGAAGACAAAAAGCTACTGCTCGAAATCATCGCCAACGAGAAAAAATGGATTGCGGAGAAGGAAGGCGCGCGCGATCCTTTCGAGACCATCGCCGAACCGAGGAAATCGGCGATCAATCTCTAGTTCGTGTGGGGCGGGGCGCCTTGGCCCGCCGATTTGCAGTTTGGCAGGCACGTAATGTCCACCGAAGTCTCACCTCTGAGCCGTATCAGTCTGGCGGTTGAGCCGCCAGTTGCCCGCATCACTCTAAACAATGCGCCACTCAACGTCATTGATCTCGCGATGATGGAGGAGTTGGGCTCGGCTTTGGCGGACATCGAAGCTGAGCCGAAAATCTCTACCGTCGTTCTTCGCGGGGACGGCGATTGCTTTTCCGCAGGAGTCGATGTTGTCGCTCACGCGCCGGGCAAAGTCACCGCAATGCTCCAAAAGTTCCATGCCGTGATTCGCGCCCTGGTCGCATCGAGAAAAGTGACAGTTGCAGCGGTGCATGGCAACTGTCTAGGCGGGGGAGCCGAACTGGCAATGATGTGCGATATCGTCATTACGACTGCCGACGCCACCTGGGGTTTTCCCGAAATCAGCCTTGGCTGTTTTCCGCCGATCGCGGCCACGGCTTTAGGCGCTCTTATCGGCCACAAACGCGCTGCAGATCTTATGCTGACGGGTGCCACTATGCTTGGCACCGAAGCCGCCGAAATCGGCCTCGCTACCAGAGCCGTAACCGCTGATAACATGGACGCCGCAATCGGTCAGGCGCTCGAGCATCTGCAGAAACAGAGTCCAGTCGCCCTGGCGATCGCGAAGAAAGCGATCTATTCTTGGGATTCAATCCATTTCGACAAGGGCTTGGCTCGAGCAGAGAAGATCTATCTGGAAGAATTGATGAAAACTGAAGACGCGCGCGAGGGAGTCCGAGCATTTCTGGAGAAACGAAATCCGAGGTGGCAGGGCCGCTAGCGCCCGACGCGAAGGCGCCGCAGCACAAGTCCGCGCACCTAATGTGTCACAGCCGTTTCTGGGGCATTGTCGGCGCCATTGCCTGCGCTTATTTTGCCTATCTCGCTTATACTCGCCTGCGTGATGCAGACTTCCTCTGGTCGCACGATTTGTGGTCGTTGCTGACTAGTGCAGTGTGGATCATGCTGGTACTCGGACTGATTTCAGAAACACGCTGCTGGCGCGAGCGCGTTTTCTTCGGACTAGTGCTTCTCAATCTGGCAGCAGGATTTGCTTTTTCGTTGTGGACTGCCGCACCCTTGAATTACGCCCGCGACTCGCGTGACGTCTCATTTGTGCTTTGGATTCTTGCAGCTTTGGCAAGCCTGATGACTTTGGCGCATCCTCGCGAAGTGGCAGCAACTAAGGAAAGCTGATGGACTACGAAATTGATCCCGAGTCGGTGCAACGAATGGCGAAAGGCGGAGAGCGATTTACTCTTGTTGATGTCCGCGAACCGTGGGAATTTGATGCTGCCCGCATCGAAGGCGCGAAACTAATGCCGATGGGCGACGTTGCCAGCCGCGCACATCAGGAACTCGACCCCGAGGATCACATCGTCGTTTATTGTCATCACGGTGTGCGCTCAATGAACGTCACCGCCTGGCTGCGACAACAAGGGTTCGAAAAAGCGCAATCGATGGCCGGTGGTATTGACGCCTGGTCGAGAAAAGTAGATGCGAAGGTGCAGGTGTACTGAAAGTCAGCTTTTAGCTGTTAGCTCTTAACTCTTAGCCTTTAGCTTGAAGCTTGCAATTCCGGCTGTCGGCTCTTTGATTTCTAATGAGAGCGAATGATTTGGCTAAGAGCTAATAGCTAAAAGCTTCTTTTAATGAAAAAGCAACTTCTCGAACTACGCGTTAACGGTCGGACCCACGAGATCGCCATCGAGCCGAATAGACTCCTGCTCGACGCATTGCGCGTGGACCTGCAGCTCACCGGCTCCAAGCGCGGCTGCGATGATTCCTCCTGCGGAGCTTGCACGGTTCTGGTTGACGGCACGCCCATGCTCTCGTGCACAATGCTGGCCGCAAGTTGCGAAGGCGAGGAGATTACCACTATCGAAGGCATCAGTGAACACGGAGCGTTGGCCGCCATCCAGAAAGCCTACGGCGACTGGGGAGGTGCGCAGTGTGGCTTCTGCACTCCCGGATTCATGATGACGGTCAAACATCTGCTCGCCACAAATCCTAATCCTTCCGAAGCAGACATTCGCGAAGCCCTTAGCAGCAATCTCTGCCGCTGTACCGGCTACAGCCAGATGTATGAAGCAATCAAAGCGGCGATTGAGGCCGAGCAGAAGGCAGGACACCAGCCGCAGAGCGGCGAAATAGTTTAGCCCAGGGCGTAAGCCCTGGGTAGGCATGAAAACGACCGAGTCCCGTAGGAACGGCACAAAGGCATTGTCGAGCTACGCTCGACCGGACGGGCGAGGCGCCCGTCCCACACGACCAATGACTGACTTCTCCATTATCGGCAAGCCCATCGCCATGGTTGACGCTGCCGGCAAAACCAGCGGCGCCGGCAAATACACCGACGACCTCTCGCTTCCCGGCATGCTCGTCGGGAAGATCCTGCACTCGCCGCATCCGCATGCCCGCATCGAGCGGATTGACACAAGCAAGGCAGAACAACTCGATGGAGTCATCGCTGTCGCCATCGGCGCGGATGCTCCGAACACCTACGGAATCCTTCCGGTCGGCCACGACGAACACGCCCTCGCCGTGGATAAAGTTCGCTATGTCGGAGACAACGTCGCTTGTGTTGCCGCGGAGGATGAAGCCACTGCGGAGAGTGCTCTTGAATTGATTGACGTCGATTACGAACTCCTGCCCGCGTACTTTGATCCCGAAGACTCGATGAAGACCGAGCGTGATCTCATCCACGATAATAAGGCGCATAACCTCGAGAAAGATTATCACCACGTCTTTGGAGATCCCGAGAAGGGTTTTGCGGAAGCCGACCAAATTGCCGAAGCCCGCTACATCGCGAATGAAGTCACGCACGCGGCAATGGAGCCACACTCCACCTTGGCGAGCTTCGAACTCGACTCGCACACCGGAAAACTCGGACGCCTGACTGTCTGGTCATCCACTCAGGTCCCGTATTATTTGCAGCACAAGCTTTCGCTCGTCCTCGAAATGCCAATGTCGCAAATTCGCGTGATCAAACCGCTGGTCGGCGGAGGCTTTGGTGGCAAGAGCGAAGTGATCCCGCTTGAAATCATCGCCGCAATCGCAGCCCGCAAGGCCAAACGCCCGGTGAAGATCACCTATACGCGCGAAGAAGTTTTCTGGGCACATCGCGGACGGCCCCGCACCATCATCGACCTGAAGACCGGTGTAAAGAACGACGGCCGCATCACTGCCGTCAAAGCCCGCGTCGTCCAAGACGGCGGCGGGTATTGTTCCTACGGCGTGGTTACGATTCTGTATTCCGGCGCCCTGCTTGGAGCGCTCTACGACATTCCAAACATTCAATACGACGGCTACCGCGTTCTCACCAACAAGCCTGCTTGCGGAGCTATGCGCGGACACGGCACCGTCAACGTGCGCTTTGCCTTCGAATCGCAGCTCGACGAACTTGCCGCGAGGATAAATCTCGATCGGGCTGAAATTCGCCGTCGCAATCTGTTGCAGCCGCCCTGCATCACCGTGAATGGCCTTCGCGTGCAAAGCTACGGTCTGCCCGAATGTATAGATAAAGTGGTCGAGCGATCCGACTGGCAGAATCGCAAAGGCAAGCTGCCACGGGGACGCGGCCTGGGAATCGCGTGCAGCCACTATGTGAGTGGCGCGGCGAATTCGATCATCCGATCAGACATGCCGCATTCCACCGTCAACATCAAAATTGATCGCGACGGCGGAGTCGTCGTCTATACCGGCGCGTCCGAAATTGGCCAGGGCTCCGACACCATGACGGCGCAAATCGCCGCCGAAGTCCTCGGCTGTTCGCTAGCTCGCGTGAAAGTTATCGCCGCTGACACCGATCTCACACCAATCGATATCGGCTCCTATTCCAGCCGAGTGACCTTCATGGCGGGGAACGCCACATTGCGTGCTGCACAAGAAGTGAAAAAGCAGATCGCGTCAGCAGCGGCCAAGAAGATGGTTTGCTCACCAGAAGAACTCGTATTTCGAAATGATCTGGTGAGTAGAAATGGTGGCGCAGGCACAGGTCATGTGGGGACGGGCGCCCTCGCCCGTCCGGTCCCCGCGGGGTTTTTGGGGACAAACTCGTCAGCGCACGCATCGGTTTCCGGCCGTGTAGAAGGCCAAATCCTTCGCGGCTCTCTCCAGCAAAAGCGCAAAGACCAAGGCCCGAAAGACTCCATGTCTTTCGAGGAAGCGGTCGTGGCGGCCATCGATTTCCATGGTGCCCTGACCGGTACCGGCTCCTACGCACCTCCTCCCGAAGCCCGCGGCGGCAAACACAAAGGCGCAGGCGTAGGCCCATCGCCTGCCTATTCCTACTCCGCGCAGGTCGCCGAAGTGACAGTAGATGAAGACACCGGCGAAGTCACGGTCCACAAAGTCTGGGCCGCTCATGATTGTGGCCGTGCCCTCAATCCTGTGTCCGTCGAAGGTCAAATCATCGGCTCCGTTTGGATGGGTATGGGCCAGGCGCTCACCGAAGAAATGATCTGGAAAGATGGACTGCTCATGAATCCCGGCTTGCTCGAATACCGCAGCCCGTCGTCAGTCGAGTCTCCGGAAGTCGAGCCAATCATCGTCGAGAGCATAGATGCCGAAGGGCCCTTCGGCGCAAAAGAATGCAGCGAGGGATCGCTAGCCGCAACCATCCCAGCCATTGCCAATGCAATTTACGACGCAGTAGGAATCCGCCTGCACGAAGCGCCATTTACGCCCGAGCGCGTCCTGGCTGCGCTGCGCGCGAAGAAAAATGCCAAGACACTAAATCTCACCGAAGGCGTCGATCCAACCGCTCCCGCGCGTTTCCGCGAACATGGTGGAGCGGTATGGTTTAAAGGCAAAGGCGCGGAACGTGTGGGGCGGGCGCCTTCGCCCGCCAATGGGGACTAATGGCCCTTTCGGAGTTTCAACTTCTCAGACCGCCGAATCTTACCGAGGCATTGGCCACTCTCTACAGACACGCGGGCGAGGGCCCCCGCGCCACACGCATCCTGGCCGGCGGCACCGACCTTCTTCCCTCCATGCGCCAAAAGCTTTTTGAACCGGAGCACGTCCTCGACATCCGCCGCATCCCCGAACTCAAAGGCATTCGCGAAACAGACCAAGGAACCGAGATCGGCGCGCTAACTACGCTGCACGAAGTCGAGCACTCCGAATTATTGCGCGCGCGGTATCCAGTCCTAGTCCAAGCCGCGAAAACCGTCGCCTCCCCAGTTCTCCGCAACATGGGCACAACCGGCGGCAACATCTGTCTCGACACTCGCTGCCTTTGGTACAACCAGTCGCTGGCCTGGAGAAAATCCTGCGGCTTCTGCATCAAGAAAGACGGCGACCTCTGCCATGTCGCCCCCGGAGGCACAAAATGCTGGGCGGCGTTTTCCGGCGACACTCCGCCCGCGCTGCTATGCCTGAATGCGGAAATCGAAATTGGCAGCGCAACCGGAGTTCACCGAATTCCGCTGCGGGATTTCTATACCGGCGAAGGCGACAATTATCGCAAGCTTCGGCCCAACGAGCTAGTCACGCGCGTCATTCTGCCGCGTTCTTCCGCCGGATATCGTGGCGCTTACCGCAAGCTGCGTATTCGTGGCTCGATAGACTACCCGCTGGCCGGAGTCGCCGTCGCAGTGAAGAAATCAAACGGCCACGTGGAAGACCTTCAAATTGCGATGACCGCCGTGAATCCTGCGCCTACCCTGGTTTCGGGCCTGGCACAACTGTTAGACCGCTGCTTAAGTGACGACGCAGTCGCAGAGACGGCGGGAGACATGGCTGCCCGAATTGCGAAGCCCCTGACCACCTCCGCACTCACACCCGAATACCGTCGTGAGATGATTCGTGTGTTCACCAAACGTGCGGTTCTCGATGTTCTAGGTCAACGACCAAGGACCAACGACCAACGACGTGATTACTGACTGCCATATCCACATTCAGCCGCTCGAAATGTTCAAACCGCACGCGCTTGAGTTGATGAAACGCAGGCGGGCGAATTACGATCAGATCGTTGAATTCTGCCGTTCGCCCAAAGCCTTCCTTAAACATCTTGACGCATCGGGAATCGAACGCGCTGCCCTCATCAACTATGTCGCGCCCGAGGTCATTGGCTTTACCAACGGTGTAAACCAGTTCATCGCTGATTATGTGAAGGAAGACCCCAGGCGCCTGCTCTCCTGTGGCAGCCTGCATCCGCGCCACACTACGAATATCGAGTCGGATGTGGACCAACTTCTGCGCCTGGATATCCGCATGATCAAGATTCACCCTCCGCACCAGTTGCTCTATCCCAACGACTACCTCAACGGCGTTAAGGAGCTCGAGATCATCTACCGCGCTGCAGAAGCCAACGGAATTCCGGTGATGTTTCATACCGGTACGTCAGTTTTCCCAGGAGCGAGGAACAAATATGGCGATCCCATTTATGTGGACGACGTCGCTGTGGACTTCCCCAAGCTAAAGATCCTGCTTGCGCACGGTGGCCGTCCGCTTTGGATGGAAACGGCGTTTTTTCTAGTACGCCGACATCCAAATGTCTATCTCGATATCAGCGGCATTCCGCCCAAAACTCTCCTGAAATATTTTCCGCGGCTGGAAGAGATAGCGCACAAGACGTTATTTGGAACAGACTGGCCGGGGCCGGGTGTGCCCGACGTTAAGCAAAATTTGGCTGAATTCCGCGCGCTTCCCCTCTCGGCCGATACAAGAAAGAAAATCCTCAGCGGTACAGCCTTACAGATTTGGCCGGAATAGAAGACTATTGGTCGGTGAACAAGTGACCGAGTTTGTCTCGCTTGGTCTGCAGATATGCTTCGGCATGAACGCTGGCCGCCACTTCACAAGGTACGCGCTCAGTAACCGCGATTCCTCCGCGTTCGAGCGCCGCAACTTTGTCCGGATTGTTCGAAAGCAATCGCACCTGCTTGACTCCAAGTGACTTGAGAATCTCAGCTGGTAGTTCAAACTCGCGATGGTCAGCTCTGAAGCCAAGGCGTTCATTGGCTTCGACCGTATCCAGTCCTGAATCCTGCAATTCGTAAGCCTGCAGCTTGGGCATGAGGCCAATACCGCGGCCTTCCTGCTGCTCATATATCAAGATGCCCACGCCTTCGCCTGCAATGAGAGAAAGCGCCATCTTCAGTTGCTGACGGCAATCGCAACGAAGCGATCCGAATACATCTCCGGTCAAGCACTGGGAATGAATCCGCACCAACGGCGTATGCGAAAGAATGTCACCCGTCACCAGCGCAACCGCTTCTTCAGGTTTTCCGTTTTGCGATGATTCCAGCCGGAAGCCATGAATGCGGAACTGTCCCCAGCGGGTGGGAAAGTCGGCTGAGGCAATCTGTTTAGCGGATGGGCTCACTTGCTCAGTATAGATGTCCGAAGTCGGACCAACGCTTCACCAGCTCCCATAGCGATAGGTTGGCGTTCGCTTGGGAAAGAGCTTGATCATTAGCAAGCCTGCAACAAATCCGCCGACGTGTGCCGCAAAGGCAACGCCACCCGTTTGATGGTGTGCAGCCGCGCCGGCCTCAACGCTGGTCGCAACGAACTGAATCAGAAACCAGTATCCCAGAAAAACCCAAGCCGGCAACCACCAGAAGGTGATGAACACGATCAACACAACCAATGTCTGCACACGGGCCCGGGGATAGAGCAAGATGTAGGCGCCCATGATGCCTGCAATTGCTCCGCTGGCGCCGATGGTTGGGACTATGGACGACGGGTTGATGGCGATGAATGTTAGCGCCGCCGCAATTCCACACAGCAAATAGAAAATCAGATATGAGAAGTGGCCCAGATAGTCCTCGATGTTGTCGCCGAAGATCCACAGAAACCAGAGATTGCCAATTATGTGGAACAGATCGCCATGCAGAAACATCGAAGTGAAAATGGTCAGAAGAGACGCCGAAATCGAATAGTGAAGAGCGCCCGCCAGAGCACCCGTCAAATGCTCCGGCACGAATCCGAACTGGAAGATCAGGGCTTCAAAATGGCGCCCGCCTTGCATTTGCACGGGAATCTCAAAAAACACATAAATCAACACGTTCAGCGCGATGATGAAATAATTCACGTATGGCGTGCTGAATCGGGGCTGATCGTCGCGAATGGGAAACATGCGGGATTTGCACTATTTTTTAGAAGTAGGAGATCAGCAAACACACCAACTACTACAGAACTACGATCTTAGATGAAAACGACTTTAGAGGAAATCTCGGGCTGAGTGGGCAGCGAACTGGCGAACTCTTATTGGAAGATTGTTACTGTTTAGGCAGGACTTCTTTGCCTTCCTTGGTAAACCACCCGCCGTGGCTGTACTGAGTGTGTCCTGGAATCACTTTTATCAAAATCATTCCTGTCACAAAGCCTCCCACATGGGCCCAATATGCGACGCCACCTGAGGTCCTGAGGCCGTGATTGAATAGCAGTTGGATCCAAACCGTGCCGAGCACCTGCGTTCCGAACCAGATCGCCAGCACCACCAGGCCGACATCCACACTACGTTTGCCAAATAGGAAAACATGACTAGCAGCTGGACTCGCGCCTGCGGATACCGCAACAGGAATGCACCCATCACTCCGGCGATCGCTCCGCTCGCTCCGATGCTCGGTATCTGCGAACTCGGGTTGGCATAAATATGGGTCATCGAAGCCAGTACACCGCACACCAGGTAGAAGATTGGATAAATCACATGGCCCAAGTGGTCTTCAATATTGTCACCGAAAATCCATAAGACCCACACGTTCCCCAGCAGGTGCAGCACCGAGCCATGCACAAATATTGAGGTCAGAATCGTGAGAAAGGTCCCGATCAGCGTGACCTGCCCGGAGCCCGCAAACGCAAGTTCAAAATTGTGCGGCACTGCGCCGAACCGTGCATAGAACTCGTAAAGCTCGCGGCTGTGCAGACCCAGAGATAGCTGATATCCAAATACCGTGACATTCGCCGCAATGATGAAATAATTCACCCAGGGAGTGGTGGTACACGGCTGGTCGTCGCGAATAGGAATCATTGTTCAGGTCTTAGGCTTTCTGCCCTGCTTCTGGCCAAAAGCGTAGGAGGTCGAGGCTAATAGCTGAAGTCCAATTGTTCAATACAAAATGAACGGCGTTCTCATCATCGACAAACCGGCAGGCTTTACCTCACACGACGTAGTCGCGCGTGTTCGTCGCATATTTAACCTGCGCGCTGTCGGACACCTGGGGACACTCGACCCTATGGCGACAGGAGTGCTGCCGCTCGTGCTGGGGAACATGACGCGACTGGCTCAATTCTATTTGGTTTCAGAAAAGAGCTACGAAGGAGTGATCCGATTTGGATTTGCAACAGACACCTACGATGCCGAAGGTGAGCCCGCGGGCAAACAGATTCAGTCCACATTCAGCTTGGAACATGTGCGCGACTTTGCCCGCAAATTTCGAGGTGTGATCGAGCAGATGCCCCCGCCATTTTCGGCCAAAAAAATTAATGGCGTACCTGCCTACAGGCTTGCCCGCAAGAAGAAAGAGACGCCACTCAAGCCGGTGCAGGTCGAAATCAAAGAATTCGAGATCATCGAACTCGACGGTGCTTACGCCACCTTTCGCGCCCGGGTTGCATCAGGTACATACCTGCGGTCCGTGGCTCACGATATTGGACAGTTGGCAGGATGCGGCGCTCATCTCCAGTCACTTCGAAGAACCAGGGTTGGGGAGTTTCAGTTAACAGACGCCCACACGCTCGAGGTGCTCGAACGCGCGGCGGCTCAGGGCGGAGAGGCGGTGCAAGGTTTATTCATCCATCCACGCACGCTTCTGCCGTCGCTACCTACCGTGGCCGCCAACGACGAAATCGTCGCCAAGATTCGTCACGGCCAGGCTGTTAATCTGCCTGAACTTTCTCGCGCCCGCGAAGTCAAAGTCTTCTACGGACAGCGCGACCTGATCGCCATTGCCACGCGAGTGGCTGGGACGCTGTTTCATCCGAAAATTGTGCTGGGATAATTCCACGGGAACGAACGCTGATGCCAAGAACCAGTGTCGGTCGTTTATGCGGGAGGGCACGACTTTAGTCGTGCCGATAAGAGTCTATACAGAACGGGCTTTAGCCCTTGAGGCCCATACCATTTCTGAGGCGTGCCCTAGCCCTTTGCCGCGGCCGAGTAGGCAACCCGATGAATCTGTGCGCCGATATCTTCACGTAACGCAGGCCAGATATTTTCCGGCATGCTGAGGAAGACTTTCACTAAATCTGGATCGAACTGGCGGCCTGACCAACGGGAAATTTCCTCGCGAGCGGCGGAATCAGGCAGTGCCGCGCGATACGGACGGTTCGAGGTCATCGCATCCAGGGTATCGGCGATTGAAAATATTCGCGCACCCAAGGGTATCTCTTCGGCTTTCAGGCCCCGCGGGTAGCCCGTCCCATCAAATTTTTCCTGGTGGGCATAGACGATCTCCGCGGCTTCGGCAAGAAACGGAATCTTTTTCACGATTTGGTAGCCGCGATATGGGTGCTCCCGCATAATTTCGAACTCGGGCCCATCCAGCTTTCCGGGTTTATTCAGAATGGCATCAGGTATGGCCATCTTGCCGATATCGTGCAGGAACGCACCGCGCGCGATCACGCGAATCTGATCCGACGGCAAACCCATGGTCTTCGCGATTGCGATCGTGAAAGCCGTCACCCGCTTGGAGTGGCCTTCGGTTTCACGGTCTTTCAGGTCAAGGGCATCGCCAAGCGCTTCTAGGGTGATGTCGTAGGACTCTTCAAGCTCCTTAACAGCTTTCCTTAGCTGCTCGGTTCTGGCAGTTACAAGCGCTTCCAAATTAGTTTGGTAAGCCCGATTCTCCAGCTTGAGCCGCCGGTTTTCTAGTGCTCGTCGCACTGTGGCCAGCAGTTGCTCGCGCTCGAACGGTTTGAGAAGGTAATCGTAGGCGCCGTTCCGGATGGCATTGAGTGCAATGGACACGTCCGTCACGGCTGTGACCATCACTACCGGCATGTCGGGAAAGCGTTCCTTGCTGGCTTCGAGAAGGGCAATTCCGTCCATGACCGGCATCATCAGGTCGGAAAGCATAAGTTCATATTCTTCGCCGGAGTCGAGCAGCGCCAACGCTTCCTTTCCAGAGGCGGCTTGGCTGCAGGCGAAATTCGCTGAGCTAAGCATGGCGGAGACGAAGTCCCGGATCGGCTCTTCGTCGTCCACAATCAAAATACGGTCGGCTGGCATGACAGACGGCTTAGTGTATCGCTGATTGTACTCTAGTCACCTAATTCCCAAAGTAACCAAGGGGCAGAGGAAACCCGCCTGGTTACTAAGTTTTCCGTGCTAAAACCTGAGAGATTGCCTTATCAGGGTCGTAGTGTATGAATACGGTCGTATGGCGGGCCTGGGAATTTCTCAGCGGTCTTGCCACTCCTAAATTCGTCACTCGCGAAACCGCGGTGCTTCTCATCCTGGCGGCGAGTCTCCTCGTCTTCCGCACCCTGCGGGAACGCTGCCTTATGGTTTGGATTGTCGGCTGGCTGGCCTACCTTGGAGCCCATCATGCCTTGATTTCATCTTCCGGCCAGGCCAATCCCTACTCGATCCCGGTCGGTCATGCCGAGTTCATTCTGGCTGTCTCGCTATTCGCGGCTGGAGCCTTTATCTATGCCAGCGCCCGCGACCTGCTGGCACCTCTGCTTTGCATCAGCATTGCTTTGATCGTCTTTGCGATAGTTCAGGGTATTTGGTGGCCGGGCTCCACTACGTTGCACTTTGCGTTGGAGATCTCGTATCGGATCGTGGCCCTTTCGGCTACCTGGCAAATCCTGCGTTTTCGTCGCGCCCGCAAAGAGATTGGGCCGTGGATGCTCGCCGCCGGACTGCCCCTATTGCATTTGGAATGGTGGCCGCAGAGCTCCCGCCTGCCTGCCGATGCGGGCATCTTTCTCGACATGCTGCTGGGGCTGGGCATGCTGTTAGTGGTGTTCGATGAATCTCGGCTGCACACCCGCCGTATTGCCACTCTGAACGCGCTCACTACAAGCATTGCGCGCGCCGGAGAGAATGGCGCCGTAGCAGCTACAGCTTTGAAAGAATTGAAAGACCTGATGGGGGCTGATGCCGCATGGTTTCGCCTGACGGACGGCCGTCGCTTGACTGTTTTCCAGCATATCGGATTGTCAGCGGAGTTCCTGCGTGATCGTGCTTCCGTCGGCCTCGGCGATGCAGTTGAGCGCGTCCCCGAACAGGCGCGCCCTTGTGTCTTTGGACCTGCGCAATTGGGAGAGATGGTCCTGCCAGTCTTCCAGCGTGAGGAGCTACAGCAGATCATTATCGTCGCGGTGCCGGGCAAAAAGGCCACAGTAGGAACGTTGGTTCTCGGCAGTCATAAATCAAAGCCTTACGCCCCCGACGAGATGGCCTTCCTCACGACCTGCGCACAGCAACTGGGCCTGGCGCTGGAGAACTTGCACTTGGTCGAGGAAATCCTGCGTTCTCATCGTCAGTGGAGCAACACTTTCGAATCTATCCAGGATTTGGTTCTACTGCACGATCCCGATTTCCGAATTCTGAAGGCTAACCCCGCACTTCTTGGAAGACTGGGGAAGTCGCAGTCAGAAGTGGTCGGCCAGCTCTGCGATGCGGTTCTGCCAAAGACCGAGCTCGACTGGACCAAATGTCCCTATTGTCGCAGCGAAGAAGATGGTTTCTACGAGGGGCCCGACCCATTTGGCGGATTCTCCGTGGCTTCTACCTCAACCTACACCGACCAGGGCACCAAGCAGAAAGGCACGATTCACGTGGTCCGCGACATCACCGAACGTCGTGCGGCGGAGCAGAAGTATCGCTCGTTGTTTGAGCAGGTGCAGGAAGGCGTTTTCGTTGCCACCCCCGACGGCAAGCTGCTCGACTGCAACGATGCCTTCGTTCGCATACTGGGTCACTCCAGCCGGGAAGAGCTGCTGGGCAAAAACGTGGACACCGAGTTCTATGCGTCACCTGAGCAGCGTGCCACCTTCCGGCAGGAGGTGGAGGCGCACAATTTCGTACGCAATTTCGAGGTCAACTTGCGCCGCAAGGATGGCTCTCAACTTATTGCACTAGAAAGTAGTTTCGCCACGCGCGATGCTGCCGGCCACATCGACTGCTATCAGGGCTTCCTCCTCGACATCACCGAGAAAAAGAAGGCGGAAGATGAGATTCATCGTCGCAATCGCGAGCTGAACGCGCTCAACGCAATGGCGGTGATCGCGACGCAGAGTTTTGACCTTGACGAGATCCTTAATCTCACCTTACGGCAGGTGATTTCTCTTTTCGACGCCGAATCAGGCTCTGTTTACTTGGCGGAATCGGAAACGCAATTCCGTCGTCGCGCCAGTTGGGGGCAGCGCCTGACGGACCGCAAGCGATTGGCCGAAGTTAGCTTGCCTCAAGGTTTGGGCGAGCTCGTGATGGGTGCGCGCGGCGAGGTCCTCACAACGGAATATCTGCTCCACGTTCCAGAGGCGGTCACCGAATTCGTTCGCGCCGCTGACATGGGTTCGTCGATCTGGGTGGTCCTCTGGGGAAAGGATGCGCCCATCGGCCTGATGGGAATCAGCCGTCCCCCGAACGCCGGTTACAGCAGCAACGACGAGAACCTGCTGGTGGCGATTGGCCGCCAACTCTCGACCACCGTCGAAAAAGTTCGGCTCTACGAGGAAAGCTGCAAGGCTTACGATGATCTCCGGCGCGCCCAAGAACAGCTGCTGCAGAGCGAAAAAATGTCAGCTGTCGGTCAATTGATTGCCGGCGTGGCCCACGAGCTAAATAATCCGCTGACTGCAATCCTTGGCTATGCGCAATTACTCGAATCTGAAAAACTCGAATCGCGGGCCATGGATTACGCCAACAAAGTTTTCAAACAGGCGCAGCGCACGCATCGCGTGGTGCAGAACCTATTGTCCTTTGCCCGCCAGCGGAAGCCCGAGAAGCACGAATTCGATGTCGTGAAAGTGCTCGAAGAAGCTCTGCTGCTGCGTGACTACGACATGAAAGTAAGCAGCATCAACCTGGAGCGCGAAATTCAATCTGGTGTGCCGGCGGTTTCTGGCGACCCTCATCAGGTCGAACAGGTTTTCCTTAACATCATCAACAATGCGCTGGATGCCATGATGGACGACGGGGCACCTGAAGATGCGGAGCGTAAGTTGCTGGTTCGAGTACGTGCCGATGTAAATCTTGTCACTATCGAGTTCCAGGATTCCGGGCCTGGTCTTAAAGAACCGCATCGCATCTTCGAGCCGTTTTACACCACGAAGAGCATTGGTAAGGGTACTGGACTAGGGCTGAGCATCTGCTACGGAATCGTGAAGGAGCACGGTGGCGAAATCGCTGCTAGAAATGCCGAGGGTGGCGGCGCCGTAATCGAGGTCAGGTTGCCTTCCGCGGGGCACGCTGTGACTCCCGAAGAGATAACAACCTCCGTTCAAAAACGCGAGAGCGCGCTGCACGGCACGATCTTGCTTGTCGAAGATGAAGAGGCCGTCCTTGAATTCGAGCGTGATGTTTTGGCTGGCGCTGGCGCGGAAGTGAGCACACTCACCAGCTTCGACGAAGCAAAGTCTGCATTTGAGCACAGATCATTCGACGCGGTCATCATTAATGGCAAAATGCCGGGAGCCGGGAGTGTGCAGCAATCCCATGCCTGGTTTGCGGAACACTCGCCAGCGTTGGCGCGACACTTGCTGTTCACCTTTTCCAGCCTGGCGGAACCCGAAGTCCGCAGCTTCCTCGAGCAGAACCATGTTCCATTTCTGGTAAAGCCATTTGAGGTCGGAGATCTCATTGCCAACGCTCGGCGCCTGCTGGTGAAGACGCAGGCTGCCGGCGCGGGCTCGTAACGCTTAAAGTGACTTCAAGTACTCAATCAAATCATGCTTTTCCTGATCGCTCAAGCCTAGATTGAATCTGGCATCGTAGCGATTGACCACATCGAGCAGCGTCTTAAACCGGCCATCGTGATAGAACTGCCCTTCGTTCGCAGGTGACATAAAAAGCCCACGCTCTCGCACAAAGATTCCCGCGAGGTTCATTGTGCGGTAGCCGTGCACCGCTTTTCCTTGTGCGTGAATGCTGGCAGGAGCACGCTTGGCCTCGAAGGCATCAATCTTCATCTCTGCGGCGCTATGCTGGTTCCATCCCGGCTCAGTCCATAGCGGCTCACGATGACAACGATTGCAATTCGCATCGCAGTTGGCCGCGAGTTGCAAAAAGAATGTCAAAACCGAAAACCGGCATGCCTGGCTGGTGCCCATGTTGCGCGATAGTTGGGCCTCTTCGTTTCCAAACTCTGCGTTACACGAGCACGGCTTGCGGCCCTCCTACGCGCCGGATATGCTTCTCGCTTATGCAAACTCTGGTGGAGTGTGTCCCTAATTTTTCCGAAGGACGGGACAAATCAAAAGTTGACGCCCTTGTTGAGGCCATGAAGCTCGCTGGCGTGTATCTTCTCGACCGCGAGATGGACTCAGACCACAACCGCTGCGTTATCACG
>QHZR01000134.1 GCA_003224755.1 Acidobacteriota bacterium
TTGCTGCCAACCAGACGAATCGTGCCAACAACGATCACTAGGATTACAGCCAGCATCACCGCATATTCAGCGATATCCTGACCGCTATCATCGTTCCACAAATGTAACTTGAACATGACAACTCCTTTACGAACAAATTTTGAGCTGGTCTACCGCCAGAGACTCGGGGAGGGGCTTACGCTTAGTATACCCCCGATTCGGTAGCGGGCGGAGGTCCACCCCCTCATTTGTTCCACGTTCCCCCAGCGAGTCCAAGCGGTCCTGCCTTGCTTGCACCAGGGTCGATGTTTTAGGAGGCATCATCCGATGAGATTACCTTCGTGTCTGTATTCTGTCTGCCCTCTTGCGACATAATTCTCGCCGGTAAAGGAGAATTTATGGATGTTGTGAATGCTATTTCGTGCGTATTTTTGTTCATCGCTGCTGGCCCATTTCTTGAGAAATTGTTCTTAACGTCAGTTTCTCCGAACTGTTCTTCAGCAGCATCTCAAGCTGACCCAGAGGCACCCCATCCAACACGGTGAACAGAGGGCACATGAAAAAGCTGTTTATCGCACTGAGGCTGCAATGTATCTCGCAGGCGATGGCTCACCATGTGCTGATCTTCGAGATAAACGCCTGCTGATTTGAAACAGGTCACGTTGAGACATACCCCGCACGTCCATCTGCAATTGGAACGTTTTGGAACGTAATCGCTGTTCGGTGAGCTTGCAAGCGATTGAAAATATGGTGGCCAGGGACGGAGTTGGCCGCCTAAGTACTTGAGAAGTCGTGAGAGACACGAGAATCGTGGGTGGGAATCGTGGGTTCAACAGGGACTGGCCTTGTGGCAGTTTTGATATCGCAGTGAAAGAGATACTCACAATCGTAACTAATTGAAACCAGAGGCACGGATCGCAATCGTTAGAGCTCGAAGGAAAGCTTTGGAAGTCTTATCGAACCCGTATCGAACCCTCGCGCAAGTGTTATTGCGCCTGGTTTCTGGATCGCCCGTTATCCGCCCGCGATCGGCAAACATGAACACAACAGTACCTTTGATGCGCTGCACTCGCGCAAAAGGATGAGCGCTCATCGGTGTTCTGTTCGCATGATTGGCGACGGATCCAGAACGGGCGCCACATTCAGCTTTTGGGCTTGGGCCTTGGAACAACTAATGGCTGCTCGGTCCCAATTCACCGATTCGCGAGCTTCTGGTCGCGGAGGGGACGAATCCGTAGTGTTTTCGAAACTTCCGAATGAAATGGCTCAGATTGTTAAAACCCGCTGCGTAGCAAGTATTCGTTACGCTCATGCCCGATTCGAGAAGAGTGCGAGCACGTGCGAGACGTAGCTGAACCAAGTACTTATGCGGCGGCAGTCCTATCAGCTCCCGAAACACGCGCGCAAAGAGAAATGGGCTCATCGCCACCTGCGATGACAGGTGCCAGAGCGAGTGTTGATCCGCAGGATTCGCATCCATTCTCTGTCGGGCCGCGTGAATTCTATCGGCATACCACTTCAATTGATTTGGCCGATATAAACGGAGCTTGTTTGTGGGCGCTTCAGCGACCGCATCCACGAGTTCGCACGCGAGCGTTTCCAAACGCAATTCGATATCATCGCGAACAAATGACCCGAGCTGCAATTGCAAGAAACGGAGCCGGTTCGTAATTGGAGGCACCAAGGGGAGGCAGCGCAGCTGCTCGCCGAACTCGCTGGATAGCGTTTGGGATAGATTCACGGATAGGCAAGTGTCTGCCTCAATATTCGGCAGATGTGCGTAGCGGTATACGTCGTTCGGTCGGCTCAGAAACACGCAGCCGCTGCCCAGCAGCCACTCTCGCCCTTCATGTCCAAGTCGGAAAGCGCCTCGCTCGACGATGTTGACTTGAAACCGATCCGCTGCTTGCTCTTCCGAGTCGGGCAGGTTTGCGCCCGCAGGATGGTCAAACCAAGTCAGCGACACCTCCCAGCCGGTGTCAATGGCGGGAGGAGAGGAGTATTTCGGCCGAGTACACCTCAGTTGAAATGGCGCAAGAAAGCGCAAGCGAGTCGTGACGCCATATCCGTAGGCTACAAGGATGATCGCCCGAATTTGGCGTGGTTATACGACGCACGCAAACGCCGAGCTTTACGCGGCTGCATTACAAGCGGAGATCCTACCGGGCATTATGAAAGTGCCTGGATATAAGGGTAGCTATTTGCTTAAACGACTCTACGACGAGGAGGTCGAATTCGTCACAGTGATGCTGTGGGACTCGTTGAAAGCATTGCGCGAGTTTGCTGGCCCCGATTACGAACAGGCTATCGTGCCGGTGGAACGCCGCCAATTCCTTTCGCGTTACGAGGGACGTTCGGCCCATTACGAAGTCTTGATGCAGCCGATGATCGGGCATCATTCATCAGCATCAGAGTAGACCAGCACGAGTGCTCCCGCGCAGTCTATTTAGTCGCACTCGAAGGCGCCTATTCCAGGTTATGAATCGCGGCGATACCGTAGCTGCCCCAGACACCCTGAGACAGGCGGAGCAGCACCTGCGGCATCTATTCGCTGTCTGTAGTCCGTTTCCGTTTCCCAGCGCTTTCGTGCTGCAGAAGGAGGTCCCAGATGGATTGGAGTCAAATCAGAGCGCTATTTCCCGCCGCGGAGCGCTATACATACTTGAACACCGCTGCGGCGCCCCCACTTTCACTTCTTGCAGCTCGGGAAGGCAAACGCTACTACGACGAAATGGCAGAGCACGGCGACGTTCGATGGGAGAGTTGGCTCTGCCAGGCCGAACAGATACGGGAGAAGCTCGCGAGTTTTATTAATGCGGATGCGCGCGGCGTCGCGTTTACATATAGCACCTCGCATGGAATGAACCTGATTGCTGGCATTCTCGATCATTGCGGAGATGTGTTGTGCCCGGCTGATGAATTTCCAAGTTGCACACTGCCTTGGCTTCAGCAGCGATATCGAGTGGATTTTGTGTGCTCGCGAGATCGTGGCGTCATCGATCTGGACGATATTCAGAAAAGCATCACAGCCAACATACGCGTACTCGTGATCAGCTTTGTCCAATTCGCGACGGGCTTTCGACAGGATCTCGTTGCGTTGGGCCGTCTGTGTCGTGAACGCAACCTAATCTTTGTTGTCGATGCCACGCAAGGGATAGGTGTTTTTTCCATCGATGTGGTTAACAGCGGCATTGATTTTCTGGTCTTCAGCGGATACAAGTGGGCGCAGGCTGGGTATGGTGTCGGTGGGTTGTACCTCGCGCCTCGTTTTCTCAGCCCAACCTCCTTCCCAGGTGCGGGGTGGTGGAGTGCCCGCGATCCGGAAGCGGTCGTAAATGATCGGCTGGATTTGAAACAAACCGCCGCAGCGTTGGAGGTCGGCTGCCCTCATTTCGCCGGCATCTTCGCTTTAGGCGGCGCCCTCACCTTGTTCGAGGAAATCGGGAAGCTGCGAATTGAAGAACGCATCCACGAACTGACCGACTACTTACATCACCGGCTTGAAGCGGAACGATTCAACATCGCCTCCCCATTAAAGCGCGAACAGCGATCCGGCATTACCATCGTCGAGATTCACAATGCACCTGACATTGTTAAATGTCTAGCGGAGAAAAACATCATTGTGTCAGCGAGAGGCAAAGGCCTGCGCGTCTCCGTTCACATCTTCAACAACTTCGATGATATCGACCGCCTCATTGTCGGCCTTCGGGAACTGACCTCGATGAGTCGGGGCGATAACGTCTGAAGGGCCTCTTGGGCGTGCCTCAAAAAAGCAAGAAACCGCAAGTTCTGCACTGGCCCAGTTTCTTCACAATGTTGTCTCGATGACTTCTTTGGGGAGGGTCGGTGATGAAAAGAATTGGTATCTGTTGCCTTTATGCCCTAGCGGCCATAGTGGGCAGCGTCATCTTGTTGTCGGCTCAGACGCAGCCACCGAACACAAGCAAGAGCGATGCCGTGTTCAAGCAGCTCACATCACTAGTCGGCGACTGGGAAGCAGTTCAAGACGGCGTCCCAGTCACAGAAAATTACACCTTGACCGCCAACGGAAGCGCGCTCATGGCTGAAACGAAACCGGCAAATGGACCGGCTATGATCACCATGATCACCGTTGACGGTGACCACTTGATCTTTACTCATTACTGCGCAGCCCGTAATCAGCCTCAGATGGAGACGGGCATTCCAGACGACCTGCAGAAAGGTGTGACGTTTTCGCTCGTGCGGATAACGGGGATGAAAACACCCGATGACTGGCACAACACGGGGGTAACGATGACTCTCGATGACAAAGACCACATGACACAGCGGTGGACGTATCTGTACAAGGGAAAGCCGGGCACTACGATTTTCCACTACACACGCAAGAAATAACTCCGAATCGTTCGCTGCTCATGGATCTTGCCGCCATTCAATCAGTCTTGACCCAGCGTGGATTCGACGATTGGCTGTTTCTATGACCACCACCATCGCGACCCGATTGCGTTCCGCATTTTCGACTGGCAGCGGGAGCTGGACGTCTCGTGCTTAAGGCTTCGGCCGAGATCACGGGCCGAGTTCAGAGCGACCTTGTGGTTATCTAAGAGTCCCTGGTGAAATCGTTCAACAGTGAACGTCCCACGATCTCAATGCCCTGTATGAGGACGGTGGGGAGAATATCGTAGGATAAATCGCATGGCGGAAGACGACGGACTCGATTGCCTCGACCTGCTGGAAGAAACGCCCGCGATCCTGCGCGGCCTGATACGTGAACTCTCGCACGACGACGCCCATTGGAAGCCGGCGTCCGACCGATTTTCGGTGGCCGAGGTACTCGCCCACCTTTCGCATTCGGAGGGCCACTGCTATCGCATGCGCGTCGATCAGTTCCTAAATGAAGAATTGCCGGAATTCGAAGAGGACGATGCGCAGATGTATCTCGATCTATACCGCGACGCCGATGCCGAGGGTTCCTTCGACCATTTCGAAGAGCAGCGCGGTACCAACATCGAGTTCCTGCGCACGCTGCCGCGCAGTGCTGGCGGACGGAAGGCCATGCACAAAGTGGCGGGAGAGATTACGCTCCAGCAGATGCTGCATGAATGGGCCATGCACGATCTGGGGCACATTCGCCAGATTGCCGAGCTGGTGCGTGCGCGCATGCACTGGCAGGCGGCGGGGCGATTGGGAGAGTTTTATCAGCTCAGGCCCTGAAAAGCACCGCTCCCTCGCGTTGGTGGCTCAGTTGTGTGCCCCACGAGCACACTACCGGGAAGCCGAAACGAGCGTGTCCCATTCACGGCAAATGGCGGCCTTCGCTCTCCAGACGCCCTCGCCGCCGAGCATTTCTCAATCTTTTGCTCTCCTCAAAGCCCCTCGTGGACTACTTTCACTCCGAACAGAGTGGCTCAGTTTTACTCCCCTCGTTGATACTCCCTCTCGTTCCACCGGCTTTTCGGCCTAAAATAACAATCATTCAGGGCCGAGGTGTGACGCTTACGTCTATGACTCCCGTTGATTGTCGTGTGCCTTTGAACGTAGAGCCGTTTCGCGTTCAAATGGTGCGGGAAACATCGTCTGTTTCGCTAGTTCGATTTGATCATCCCTCACAGATTTCGCTACCCACCAATTATTCGTCACACAATGCCGCAGAGAACTTCCGCGTCAATATCGTGGAGCACGGCTGGTTCAGGCTGAAATACGGGCGACGCGAATGGACGCTTGGTGCCGGGAGCATATTCCTGAGCCGCCCGAGTGAGGTGTACGGTTATTCACACGTCAAATATGCTCAGCCCGATACATGCTTGCGAGTGGAATTTTATGGTCCTTTGGCAGGTGAACTGTCGAACTGCGTATTCCGGCTGCCGCTGGTGTTACCAAGCACAAATAGATTAGCGTTCCTGCGGCTGCGACTCGGTTTGCTCTTATCCAATGCTGCTGAAATGTCGCTGGACGCGCTGGCATGCGAGCTCGTGGACGCCGCAGCCAACGCTCAGCATGACGGCCCCCGGTTATATCGTCCCGAGCTACTACGCTGGTACGGCGAGAGGATCGGCGCGGCGCGTGAATTGATGGATTGCAATCCGACGGCGCACCACTCCTTGTGGCGGCTGTCATCGCAAGTCGGGATGAGTGTCTTTCTGTTTGCACGCGTATTCCGGGAACTGGTTGGAACGCCTCCACACAAGTACTTAGTGCGTCGAAGACTTCAGCGCGCACGTGATCTCTTGCGTTCTGGAATGCCGGTGACAGACGTGTGCTACGCCGCGGGCTTTAACAATCTCAGTCATTTCATTCGAACGTTCCGCGCATATTTCGGGATGTTGCCTTCGAAACTTAAGTCTTCCTCCTTAGCTCCGGCAATGAGGCGAGTGGTTCCTTCAATAGCTGATGCATGGCAGGAGTGCCAGCAATTGAATCCCGATGAGCAGCGCAGATGATGCGGCCGCCGCCGTCGGCTGAATACGGACCCTGCGCGCTCCGGCTGCGTAAAAGACAAGCAGGGCCAGCAGGACCGCTAACTGCAGCCACAAGTCATTGATTGCACCAAGCCACCCTGGGCGCGAACCCCACGCCAACAGATCCCAGCCAAGATACACTTCGGTCAAAGGCGCCAAGGCTAGCCGCTTCGGGTGAACCGGAAAATCGAGCAGAAAATGCGAGAACACGGCCAGCCAAATCGCGACGAAAACCGATTTGCCCCTCCGGAGAAAAGCTGATGCAAAACAGCGTAGCCAGCATTGCGACAGAAACGAGGGAATGAGACCAATCGTCGTAGAAGTTCGATGCCTGCGCAGGCTCAATGCCGATTCGCGCAAGAGCAATCCACAGCAGATCGGGGATGAAAGCTCCGATGAGCGGCGCCCATAGCGGTGCCTCACGGGCCCTGCCTTTTATGGCGAGAGCAGCGGCGAAGTGCGGCGCGTACATCAGTGTCGCTCTTGTCCTCGCGCAGGACGATGGATAAAGAACAAAACCAGCGCGGGAACGCAAAAGAGTACAAATTCCACAATTGCTTCAGCCGTACTCATGAGTATCAATTCATTTCAGTGGTTGTGTCTTAGCGAGTGCGGCGCTTCATGTGATGATCCTCTTCGAGCATCCACGTCTTGCCGCCGTCATAGGACTTTTCGCCTTGCCAATGAAAGGTGTCGTGAGTTATCTCGCTGAATGTCCAACGTAGGGGAAGGCCGTTGGGATCTACGCCGCGCAGCACAATGCGATCACCTTCACGCCCTCCTTGCAATGTCACCACGTAATTGAATTCTGGAAGGATGAACACAATGCGCCATTGTTTCAGCGACGCATCAAAGAACCGAATCGTTGTGCCAATCTCGCTTTCCTTACGAGTTGCTGTCGGGTAGGCAATCCACAAATCCTGGACCGCGCGACCATCGAGTACCCAGCCGAAATGCAGTTCTCCTTTTCGGTAGTAAACCGCCCCACCCTTGCGATAGCTCGTAAACTCGCCATCCCAAGTGCCGACAAAACGGTCGAAGGTCTGAGCTTCTTCTCCGAGCGACGGATGGGGTCCACCCGACGCAAGCACATTGATCATCGCCTGTGGCGCAGAAGAGCTGCTGTTTTTTGGCTGCGTGGCAGTCTGAGTAACCGCAACTGTGCAAAGTCCCAAGACGAACATGAGGCTTGCGATTCGGATTTGGAACGCTTCCGTTCTGATGGCGTCACGCATGCGTCAAGCCTCCTCGCACTGACAATAAAAAAGATCTGATCCTCCGAGCGAACTTGCACAGTCAGCGCGCGTTCGACTGCTAGCTGGCACGCCGCTTCATGTGGTGATCTTCCTCGAGAACCCAGGTGTTCCCGCCATCGTGTGATTTTTCGCCGGTCCAGTGAAACGATTCAGGCGTGATTTCACGGAATATCCAGCGTATTGGAAGCCCATCGGAATCGGTGCCGCGCAGCACGATGCGATCACCCTCGCGACCGCCTTGCGTCGTGACCACATAGTTGTACTGTGGATTGATGAAGACAATTCGCCACTGTTTCAACTTTGTGTCGAAGAACCGAAAGGTCGTTCCAATCGTGCGTTCCTTCTGCTCGCCGGTCGGGTAGCCGATCCACAGATCCTGTACTGCGTGGCCATCCATCACCCAACCGAAATGCAACTCGCCCTTTTTATGGCGGACGGTGCCATCGGCTTGAGGAAAGCCGAAGTCGGCGTCCCAGCTACCGATGAGGCGATCAAATGTTTGCGCTTCTTCCCCAAGCGACGGATTGGGATTTGGGGATCCCAAGACACTGATCATGGCCTCTCGCGAAGAAGGGTCCATGTTCATTGAATTGTGCGCATCGGTAGCGGCCATCACAGACATGATCAAAACCACTATGGCAGCGATGCCAATCAGCCATTTCGCTCTGGGTGATTTGCGAAACATGGCTAGAGCCTCCTCGACTATTTCGCACCGTCATTGTGAACATTCGGGCTGATTGGCACTTGCGCTTTCTTGCTTATCGGGCAACTAGACGCAATGCGCGGACGAGAGAGTCCCAACGTGTAAACCCACACTGGATGCAACTCTTCTTACGCGCGATATACCCGTAACAACGCGCGGCAGAGTCGCTGGGCCGCTTCGCGGATACTCGTAGCGTTATATGCGCTGTAGCCAAGCACCAGACCCGCACGACGTAATTTGTGCAACGCGAAGTTGGACAGTGGAACGGTATCTACGCCAGCAGCGGATGCGATTCGGGCAGCAACTCGATCGTCAACTCCCGCCGGAAGCCATGCGACGAGGTACATAGCGATGCCACTATTTTGCGAGACTTCGAGCACTCCCCCACCGTGCTGTCGGATAGCATTGACGAGCGCTTCGTATCGCCCACGATAAATTTGAAGCGTCGCCCTGATGTGCCGCTCTAATCGTCCATCCGCAATGAATTCAGCCAAAGCGGCTTGGTCGACCCCAGGTGGCTGGCGGCTCACGGAAGTACGGGCCATCTTTAGCGCGTGAACAATGGACTTTGGAGCCACCAAGAACCCGATTCTGAGGAATGGAACCACGTTCTTACTGAAATTTCCGATGTAGATAACACGTTCATTGCGGTCGAGGCCCTGCAGGCTTGCCACCGGGTCCGTGCCATAACGAAATTCACTGAAATAGTCGTCTTCCAGAATCCATGCATTGTTCCGTGCAGCAACACGTAACAGATCAAAACGTCTTTCGAGGGTCATCGTGTAGCCGAGAGGACATTGAAAAGACGGGGTCACGTAGATCATTTGAGGTGCCGAGCGTTTCTTCGAACTGGCAGCCGAATTCAGCCCCTCGGAATCCACCGGAGTAGGTATGACATCGAGTTGCGCACTCTGAAATGCCACTCTCGCGCGGGGGTACCCTGGATCCTCCATCCAGACCGATTCGCCGGGATCGAGCAGCGTTTTCGCACAAAGATAAAGCGCCTGCTGCGCCCCAGTCGTGATTACGATCTGGTCAGGGTCGCAGCGAACGGCGCGCGATCGTGAGACGTAGTCGCAGATGGCTTTCCGCAGCGGCAGGAATCCCAAAGAATCGGCATGTTCATAAAGCTGATCCGCTGCCCGTCGCCAATACTTGGCCGTCAGCCTTGACCAGAGCTCAAGTGGCAGGCTGGAGATGTCGGGCAGACCTGGCCGAAACGGTCGGGCTGGCGTGGCCGCCGGTCTCTGGTGGAATGAGTGCGTTAAGGCGCGTCTTGCAATTCGTGGCTTGCGTCGAACGGCCGGTATTGCATTCTGCTGCGTAGCGGATGCCAGTGTGTGCACATCATGCGGAATGTGCGAGGAGATTCTACTTCCTGACCCGACCTTGCCTTCGAGATACCCTTCAAAGATCAGTTGTTCGAAGGCGTCCAGTACCGTCGTGCGCGACAGGCGCAAGTCATTCGCCAAATGACGCGTAGACGGCAAACGTGAGCCTGGACTCAGGCGGCCGGTAAGAACCAGGCGGCGGATGCCCAAGTACACCTGACGGTGTAAGGGTACTTCGCTGGTACGATCCACCGATACGTCCAGAAGTACTTCAAGCGACCTTTTCGGCACAATCTCGCTCCTGTACTGATCAAGATAGCCCTATAAATGGTATCTCCATCACCTCGTAAATGGAGCTAGCAATAATGCCATTTTATCCGTGAAAATCACTGGCGTGTTGTTAGTCGATTCGAAATCGCGGGTGAGCCTGCAACATCCTCCGCGGGGAGTTGATGCCGCGTTGCTCGCTCTGAGGTTTGCCAGCGGTCTGGCATTCCTGTATCACGGCGCGGCCATTCTTTTCGGTGCGTTTGGAGGGCCTGGCCCCGAGCGTTTTGCGGTGGATCATCGATTTCCAGTCGTAATCGGCTATTTAGTCGGGCTGGCCCAAGTTGTGCCCGCAATCGCCGTGCTGCTAGGTGTCTTTATCCGACTCTCGGCTGTGGCTTTGATCGTTGTGCTGCTGGGAGCGATCTTCCTGGTGCATCTTCCACATGGCTTCGATGTTTCAAATGGCGGAATGGAGTACGCGCTTACGCAGTTATTGATTGCGTTCGCGTTGCTGCTGATGGGAGCTGGGGCCTATTCGCTCTCGTCGCGACTTCCTACATGGCTGCAACGACTTTGATCTTTCAGAGGGCGCCGCATGCGCAATGAAAAACCATTATCCGAGCTAGTGCGCCTGCGGAGGGCTACTGACACTTTTGCAGCGGAGTCCATAGCAGACTCCGACTTGGAGGAAATTCTCCGGGCTGGCCTGGAGGCACCGAGCAGTTACAACCTTCAGCCTTGGCGCTTCGTCGTCGTTCGTGATGGAAACCAGCGAAGAAAGCTGCGGATGGCCGCAATGAACCAGCAGAAGGTCGAAGAAGCCCCGGTTGTGATCGTGGCCTGCGGAGACACTCTTGGTTGGCGGGAGGACATCGAAGAGGTCATCCGCTTGGGCCAGGAGCACGGCATCGGCGGTGATGTCTGGGCTCAAAGAAAGCGGAAGAATGTCATAGCCGATCTCGGCTCACATCCCAACATGTCCATGTGGGTTGCGAAGCAGACGATGATCGCAGCAACGACAATGATGTGGATGGCAGAAGCGCTAGGCTATGACACAGGACCCATGGAAGGCTTCGACGAGGAAGCGGTAAGAACGGTGCTCGGTATCCCAGCACACTTTCGCGTGCTCTTCCTGTTGGCGATCGGTCACTTGCGCGGAGAGGATGGCAAGTATCCCGGTCGGCTTTCGCCTTCGCGAACCGTATTCGCCGACCGGTACGAGCAGCCATTCCAATTTACAAAATGATTGGATTTGCGATGTGGTGCGTGAAACCACGGTTGCTGCAACGGGGGTGATTAACTGACGTGCCAGACGTAACACATTGGACGATTTTTCTCAGCGCTGCCTTCGTGCTGCTCATCACGCCGGGCCCTTCGATCATGTATGTGATGTCTCGTGCCATCGCACAAGGTTCTCACGCAGCTTTGCTCTCGGCGATCGGCCTCGCGTTGGGGGACCTGTTGCAAGTAGTTGTCACAGCCGTCGGCCTTTCGGCGTTATTGGCGTCCGCGTCGGCGATCTTTTCGGCGCTCAAGTTTGCGGGAGCAGCCTACCTTGTTGTCCTCGGGGCCCTGACCCTTGTCGGTAAGGGCGCGCGTACGGCAAGCGCAGTCGAAGGAAACTCTCGAACGCAGCGGCCCGTAAAACCCTCGCTGATTCTGCAGGGATTTCTCGCGCTGAACCCAAAGACGGCCCTGTTCTTCTTGGCATTTCTGCCGCAGTTCGTGGATCCGAGGGCGGGTTCGACAAGCGCCCAAATCCTGACGTTTGGAATCGCGTTTGTTGTGTTGGGATTCTTTACGAATTCACTGTTTGGCTGCCTCGGAGGAAAGTTGGGTGATGCTGCCAGGTCGAACACTGGCTTCCAGACGGTTACTCGTTTCGCGAGTGGAATTATACTGGTTGCGCTCGGTATCGTTGCCGCGTGCATGCCGACGCCACAACGCTCTCCCTGAGTGTATGCATGGAGGAACGAGAATGATAAGAATCTCAGCATGGAGGATATTGGCTGTAGCAGGGCTCTCTTATGGAGTAGTCTTCGCTGCAGCGAATGCGCCGGGCGGAGAAAGCAAGGCGACCGCGGACCGAGTAGTGTTGTCGCGATCGCTCCCTGCGATGAAAGGCAATGACCTCAGAATTACAGTGTTGGAGGTTGCGTATGGCCCCGGTGCGGGTTCGCCGGCCCACAGTCATCCGTGCTCCGTCGTAGCGTATGTAGTCTCGGGCGCAATCCGCTCGCAAGTGAAAGGTGAGTCGGCCGCCGTCTATCGGGCAGGAGAGAGCTTTTTCGAGCCAGCTAACGGAGTTCACCTGATATCAGCAAATGCCAGTAGAACCGCGCCGGCCAAATTCCTCGCCTACTTCCTTTGTGATCGTGAGACAAAGCTTAGCGTGCCTCCGGTTGATAGCTCGAAGGGAAATACTCAATCAATGCCGCAGGAATGAGACCAGTGGGAACGAGTGAAAACAAGGGCAAGCCTGGTCGGCCTGACTGGCTATGTTGGGCGGCTCTGTGTGCGCGCATTGCGCTTGGTGTTGCATTCCTGTCTGGGATTGCTGACCGGTTTGGACTTTACCGTGGGCGAAATGTCGGTTACGGGGATTTTGCAGGCTTTGTGCGCTACACGGCCAAAGTGAACTCCTTCATGCCCGCGTCCACGATCCCATTTCTGGCGTGGGCCGCTACGGTAGCGGAGCTCTTCTTCGGCATTACCTTGATCCTGGGAATCTGGCGTGTCTGGGTTGCTCTTGGAAGCGCAGTGCTATTGATCTTGTTTGGGACCGCCATGGCGATTTCGTTTGGCATCAAATCGCCACTGGATTATTCGGTGTTCTCGGCATCCTCGGCTGCCCTGCTCGTTGCTGCGTACGAGAGTCGACGCAAGGAGTGGAAATGAACCCGCTGGTCGGGGGGCCATTCGCGATCGGAATGCTGTGGCTCCGAACGGTCAGAGCCCGCAGCACGGGCCGCCTCAGCCCGATCATTTTCCTCTTGCTCGGACTTGCGCTCGGCCCTACTGCTGCAGCGCAAATCCAACGTCAAGACTTCCTCATTTCAGGCGGAGCGGGGCGACTTCATGTACGAGAGCTACGGGACCACCGCGATGCCAATGCGAAGAATCTGATTCTTCTTCACGGCGGAGGTCCCGGAGGAGTGCCCTCATTTGACCTGCCTGTGCCCGGTTATTCCCTTGCTGAGGACTTCGCAAAACGAGGCTTTCGAATCTTCATTATGGATGTTCGTGGGTGGGGCAGTTCGACGAAGCCCCGTGCGATGGATCAGCCACCCGAGAACAGCGCACCGTTAGTACCGACGAAGGAAGCTGCGGACGACATCGCCACGGTTGCTAACTGGGTTGTGCGTCGCACACATGAAAAAACCGCGTTGCTTGGATGGGCAAGTGGCGGTCACTGGGCGTGCGCGTATGGTAGCCGCCGACCAGCGGCTCTGACTGCTGTTATCTTGCTCAATACGCTTTATTCCGTTAATGCGCCTTGGGAACTCCGGGCATCCATGCAGGACAGAAATGATCCAGAACAGTTTGATCGTCATGCTGGTGGATATCGTATTGTCGATGGAAGCGGGCTACTGCGGCGCTGGGACGCATCAATTCCCGCGGCAGACAAGAGTCAATGGCGTGATCCGGCAGTGGCTGATGCCTACGTTACCCAGACGCTTGCAACGGACCGTACAGCCTCAAGTCGTAATCCACCAAGCGTGCGGATTCCGATTGGTTACCAAGTCGATGCGTTCAACCTTTCGCTTGGGCGCCCGGTGTTTGCGGCAAAAGACATTAGAGTTCCGGTTTTGATCGTGCGGGGTGAACTGGACTTTTGGTCACGTCCAGCAGACGTCAGCTCCCTCGCAAGAGAGCTCGTCAACTCGGCTAGGGTTGAGACGCTGACGATCAAGGGCGGCACGCACTACCTGTTCTTAAACCGCCCCGACCACGGAAGGAGCCAATTCATCTCCGAGGTATTGAGGTTCTTGATCTGAAATTTGATGGGGGTCCGACCAACGTGCAAGAAAACGCAAGTCAAGCACTGTCATCCCGCGCTCAGATGGGAACGCAACTTGGTCAGGAATGACCGTTTCGAATATCGGAAATGAGGCACTCGGCATGTCACGAATGATGACTCAGTCGATGATGATCGCCGGCGCGCTGGCAATTGCTCTGTCCGGCTACGCCCAAACATCGGAGCCAATCCCTTCAGACATGATGGGCACGCCTGGCACAGTTGTCGGATTCGTACGCGATGCGGCGTGCCTATTGCGCAACAAGAATGCCACTGTGGCAAAAGACGAGGAGAGTAGGAAGTGCATCATCCAGTGTGTCCGGGCAGGATCTCCGCTGGCAATCCTCACAAAGTCGGGAGAGCTGTACACACTGCTTTCGGCTCAGCTTCCCGACAGAGACGAACGCCGTCGCTTGTTCCCATACGCGGGCAGGTATGTGCGCGCGACTGGACGGTTGTTCGAACGCGGTGGAACCCACGCCATCAGTATCGAAAAAATCGAAATCGTTTCCGGTTGGTGATGCCCGAGAAATTTGGCAGAAGCTTGCTGTAGCACTCGGATGTTTAGCAGAGATGAACGCGAGCAAATAAGGGCGGCACTTGTTCGTGCTGCCCAAGCGGACTCCGATGTCACCGGAGCGGCGTATCTCGGCTCCGCCGCCGCAGATCGCCTTGATGATTGGTCCGATATCGACCTAGCGCTATGTGTGTCGCACGACGCTGCACTGGACGACGTAATCGCCGCATGGACGGCTCGAATGTACCGCGATCACGAAGCCATCGCTCATTGCGACGTACGAAGAGGCGAGACATTGTACCGCGTGTTCCTCTTGCGCAACACGCTACAAGTGGATCTCAGCTTCTGGCCCGCCGGCCGATTCACCGCCACGGGTCCCAAATTTAAGCTGATCTTTGGAAACGCGAACGAGCCGCGGCTCGCGGTCGGCGACAACGCAACCGAGCTAATCGGCTTAGCATGGCTTTATGGGTTACATGTACGCTCTTCGATTGCGAGACGCCGCATTCTTCAGGCCGAATACATGTTAAGCAACATGCGAAATCGGGTGATCGCATTGGCATGCCTTCGAGAGGATCTTTCGACCAGTGAGGGCAGAGGTTTTGACGATCTCTCCGGAGACCAGAGAAGCAGATTTGGGGAGTGTTATCCGTCATCGCTTACTCCTGAGGAGCTCCAACGCGCATTTCGCAGAACGATGAGCGCACTGCTGGATGAGATTCGGCTTCACGACGGCAATCTCGCTGAGCAGATTAGACTAACTTTGGCTGAGATTGCAGGCTGCGATGCCCCATATGGCTCGGCTACGAGAGCATCCTGATTGAGTCCTCAGGCGTTTAGCCAGGCCGGTGATGGCCGATTCGCACTAGAAAGAGACAATATGTCTGGTTCTGAACTTCTTTGCCTCAACTTAACGGAAACGAGACGCCGGAGTATTCGCATCTGGCGGGCGATCCCGTTGTCCTTCTCCGACTGGCGTCCCTATCCGAACGCTATGAGCTGCTTCGAAATTGTGCGACATGTCCTGGAAGCAGATTATCTATACGGACATATGGTCCGTGAGCGGCGCAGCTATACAGGTGCTAGCCCTTTCATTAACCGTCGCTTCGATGGAGTGGAGGCTGCACTTGCATTCGCAAATCCCTATCGGGAGTCACTCTTGGAAACCGTTCGACAATTGTCCGAGGACGATCTGAATACCATCTCAATCGATCGGAGCGACGTGGGCTACATCCGCAAGGCTGGTGACTTCATTTTGCGAATCGCGTATCACGAAGCAGTTCACGCCGGACAGATGTTGCAGTATCTCCGCATGGCTGGTGTGGAACGGCCGTCAGTCTGGGATTAGTGCTGCCAATGAACATCGCAAACAGCCCTGCTCAGCCGTCCATTCACAAGCTCAACGTCGGAATCCTGATATTCGACGGCGTTGAAGTGCTTGATTTCGCTGGCCCCTTCGAAGTCTTTTCTCGAACGAGGATTGTTCCGGGCGTTGAGTCGCGCCGATCAGACGCGAGCGCCCCCTTTCGAGTCTTTACGCTGACGAGAAACGGGGAGACCGTCACGGCCACTGGCGATCTGCAATTAACGCCTCGCTACAGCTTCCAGACAGCACCTGCGATCGATCTCCTGGTCGTCCCCGGCGGCTACGGCACCCGCGCTCTCTTGAGGGATAGGGAAACCCTCGATTGGATACGCACGACGGCAGCGAGAGCCAAGAAAGTGACGAGCGTTTGTACGGGTTCTTTGTTGCTTGCTCAAGCCGGGCTGCTTGATGGCAGGCGGGCAATCACTCATTGGGGAGCATTGGATCTTTTGCAAGAAATCAGCGACGCGCGCGAGGCTGACATTTCGATCCAGCGTGAGCTCCGTTTCGTGGACGATGGCATCATCACCTCTGCGGGAGTTTCTGCGGGCATCGATATGGCTTTGCATGTTGTCGAGCAGGTGTGCGGAGCATCGGTCGCCGCCGAAACTGCGCATTACATGGACTACAAGGGATTTGCATGCAGCTGAATGTTGCTTTAATCAGGATGGTGTTTCCCGACCTTGATGCCATTACCGGCCTGCGCGAGGTGTTGAAGCAGGCGCGATCCGGAGGAGCAGATCTCGCCATCTTGCCGGAGCTTCCGCTCAATGTCTGGTCGCCAGCCAGCAAATTGGTCCAGAATGACGAGGCCGAACCGCCGGCCGGCCCGCGTCATCGAGCGATGAGCGAGGCCGCTCGCGAGGTTGGGATCGCTCTCATCGGCGGCGCAATCATTCAGGATGTGAAAACAGGGCGCTGCCATAACACGGCACTGGTGTTCGACAGGTCGGGTGCGCTCATCGGGTCCTATCGCAAACTGCACCTCCCCGAAGAGGAGGGCTTTTGGGAGACCTCGCATTACGATCCCGGCGATGAGCCACCATCCGTGATTCACGGACTTCCTCTGCCCGTTGGAATTCAGACTTGTTCGGACGTCAATCGACCGGAAGGCTCACACCTTCTTGGCGCGCTCGGCGCGGAGATAATTGTTTGCCCGCGAGCGACGGAGGCAGCGACGTTTTCGCGATGGAAGACAGTTCTCACAGCCAATGCCATCACGAGCTGTACCTACGGGATTTCGGTGCCGCGTCCGCAGCCGGAATTCGGTGTGCCGCTCGGCGGGCCATCGTTTGCAGTAGCCCCTACTGGCGAGGTTCTCGCAGAAGGTACGGAACCGTTGATCCTGGTCACTCTTGACCGAAATCTTCTTGACCAAATGCGATGCCGTTATCCCGGCTACCTTCCCGTGCGCGCCGATTTGTACGCGGAGGGGTGGAAGTCCGTCATCTCACACACAATCGCAAGT
>QHZR01000135.1:0-20329 GCA_003224755.1 Acidobacteriota bacterium
CAAACGTGATTTTATCATCCCGGCCACAATGGGACCGCAACGCCCCGCGAAGCGGCTTGCGTGGCTTCCACAAAACATTGACACTAAACCTTCATGAAAACAGTCGCTGTCATCCCCGCCCGGCTTGGCTCAACGCGCTTGCCGCGAAAAATGCTGCGCGAGATCAACGGGCGTCCGCTCGTCGTGTGGGTGTATCAGGCAGTGCGTTCGTCGCCGCTGCTCGATGAGGTGATTATCGCGACGGATTCCCAGGAAATCCTCGACGCCTGCAGCAAACACTCCTGCAACGCGCGCATGACTTCCGAAAAGCACCGCAGCGGGACAGAACGCGTCCGCGAAGTTTCGCAGTCTGTGGATGCCGAGGTGTATATAAATGTCCAGGGCGACGAGCCCATGATTCGCGCCGAGCACATCGCCATCCTGGTCGAATTGATGAGAGCCTCGGAGGCCCCGGTCGGGACGCTGAAAACTCCGGCCGCCCCAGAGGACATTGCCAATCCAAACACGGTCAAAGTTGTGACCGATCTCAGTGGCCGCTCTTTGTATTTCTCGCGCTCCGCAATTCCTTTCAACCGCGATGGCTCACAGCCCAGCTACTTCAAACACCTGGGAATTTACGCCTACCGCAAGCAGGCGCTCGACTGCTTTGTCAGCCTTCCCGAGTCTTTGCTTGAGCGCGCCGAGCGGTTGGAACAATTGCGGTTCCTCGAGAACGGGATCCCGATCTATGCCGCCGAAACGCCGTTTGACAGCATAGGAGTGGATACGGAAGAGGATTTTGCGCGTGTTGAACAGTTGCTTACTAACAACTAGCCACTAGCAGCTTGCTTCTCCCAACTCTCCGCCGCCGCGACCCGTCTCGCGACCGCGGGATGCGAATGGAACCACCACTCCACCCATCGCGACGGTGTTCGCTCGGAGAGGTTCTGCTCGGCCAATTTGTTCATTGAAGAAATGAAGGGTGCAACGCTGGCGATGTTCTCGAAAGCATACCGGTCCGCTTGGCGTTCGTTGAACCTGGATAACGCATTGAGTGCCGGCATCAGCAAGAAGGACAGAACAGCGAAGATCAATACGATCAACGGTAGATTGGCAAAATCGTACAGCGCCGGAAATTTGTGCCAGCGATCCACGGCGTAGCGCAGCACCCAGTTTGCCGCCCAGAACCCGACCAGCGTCACACCGGCCTGTACACCAATGCTCTTCAAAATATGTTTGTGAACATGATGCCCGAGTTCATGGGCAAGCACGGCCTCAACCTCGTCAGCCGAATAATTATCGAGAAGGGTGTCCGCTAAAATGATGCGCCGCGTGTTCCCCAAACCAGTAAGGGCAGCGTTGGCTTTCTTGCTCTTCTCTGATAGCCGCCACTTGTACACACCTCTCACGCGTGTGCCGGCGCGCTCACCGAGACGAACAAGCCGAAGCTTGAGGTCCTCATCCTGAAGCGGCTCAAACTTGTAGAAAATCGGAAACAATATCACTGGAGCAAGTTGTGCCATCAGGACCACAACTCCCAAAAATCCGAGCCACGCCAGAATCCACCAGTGTTGCGAAAATTGCCGAATGATGAAGTACAGCAACTCGACCAAAGCCGCGGCAAGTACGGCACTCACTAGGAGTCCTTTGACCTCATCCCAAATCCATCCCCGCAATTTTTGGTTCGAGAGTCGATAGCGATGTTCCAGCCGAAAGCTGTAGTAATCCATCCCCAGCCCGAGGATCTTGCCAATCACCACGAGCATGACGGTATAAAGAAAAACGGCAAGGGCATAGCTCTGAAATGCGCCTTGGTACGCGAGATCGCGCAACCAACCCGTCCAACCCGTAATCACGAGTACGACGAGCAATGCCAGGCTCAGCGCAAATTCAGCGATCCCTAGCCAGCGCCGTATACGGTTGTATCGCCGCGCCTCGGCGGAATCGGGCGGCAGAACTGGGCTTTCAGCTTCCATTGTCTAGATTATGGCACTTGAACTGTACTGGCGCGAGGCTTACGAAAGACATTGGCCCGCGATTCTGCAAGGATTAGCTCGAATCTGAAATCCACATTCCTTCCAATTCGGCCCTGATTTAATCCGTGTTCATCCGCGAGAATCCGTGGCATGTTTTGAAGTTACGCGGACTGTACGAATGCCTGGGCCGAAACCAGCACTTCTTCTACCAGTTCCTGCGAAGCCGCTTCCGCATAAATGCGCAGTAGAGGCTCTGTTCCCGAAGCGCGAAACAACACCCAGGGCTCAGCGCCGTTGCCGTTCGTGGACGCACTTAAGAACAATTTGATTCCGTCCAAGTATTCCTTCCTGACAACCGAGTACTTTCCCAGCTGCCTGGTTTCCTTGGACTGCGCGCGGCTTATGGCATTCCGCTTTAATTCTTCGGGAATATGCAGGTCGCGACGCCCATAGTAGTGCGGCCCGAATTCCTTCTGCAGTGCCGCCACCAGCTCACCAAGAGGCTTCTGTTCTTCTGCCATCACGTTCGCCAACAAAAGCGAATTCAATATCCCGTCCCGCTCAGGCAGATAGCGCGAATATCCGATGGCCGATCGCACATTCGTTCACCTTGCGCCCGTGTTTCGCAGCGATCCGATCCAGCATGCGGGTGGTGTTAAACGCGCGCACAACTTCCCCCGGCCATTGCTTGCGGCGAAGCAGCCAATCGAGAAGGACAGAAAAAATCTTGTGGGAATCAACGAAGCTGCCATCTTCGGCAACCGCCCCGATGCGGTCGGCGTCGCCGTCTGTGGCAAACCCAGCGTGGCATCGTTCTCGAATTACGGTTTCCTGAAGCATGCGGACGTGTGGCTGGATGGGTTCGGGATTGATGTCTGGGAAGAGCGGATTGACCTCCTGCCGGATCGCGACAAAGTCAATTCCATGCTGCTCGAAAATTTCCGCGATCACGCCCCGTCCAGATCCGTACATGGAATCAATCGCGAATTTGAAACCGGCTTTCGCGATGAGGTCGAGATCGGCAAAGTCGCAGATCGCCCGCACGTATGCCGGTTTCAGATCGACTTCTTCGATGCCGGCGTGTTCGCCCCTTGGCATTGCGCCCGCGGCGGTTTCCTGCTCGATAATTTTCATAATCGCAGGCGTCGCCGATCCGCCAAATTTGGCCTTGAACTTCACCCCATTCCAATTCCAGGGATTGTGACTTGACGTGATGACTACGCCGCCGGCCGCTCCGGTATTTTTCACGGAGTAAGAAATCGCAGGGGTGGGCGCATAATCACTCGAGAGTTTCACCGGAATTCCGGCACCGGCCAGCACTTCAGCCGCTGCGCGGGCAAAACTGGGCGATCCGAAGCGCGTGTCGTAGCCCACAATGACCCCTCGGCTGGGATCTTCATGCTTCAAAACATACGAGGCGATTGCGCCGGCAACCCGGCGAACATTCTCGAACGTGAAGCCGTCAGCGATGATTGCCCGCCAACCGTCGGTCCCAAATTTGATGGGAGCCGATGGCTGGTCGGAGGACGTCGTGGGTCCTTGGTCCTTGGTCGTTGGCGCTTCAACCGTAGTCATTCGGTGTTTTGGAACCCATCTCGCGGTTTGAATGAAGTTGGCGAACGACCAACAACCAACGACGATTTTCAAACCAATTTGTTCAGCTTCTTCTCATCCAGATGCTTCACCACTTTGCCTACGTCCTGCGCGTTTGCGCGCGTGGTGACCAGCAAAGCGTCTTCGGTCTCCACCACAACAGCGTCGTTTATGCCTACTACTGCCACGAACTTTCCAGGCGCGTGAATGTAATTCCCGCTCGCGTTCAGCGTGAAGATGCCCTGGGCAGAGATCAGGTTGCCGTCAGGCTGCGTGTGCTTCGAAATCTGGTGCTCGTGGAGGGCCGTCCATGAGCCCAGGTCGTTCCAGCCGAAATCGGCGCGTAGGCAGTAGATGTTCGAGGCCTGCTCCCCTTTGGCCGACCGCGGTTCAAGGATCGCGTAATCCACGCTAATGTTTTCGCACTTCGGATAAAGCCGTCGGAAAGTGCCCGCAAACTTTGCCGTGCCAAAATCGGGTGCGATCTTGTCGAGCAGCGCCGCTGTCTTCGGCAGATGTTCATTCAGAGCATTCACCAGCGTCTTCGCACTCCATAGGAACATGCCGCTGTTCCAATAGAAATTGCCGTTGCGAATAAACTCCGCAGCCTGTTCGGCGTTCGGCTTCTCGGTGAATCTCCGCACGTGGCGGGCATTTTCGGCCGAGAGAGATCCCGCTTCGATGTATCCGTACCCGGTTTCAGCACGGGAGGGCTGAATGCCAAGTACTACGATGTTCTCGCCGGACGCCGCGATTTCCACTCCTTCACTGATTACTTCATGGAAACGCGTCTCATCGCCAACCACGTGGTCTGACGGAAAGAGCCCAAGCACCGCATCAGGATCAGTACGCTGCAAGATGAAAGCTGCAAGACCGATGGCCGGCGCAGTGTTGCGGCCAACCGGCTCGGCGACGATCTGGTCTTTCCGCAGCTTACGGAGCTGCCGCAGGATTTCTGCTCGCAGCTCCTCATTCGTGATAATCCAGAACTGTTTCGCTGGAGCAAGCCCAAGCAGCCGCACCACCGTCTGCTGAATCATCGTCTGCTTGCCGTCCAGTGCGAGCAGTTGCTTAGCACGCTTTTTTCGACTAAGCGGCCAGAAACGTGTGCCACGTCCGCCGGCGAGGATCACGGGATAGAAGTGGGCGCTCATTGAAGAAATGTCAAGGGGATCTTGCCCCGCTTGATTCACAAAACGATTTCCGGTTCCGGCACCGGAACTCCCGGCACAAACGATTTCAGAAAGTGCATTCTCGGCTGCGGTTGAATTCTAAACTGTGGCACCGCCGCAGGAACTACGACCGCGTCACCCTTGGCGAAACGGACAGGGTCGCAGTCGGGCGCTTGCAACACTCCTGCTCCCTCGATCGCAACCACAACTTGTACTGAACTGTGGTCGCGAGCGGAAAACTCGGCGGCTCCCTCTTTTTCTAAATCGAATCGCTGGACAACGAAGTAAGTAGAGGCCACCAAAGGATGCGGGTGGTTACCGTTTCTATCCAGACCGGCAAATGGTCGAGGCTTTACTTTTCCCGACCCGACCTTCTCCTTGATCACCCGCAGCCCATCTTTCAGGTGCAGTTCGCGTGGACGACCATAATCGTACAAGCGGAATGTCGTGTCCGATTGCTGCTGCGTCTCAACGATAATCGACCCCGGTCCGAGCGTGTGCACCGTGCCTCCGGCAACGTAAATCATGTCGCCGACTTTTAATTTGATCCAGTTGAGCAATTCCTCGGCGCGATTCTCCTGGATGGATCGCTCAAACTGTTCACGAGTCACACCTGCCTTCAATCCCAGCCCGATTTCGGCCCCAGGCTGAGCATGCACCACGTACCAACATTCAGTCTTCCCCCAGGGTTGCCCGATTGCCCGCGCATCGGCGTCATCCGGATGCACCTGTACAGATAGCTTCTCATGAGGGAACAAGAATTTCGCAAGCAGCGGAAACCGGCCTTCGTCCACCGGAGCGTCTCCTACTAGCTCTCGTTTGTATTGGATTGCAAGTCCGCTCAGTGACTTCCCCGCGAGCGCCCCATTCTGCACCTTGCAGTTATCGCCGGTGAGCCAGGACTCGCCAATTTTTTCGTCGAACTTCTTCGAGTAGATGGGCGCAAGGTCGTACGTGCCCCATGGCCGCGGATCAAACAGCGGTGTCATCAAGAGTGGATAGAGATCGCTCATCAAGTAAACGTGCGGAGATCCCCAATTTGGGTGCCCCACCTCTCGCCCCCTTGGCGAGAAGTGGGTAATTAGAAGCGTAACTCAGCTGGAACGCTGCCCGCAAAAGGCTTTAAACCACGGGGTTCGACATGAGTGCTCCGAGTTCACAACCAGGGGTGAAACTCACGTAGGGGCGGGTGCCCTCACCCGCCCGGCGGAGTTCCGCAAGCTCTGGCGAGCATTGCTCACCTGCCCGCAAAGGTATATGACGCTTCCTCACACCCGCGCTTACGAGTCCTTACGATACGCGAGTCGTCCCCGCGTGGCGAAGATCAGGACTCCAGCCGCGGCGAGTCCGCACAGCGTCATAACCAACTCGAATGGAATCCTTGCTGTTGGCTGGACGTTCACGAATAGACCGTTCAGAAAATCAGCCACGGTGTTAAAGGCTGCATGCGTGGCTATTGCAGGTATGACACTGAAGCTGGCAAGATTGGCGCAGAGACTCAAAATGATGAACACCCCCGTTAGAATCAGGGGCGTAAATCCATAGCGGCGAAGTCGTCCAGCCTTTGTACAAGAACATAGGCAAGTACCAAGCCGTCCAAAGGATCGCCAGCAACACGATGCCACGCAGCGGCCCAAACTCATGCTTCAGCCGTGGAAGCGCGTAGCCTCTCCAACCCGGCTCCTCTGCCGAGTCGGCCCGGGGAATTTCACCCCGAGCCGCTCACAGATTCCGGACATGACACTCTCGCGTCATCCGGCTCGTGCAGTCCATGAAAGGCCGGCGCCTTCCGTCCAAGCATGAGGGTTCCTCCCATTGCTGGTTGACCCAACTTGAACTGGACCGCCCACCCCCTTCGCTCCACTGCCATTACAGCAGCTTCATCACTACTACGAAGTGGTCCGTCCCTGACCAAGGCATCGGTATTTTCTGCCTTGCGTTCTTCGCTTTGAGCATTTTCCCTTTGCATCCTCGATCAGGTTCCCAAGTTCCATACGAAAGCCTAAATGAGAGTCACGCCCCCTATACACCGGACGCCGTCTGGCCAGTAGACAGGTTTCCACCAGACTGATCCCGGAGCCCCTCGGAGACCCCGGTTCTGACGTCGTCTAAGTAGGTTTCGATGCTTAATCGGAGGTTCACTTGCGTTCGTCTCTCTCATCCCTACCTGACGTGGTCTATCCACGCTTTTGACCACAACGTTCACCACCGTGGCCATTGTGCCGCAGCAGCTTGTGGCAGTTTGAAGCCTCTCCCTGCAGAGCGGCTTCGAGGGACCTTCCCTCATCTCTCGTACAGCATGAAGCTTGCACTTCTTCTTGGCACAACCGAGGGGCCCACCCAGAAGGGTCGAATAGTTGTATACCGTCAGTGAGATTAAAATGCTCCACTTCAGCGTTCGAGGGTCGGCTGTCGTTACTGCGGGAAGCACAACGTAGACAAATACGATGAGGACGACTCCAAGGACAGTGGCGCCCATGGTCCGCGCCCATGATGTAGAGACACGAAATGCCCGGTAGTTCCCCCGCAACAATGCGGTTCGTGACAAGCGCAGCAAAAGTAGGTCCGAAGGTTGCAAGAATGACCCATTGAAGCGGGCCGTGAAAGATCACCAGGGGCACAAACACAAGCCACGAAAACCCGTGGGCAAGTACAAAAAAGAGAATCAGCTCACGCTTGCGATTCATTTGGCAGAAGTGTAAATGAGTTCTCTAGCAGGTCGCCTAGAACTACCGACTTGGGGTGGGCGCGCTGAGTAATTCTCGTGTACCCTCTAAAGCCGTGTTCACTTTAAATTCCTTACGCCGCGCTGAAAGCGCGCGGGGGCGGACGAGGTGGAATGAAAACCTGCAAATACCAGCCCGGCAGGGGCGAAACATGTTAGCCCAGGATGTAAGAGTCTGTGTGAGAACTTAAACTCCGAACCACAAGTGGCAAGGGAATCGTAATTCCCAGCCGCGAAGCGGCGCCAGAATACAGCCCAGGGCGAAAGCCCTGGGTGTAAGTGCGAAATGACTCAGCCCAAAAGGGGCGTAAGAAGCGTTCTCACACAGACTCGTAGGTCCTGGGTAGGACAGGGAACCCGACCGAGTCCCAGAGGAACGGCACAACCGTCAAGCCAGTCTCGAAAGTTCAAACAAGCGAAGATCCGAAAAAGAGGAGACAAACGCGTCGTCCGTTTGCCGTTGGCCATGTTTAGTCTCGTTCAAAGTGTCTGCACGTACTTTCTTATCCGCTCCAGCGCCTTGTTGAGGCTTTCCATGCTGGTTGCGTAGGAGATGCGGACGTGCTCGGTCGTGCCGAAGCCCTCGCTCGCAACCGTCGCCACGTGGGCTTTGTGCAGTAGGCCATGAGCAACGTCAGCGGCAGAGCGAAGGCCGCCTTTGCCGAATAGCGCCGAAACATTCGGATAAGCATAGAACGCGCCTTCCGGCATGGTGCACCGAATCCCGGGAATCGCGCACAATCCGACCACGATATGGTCGCGAAGCCTGATATATTCCCCTCGCATTTCCGCGACACACTGCTGGGAGCCGTTCAGCGCCGCCACTGCCGCCTTCTGCACAATCGAGGTTGGGTTCGATGTTGACTGGCTCTGCAGCTTTTGCACCGCCGAAACCACCGCGGAAGGACCGAGAGTATAGCCGAGCCGCCATCCCGTCATAGCGTAGGTCTTGGAAAGCGATCCAACCACCAGGAACCGATCGCGATATTCGTTCAACGATCCGGCCGAAAAATTCCGCTCCGTGTAGTTCAGGTACACATAGCATTCGTCTGAGATTACCCAGATGCCGCGCTCATACCCCAGCCGCACCACTTCCGTCATATCGGCAGGACTCATCACCGCCCCCGACGGATTCGACGGCGAATTCAGAATGATCAGCTTAGTGCGCGGCGTGATCAGTCGCTCAACCATTTGCGCCGTTACTCGAAAGCTTTGCTCCTCGTCGGCATGTAGCAGCACACAAGTTCCGCCCGCATAATTCACAATGTCTTTGAACGAAACCCAGTACGGCACCGGCAGAATAACTTCGTCGCCATGGTCCACCAACGCCGAGATCACGTTGAACAGCGCATGCTTGCCGCCCACTGAAGCGCAGACTTCCTCGCGTTTGTAGGTAGAACCAAAATCGGTGGAATGACGCTTGATGATGGCATCTTTCAGATCGAGCGTGCCGCCAACCGCCGTGTAACGGGAAAAATTCGCGCGAATCGCCGCAATCGCCGCTTCCTTAATATGCTCAGGCGTGGGAAAGTGCGGCTCACCTGCGGTGCAGTCCACAACTTCGATTCCCTGTTGGCGCAGTTTTTCGGCCTCCGCGACTGCAGCCATGGTGGCCGAAGGTTCAATGCGGTTGATGCGATCGGTGAGTTTCACTGCTGCCGGTGCTTCGGTTACTGGACTCATGCTCTGCCTGCCTTTTCTTTTCTCGATTGAAGCTTGAACGCGGGATCGAGTTTTTCCCGCAGCCGCTGTTCGACAATCTCTGGCACCAGCTTGCTGATGTCCCCGCCCAGCCGCGCCACTTCGCGCACCAGGCGCGAGCTGAGATACGAATATTTTTCCGCCGGCATCATGAACACGGTCTCAAGCTCGGGACGCAGCTTGCGGTTCATCAGCGCCATCTGTAGCTCGTATTCATAGTCGCTCAACGCCCGAATGCCACGCAGCATGGCGCTGGCTTTTACTCTGGATGCGTAGTGCACGGTGAGGCCGTCAAATACATCCACCCGGACGTTCTTAAAGCCAGCGGTCAGCTCCTCAAGCATGTGGCGGCGCTCGCCAATGCTGAACAACGGTGTCTTCTCCGAATTTCGCAGCACCGCCACGATCAGTTCGTCAAAAATCTTGCTTCCCCGTTCGACCAGGTCCAAATGCCCGTTGGTCGGCGGATCAAACGAACCGGGATAGATGGCAGTGACTTTTTTCATCAGCCTCTGAATTTCTGCACGCTTAGAACAGGCGGTCCCGAGATGGTTTGATTTTATGTGGGGGACCAGCGAATGGCAATTGCGGATCAGGATTAGCTCGCAACTGCAGGACGCAGAAGTTGCCGAAAAGCCGCGATTCGACTAGCATTCGGCGGCATGGAAATCGATGAACTAGCCAGGGAATATGAGAGTAAGAGCGACGAGGAGTTGCTCCGCTTGACTCTCGACAGGGCTGACCTGACTTCGGAAGCAAACTCCGCCTACAACGCAGACACTGAGACTGAGCAATTTAGCACGACGACATTCATCGTCTTGTTCTGGCTTCCGTTAATTCCCAGTGGCACTTTTCGCGTTCAACGAAAGCGGGCGTGGTTCTCTAACGACATGACGGCGCTTGAGAGACTTCCTCTCAATTGGGAACAGGTCTTGAAAGTCTGGGTTGTGGCGGCTGGCAGCCTGTTTATCTTCATCTGGATATGCAGATTTCTACCGTGGCTATTCCTGAAGTTCCGGGAATACCTAACTGGAAGATGTTGGTACCGCATAAGATTGCTGGCACCCTACCGTCTTGCCGGTGGCTTGCCTTCCGTCCCTGTCGGCATGGTCGTAACCCTCGCACCCTGACCCGCGCCTTGTGCCGCGCTCTGCGCCTGGGCCGCTGGCTGAGGCCCCGGCGCAGTCAGTCCCAGTGCCTTGCGCACCTCGCCTTCGAGTTTGGCCATCGTATCTTTATTGTCTTTCAGAAATTGGCGGGCATTTTCGCGTCCCTGGCCGATGCGTTCGCCTTTGTAGCTGTACCACGACCCAGACTTCTCCACAATATTCTGGTTCGCGGCAAGGTCGAGCAAGTCGCCTTCGCGCGAAATCCCCTCCCCGTAAAGTATGTCAAATTCGGATTCGCGGAATGGAGCTGCGACCTTGTTCTTAACGACTTTGACTCTGGTTCGGGAGCCGGTCACCACATCGCCTTCTTTGATTGCGGCGATGCGGCGAATGTCCACGCGGACGGAGGCGTAGAACTTCAAAGCGCGGCCACCGGTGGTGGTTTCGGGATTGCCGAACATCACGCCGATTTTTTCGCGGATCTGATTAATAAAGATCAGGCAGGTGCGCGACTTCGAGACAATGCCGGTCAGCTTGCGCAGCGCTTGCGACATCAACCGCGCCTGCAATCCCATGTGGCTGTCGCCCATTTCGCCATCGAGTTCGGCCTTCGGAACCAAGGCGGCCACAGAATCTACCACGAGAACGTCAATGGCTCCCGACCGGACCAGGGCTTCGGCGATTTCGAGCGCCTGCTCGCCGTAATCCGGCTGCGAGACCAGAAGATTGTCCACATCCACGCCCAGCTTCTTCGCGTAGCCGGGATCGAGCGCGTGCTCGGCATCAACGAAGGCGGCCATTCCTCCGGTGGCTTGAGCTTGCGCAATTACCTGCAATGCGATGGTGGTTTTGCCGGAAGATTCTGGGCCGAAAATTTCGACCACGCGTCCGCGCGGAAGGCCGCCAACGCCAAGAGCAGCGTCGAATGAAATCGCGCCTGTGGGAATCACGGAAATGGGGACGATGGCTTCCTTCGATCCCAACCGCATAATGGATCCCTTGCCAAACTGCTTTTCGATTTGCGCAAATGCCAAGTCAATCGCCCGGCTCCGGTCGTCCGCCATGAAAAGTTCTCCTGTAGGGCGGGCACCTCGCCCGCCGAATACGATGTGAAACTGGCTGGAGTATATCGCTTATTGTAAGCGAATAAAAGGCGAATCGTAAAATTAAATCGAAAACCGTCCCAAAAGAGAACTCGGCGGATGGTCGGTCACGCCACCGATTTCGAAGTTGTAAGGTTTCAAAAGCTTTTAACCGCAAAGATCGCGAAGTACGCAAAGAAAAACCAGGCACAGCTAAGGCTTTAAGATCTTAACCGCAGAAAATTGCAGAGGCTCGACCGAGAACGTAAAGAAGACAAGATTAATTTGGCAAACAGAGTTCTCAGCGATCTCTGCGCCCTCTGCGGTGAAATGCCTTAGATTTCTCCTGTTGCCAACGTGCTACAATTTTCAAGTTTTCCTCCGAGCAGTCAGGCTCCCGCACATTTGCAACCGGACACACCGTGGCCCAACATTCTTCCAAACCTATCACTTACGCAGACGCGGGCGTCAACATAGATCAGGCTAACCGGACCAAGCAGCGCATCAAGTATCTGGCGCATAAGACGTTCACCAAGGCCGTGCTCAGCGAAATTGGCGGCTTCGGCGGGCTGTTTGCGGTGGACAAGACGAAGTATCTCGATCCGGTGCTGGTTTCGAGCGTGGACGGCGTCGGCACGAAGCTCAAGCTGGCCTTCGAGATGAACGTCCATCACACGATCGGCGCCGATCTGGTAAACCACTGCGTTAACGACATTGCAGTGCAGGGCGCCGCGCCGATGTTCTTTATGGATTACCTCGCTACCGGCAAACTCGACGGCGCGATCGCCGAAAAAGTTGTCGAAGGCATTGCCGAAGCCTGCAAGCACAACGGCTGTGCTCTCATCGGCGGCGAGACCGCCGAGATGCCGGGCTTCTATCCAGAAGGTGAATATGATCTTGCCGGATTCATTGTGGGCGTGGTCGAGCGTGGAAAGATCATCACAGGCAAAACCGTCGAGCCAGGGGACATCATTCTCGGCCTGCCTGCCACCGGCCTGCACACCAACGGATACTCGCTTGCCCGCAAGCTGCTATTCGAAGTCGCAAAATACGAGCCCGAAACCTACGTCAACGAAATCAAAGGCAAAGTCGGCAACGAGCTCATGCAGACCCACCGCAGCTATTGGGGGATAGCGAAGAAGCTCATCGCCGCAGAATGCGTGTCGGCGATGGCGCACATTACGGGCGGCGGTATCACTGAGAATTTGCCACGCGTTTTGCCTCGCGGAGTCTCTGCCGTCATCGAATTCGGCTCGTGGCCCGTGCTGGCTATCTTCACTCACATGCAAAAGCTCGGTAACGTTCCCCACGACGAGATGATGCGCACCTTCAACATGGGTATCGGGATGCTGGTGGTCGTTCCCTCCAAGAAGTTCAAGAAGGCCGAGACGGTGCTTGATCGCGCGGGTGAGAGATATTACACCGTTGGACGGATTGTGAAAGGCGACAGGAAAGTCAGCTACAGTTAGTCCTTCTCGGCATGCCAGAAAGACCGTCGTTTCCTAGACAGACGGCAAGACAGTTCACGTCCCAAACGGAACCCAAGCCAGTTTTGGCTCCAACCATCGATCTCCGGTCGGGCTCAAGATTGCTACTAGGCGATAGCCAACTTCCGTCGAGTTGTCGAACAGGAGTGGAGTGATCTGCGCGTCTTACTGCAATCGGCAGATTTTGATAGCTGCGCTTGTAACGTCGCCAGAACGTCCGCCTCGGGCACGTTGTGGCCTCCGGCCAACGCGCGGTGTCTGATTCACTCTAGATTGATCTCGACACTCTCGGTGGCGATATAAACGAGCATGATTTCGAATCCGCAATTTCTTGCGTCCACCATCATTTGCAAGTAGTTCTTGCCCGCCAGGGTTGTCTCAACAGCAAAACTCTCAGCTCTATTCAAGTGCTCTGCGGCGGATTTCAAAACTTGGCGAGCAGCGGCAATCGGAAACAGGGTGGAGGTTGTCGCCTGGAGCGTGTTGGTAATGGCATCAGGATCGAGCAGCGGAATCTCTCTGAACAGCTCAGGATTCCAGCGGGTCAACGTCGTCACCGGAACCGTTTGCTGCGGCAATGAAGGTCAACGTGGGACGGGTCACCGCGACGGAGCAGGTTTATTTTGACGCTCAGACAGAATCTGTTGCAAGCGCTTTCTCTCAATCGCGACACCAGCGCGCGCGGCTTGCGCCATCTTGTGCGCGAGCTCGATCAGGTTCATGGCCATGGCTTAAGGATACTCCAACACGAACAACTTTCGAGCTACTTTCATATCTCTAAATCAACATCTTGCATTGCTTGATCTGCGGGCCCTCGGAAACCGTCCCCGTCTCGTTCTTCAGCAGCTCCCAGGCGCCGAGGTATTTGGCGTATTTCGAATTCTGCGCCGCCGGACGTAGCGCAACGCTGGCTTGTCCGCGGAAAGCTGGCGCGGGAATGATGTACCAGAGGTCTTCCGGCAGGATGTAAACGGCGAGGAAATCGAAGGCATTCTCCGCGTACCGCCATCGACTTCCACGAACGGCGCAGGGGTAGCATCCGTGGTCAAAGAATTGTGTGGACTTGACCTGGACACGCAGGAAGCGCGACTGATGCTCCAGGATGAAGTCGTACTGAGCGGAGTCTCCCCAGGGCTTGGTGACATGCAAATCGTTTTCGGCGCGGCAGCCATCCCCGTCACTTACGTGCCGGGCTATCTAGATTCCGCCCCTTCGCGGCTGGATGGGTCAGGCTCTCGCATCCATATACAACTCCTCTGGGTGCCCTGTTCAAGCTTCGCTTGGGCGGGGACTGATGTTCATCCGTGACAGACACGACCCTAGTTCCGGCAATACTCTGTGCTCATGCCGTGGGGACTGAAACGTTCTCAACAGACTGACAACTTCCACTTCATCACGTTCAGTTGTTACAAGCGCCGGCCAAACCTCGGAAGTCCAGAGTCCCGAAGCACGTTCGAAACGGCGCTGGAGCGCGTTCGACAGCAGTACGAACTCTGCGCATACGGGTACGTAGTAATGCCAGAGCACGTGCATCTGCTGGTGAGCGAACCCGAGCGCGGCACACTGGCACAAGCTATGCCGTCATTGAAACAGGGAGTCGCGCGAAGGCTAGCACTGCGAGCTGCGGATTCGTTCTGGCTAGAGCGCTATTACGATTTCAACGTTTGGAACCACCGCAAATTCGTGGAGAAGCTTCGTTACATTCACCGCGGTCGAGCGTGGGTTGGTGGAGCGTCCTGAGGATTGGGGGAGTAGTTTTCGTCATTATCTGACAGGTGATCCAGGAGTGGTGGAGATCGAGTCGCACTGGACGTTTCGGAGGAGGGAAAGGGCTGGAATTCTTCCGACGGTACGAGTGCGCGAAAATCCCCGCCCAAGCGAAGCTTGAACGGGGCACCCAGGTCGCTGACACGGTGCGGGTGCGGCCACCCGAAAGGCCCCGCGCAAGCAAAGCTTGAACGCGGCACGTAGGGGTTGGATGGATTGCCGCTTGCTCGCCGAAAATCCTGGGAAGTAGCCGCCTTGCTCACCTCCCACACCTCCGCTGCGTCTAATGCTTCGGTTACGTGTGGGCGCGGCACCTCGCCCGGTAATTCGAAATTAATCGCGAAGAGTTTCCATACCTAAGGAGGGCATCTCCATGTCCAAGAAGACTAACCTGCTTATCGCTTCCCTGCTGATTGCGACTCTGTCGGGCGCGGGCCTGGCACAGTCGTTCGTGCTCGATCTGCCTGACCAAAGCCAACGCGCGGAGGTTTCGCAAAAGATTGGCATCACCAACGTCACGATCAAATATCACCGGCCACTGGTGAAAGACCGAAAGATTTGGGGCGGATTGGTCCCGTACGGGGCGGTGTGGCGCGCAGGCGCGAACGAGAACACGACGATTTCGTTCAGCGATCCGGTCATGATTGAAAATCAGCCGCTGGCAGCGGGAACGTACGGGCTGCACATGATCCCGAATGCCGACGAATGGACGATTATCTTTTCGAAAAACTCGACGTCGTGGGGATCATTTACCTACGACCAGGCCGAAGACGCGCTGCGCGTCAACGTCAAACCCAGGGCCGCGGACATGCACAACGCGCTCACCTATGATGTCGGCGATCTGCAGCCAGACTCAGCCGTGGTTGAACTTGAGTGGGAAAAGGTTGCGGTGCCGTTCAAGGTTGCGGTAGATGTTCATTCGACAGTGGAAGCCAGCTTAAAGAAACAGTTGCGCAATCTTTCTCAGTACACGTGGATAAGTTGGGACGACGCGGCGAACTATCTGCTCGCGGAGAAGGTGGCGCTCGACGATGCGCTGACATATTCGGGGAAGTCGATCCAGATTGAAGACCGGTATGACAATGAGATGACGAAGTCGAATGTTCTGAAAGCGCTGAACCGCAAGGACGATTCAGAAGTCGCGCGGAAGAAGGCGCTGGAGCTGGCAAATCCGCTACAGACGCATCTGTATGCGCGGCAGTTGCAGGGGGAGAAGCGGAACGATGAGGCGTTCGCGATTTTCCGTGACAATGCAAAGAGGCATCCGGATGAGTGGTTTGTGCACACGGGACTGGCGCGAATCTACTCGTCGCAGGGCAAGTTCGACGACGCTGCGAAGGAAATCAAACTGGCGGTTGCGGCGGCTCCGGACACTCAGAAAGTCTATTTGGATGGATTGATGAAGCGGTTGGAATCGAAACAGGACATTAACCAGTAGCTGGGTACACCTGCCCATGTCTCGCAAACCAGCGAGACATGGAGCACCCCAGCAATTACCGAATGCTATCCGCTTGCTCGTGTGCGTGGTAGCTTGATCGAACGAGCGGTCCTGATTCGACGTGCCTGAAACCGAGACGCATCGCTTCTTCTTTCAAGTAATGGAACTCTTCCGGCGTGTAGAAGCGCGCGATGGGAAGATGATCGCGGGAAGGCCGCAGGTATTGTCCGACTGTGAGAATATCCACCTGTCGTACAGCCAGCTCGCGGAACACATCCACTAACTCGGTCATAGTTTCGCCGAGCCCGACCATCAGGCCAGACTTCGTCACCATGCCTGGCGAAAACTTCTTCGCGTTGTCCAGCAGTCGGAGCGTACGCTCGTATCGGGCGCCCGAACGGACTGCGCGATAAAGCCGAGGAACGGACTCGGTGTTGTGATTCAGGACATCGGGGCGGGCATCGAGGACGATCCGCAACGCTTCGTCTAATCCCTGGAAATCCGGGATCAGCACTTCCACGCGGCAATGGGGCGCGACGTGCCGAACTTCACGAATCGTTTCAGCAAAAATTCTTGCGCCACCAAGGTTATCGTCGTCCCGGTTCACGCTGGTGATAACTGCATGTTTTAGGCCGAGAGTAGCAACGGCTTCTGCAACGCGGCGAGGCTCATCCAAGTCGAGCGGCTGGGGGCGGCCCTTGGGCACAGCGCAAAATCCGCACCGCCGCGTGCAGATGTCGCCCAGCAGCATGAACGTTGCGGTGCGATGGTTCCAGCACTCGCCGATGTTCGGACACTGCGCCGACTCGCAAACTGTGTGCAGGCCGAGTCCGCGCGCCAGCTTTTTGAGCTGATGAAAGTTTTCTCCGACAGGGGCTTTGGCGCGCAGCCACGAAGGCTTGGGCTGTCTTACTGGCGGGCCAATTTCAATTTGTACAAGTTGGATCGAAGTGCCCATCTGCGTTTATTTTACAGGACCAAGTGGCTCTCCGCGAGCATCATAAGCAGTGCTATATTACGAAGCAATGGGCAGAAGAAGAAATCCCGCCCAGACTGCTGTGGTTCCGGCATGAGCTTTTCCCTCCGAGGTGTGGCCTGGACGGCGTTCGCCGTCGCCGTGGTCTTGCTAATCGGCAGTAGCGTGTTGCTCTATCAGGCGACGACCCGGCAGCGCGCGGGCGATTCATTAGTTGCGCACACTCACGAAGTCGAGACGGTGATCGAGGACTTGGGATCGGACGTATTCGAAGCCACCAATTCGCGGCGCGCATTCATCATCGCTGGAAACGAATCGCTGCTGGCGGGCTACCATTCCGCCGTCGAAAATGCACCGAAGGAATTGGCACATCTGCGATCGCTTATCTCCGACAGCCCTGCTCGTCAGCGCGAATTGGATACGATCCAGGCCGATATCGAGAAGGAACTGGCGTTGATTGCCGGCTCGCTCCCAGCGGGAGTACGGGGTACCTCAACCAGTGAGCAGGAAATCCGTGTCACCCTGCAGACGGCCGAGATCGGTAGCCGCATTCAGGAGGCTTTGCAAAGGTTGCGCAATGAGGAAGACGACTTGTTGCGACAGCGGCAGCAGGAAGCCGCCAAGAACTATCAGCGCACGTTGCACATGATCACGACCTCGTTCGTGATCGCCCTGGTGCTGCTGCTTGCGCAAATGATCTTGCTAAGTTACCAGTTCACGCGGCACGAGCGGACGCAGACGGTCGCGCGACAGAGCCAGGAAATCGTTGACGCCTTCTTCTCATCTTCCACTGTCGGCTTCGTCATTCTCGATTCGCAGTTTCGCTGTACGCGTTTCAATGAGGCATTCCCACGAATGGCCGGGATGGAGCCGGAGCAACTGCCGGGCAGGACCGCCTCTGAAATTTTCCGTGAGCGCGGCATGCATTCCGATCTGTTGCTGCAGGAAGTTTTGCGTACTGGCAAGCCGGTGCTCGACCGCGAGGTTTCCGCCGACTTGTCGGCCAAACCCGGTGAGCTTCGCCACTGGCTAGTCAATTACTTCCCTATTCAAGAAGATGGCGGGATTTTCACGCAACTGGGAATCATTGTGGTGGACGTTACGGCCCGCCGCAATGCGGAAGAAGCGTTGCGCAAGTTGAGCGGGCGACTGCTTGGCATTCAAGACCAGGAACGTAGAAGAATTGCCCGCGAGTTGCACGACAGCCTGGGTCAGTACTTGGTGGGTCTAAAGATTGCGCTCGAAATGCTCAGTCAATCGCAGACGGAAGCGAACGCCGCGCTGCTGGCTGAGTGCAGAGACATTCTCGACAAATCCATCACGGAAACCCGGACCCTGTCGCACCTGCTGCATCCACCGCTGCTGGATGAAGCTGGCTTCGCTTCCGCCGCCAGTTGGTTCGTAACCGGTTTCTCGCAGCGCAGCGGAATTCCGGTTTCGCTTGAGGTTCCGCCCGATTTGCCTCGCTTGCCAGAATCAGTTGAGATCGCGCTCTTCCGTATTCTTCAGGAGAGCCTTACCAATGTCCACCGGCATTCCCGCGCGCCCTCGGCAGAGATCAAGGTCGAAGCCGATGCCGAGCAAGTCTCAATCGAGGTTCGGGACCACGGACGTGGCATCCCTGGCTATATTTTGCGCCACGTAGATGGCGAGGGAGCAAAACTGGGAGTCGGATTGGCTGGTATGCGCGAACGCATTCACGAATTGGGAGGCGTCTTTGAGGTACTTTCCGATGATCACGGAACCGCGGTGCGGGCGTCGGTCCCATTAGCTGTTCGCGAGGAGCAGCAGCCCCTTCATGCCGGCGCGGAAGGTTCTGGAAGCTAGGTTTCTAGGTACGCGTCCACCCATTCTTTGATTCGCAGGCGCCGCTCGTCGCGCGGATCAAAACGTACGCCCAGAGTCTTGCTGGCCGGTTTGGTCCAGCTCACCGTCCCCCGGACCCAAATCCGCGGCAGTGTCAGCAGTGCAAAGGAGACTTCCACCGGCAAACCGGCAGCGACCTCTTCGCCGCTCTTCAATGACATTCCGCCGCTGCTCACTTCGTGGCTGGTGGCATCGAAATGCCGGTTCTGACCGACCACAACGGCAACCTGCGTGACCACTGGAATCCGCACGTAGCGGCGAAATTCGTGCAGCACCAGCATCTGCGTGGCGCGCACCAACTTCAACGCCGATGGGCGCTCCAAAGGCTCATTGAATACGGCGTTGATTCCATACTGCGAAAGCCTCATCGCTTCCTTAACCGAGCCGCCAAGGCCGTAAATCACCATGCGGCTGTTCGAGCGCGACTTGCGTGCCGACTCGAGCACCGGCCCAGCCTGGTTGCCAACCCGAATCACGCAGGCCTCGAATTTTTCGGTGGCCAGGCGCTGGGCTTTGTCGGAGGTCATGGAAACGCTGTCTATGCCGAACTGGCGAAAGCATTCTGAGAGCAAATTTCTCGACGATTCCTGCAGATCAACCAGCGCTGCCCGAGCTGAAAACTTTCTGGCAGAGGAGGTTAGAGGTACAAGAGAGTTTCCCAATGGGTTCTCCGTTCGTGTGTAGGGCGGGCGCCTCGCCCGGCTCTATTGATAGCTTCGATCTGTGAGCTGTCAATTTCGAGCAATACCAGCGTTGCCTGCTCAAAGCTCGGAACTCACAGCTCGTAGCTCCGTGAAACCCCATTCTGGCGCGGGAATCTGGCTACAGCAACCACGAATAAGGACAATGCGGGGTACAAAGGTGTTATTACCCCAGGTGACCAGAAGCACGGGGCTACCCGCCCTTTGAAATCTGAAAGCAGGTAGCCTTGGGCTGTTTTCGCGGCGCGAAGAGTGACGTTAAGCCCTACTCACTCCACCTCTTAAACAACAACGCCCCGTTGGTCCCCCCGAAGCCGAACGAGTTGGACATGGCATATTCGATCGAAGCTTTGCGAGCGTGGTTAGGGACGAAGTCCATATTGCCGGTACCGGGATCCTGATTTTCGAGATTAATCGTCGGTGGCAGAATCTGATCACGCAGAGCGAGAACCGTCACGCCAGCTTCCAGCCCACCAGCGCCACCGAGCAAGTGGCCCGTCATGGACTTGGTTGAGCTGACCACAATTTTGTGGTCACCAAAAAAGTTTCGGATGGCGTGGGCTTCGAGCGTGTCGCCAATTGGAGTCGATGTGCCGTGGGCGTTAACGTAGCCGATGTCGCTGGGCTTGATCTTGGCATCGCGCACGGCGTTTTTCATCACACGGAATCCGCCTTCGTGCTCGGGTGCAGGTTGCGTGATGTGGTAAGCATCTCCAGACATGCCGTAGCCCACGATTTCCGCCATAGGCTTGGCACC
>QHZR01000135.1:20364-33497 GCA_003224755.1 Acidobacteriota bacterium
TAATGAAGCCATCGCGGTCGCGGTCCCATGGGCGGCTGGCTCTTTCGGGATCGTCGTTTCGCGTTGACAACGCTCTCATCGCGGCGAATCCACCCACTCCCATGGGAGTGATGGCAGCTTCGGAGCCGCCGGCGATCATCACGTCAGCATCGCCGTGCTGAATGATTCGGAATGAATCGCCGATAGAGTGGGCGCTGGTGGTGCAAGCGGTGGCCGTAGCCTCGTTCGGGCCTTTGGCGCCGAAGCGCATAGATACATGCCCGGCGGCCAGATTCACGATTGCGGCCGGGATAAAAAAAGGAGAGATCTTGCGTGGGCCCCCTTCCATCAGCGCCGTATGTTCGCGCTCGATGATGTCGAACCCGCCTATGCCAGAGCCGATATGTACGCCGACATTCTCGGAGTTCTCTGGCGTGACTTTCAGGCCTGACATCTGCACCGCTTCGTCGGCCGCCGCGACGGCAAGGTGAATGAAGCGGCCCATCTTCTTGACTTCTTTTTTCTCGATGAAATTCAGCGGGTCAAAATTCTTGACCTCGGCGGCAATTTGGCAGGCGTGCTTAGAAGAGTCGAACTGAGTAATGCTGCCGACGCCGCTCGTCCCGGCCAGCAGGTTCCGCCAGACTTCATCGGTCTTGTTGCCGACAGCGCAGATCAGGCCAACACCGGTAACGACAACTCGGCGCACCAGTTACTTCCCGCCCTTCGAGTGTTTGCCGATATAGTCAATGGCGTCCTGGACGGTGCGAATTTTTTCCGCGTCCTCGTCAGGGATTTCGATTTCGAAGGCTTCCTCGAACGCCATGACCAATTCCACAGTGTCCAGCGAGTCGGCGCCAAGGTCGTCCACGAACGAGGCGCTAGGGGTCACTTCGCCCTCGTCCACTCCCAGTTGTTCCACGATGATCTGCTTCACTTTTTCATCAACGGCTGCCATGTTGTTCCTCGCTTAGATGGAATGGGGGTTGCTGGGACAAAGAGAAATCCTAACTGTTGCAGTTGGTTGCGGTCAAACGGGATGCATCTTCGCCGGGGTCTCGACTGGGGCGGAGATGACATGGCAAAGCCGGGAAGGGCACGAGTTCCACTCGTGCCGAGTAACTTGGCACCCCTTCCTCCTTGGCGGCGCAGCCGCGCAGATGTGACTTGAAGCAAACCTCAGCGGCTGAAAGCCGCTGCCTCGTGGACTTGTGGTTGGCACGAGTGGAACTCGTGCCCTTTCCGGTTGTTGCTCCGGATAGAATTCAGCGTGAAAGAAACCGGAGAAACTTATGCGGGCTGTCGTGCAGCGCGTGAGCCGCGCTCAAGTGAGCGTTGCCGAAGAAGTCGTGGGAAAAATCGGCCCTGGAGTGCTCGTCCTGCTCGGTGTTGCGAAGGTCGACGCGAAAATAGACGCGGATTACCTTGCTGGGAAAATTCTAGGCTTGCGAATTTTCGAAGACGAGAACGGCAAGATGAACTTATCTATTGCCGAGACCGGTGGTGCGGTTCTCGCGGTTTCGCAATTCACTCTGTATGGTGACGCTCGCAAAGGCAAGCGGCCTTCGTTTGATGACGCCGCACCGGCGCAAATGGCGAACGAATTGTACGAATATTTTGTCGGGAAGATTCGCGATGCTGGCGTGGTATGCGACACTGGCCGGTTTCAGGCGACGATGCAGGTGGAGTTAGTGAACAATGGGCCGGTTACGATCCTGCTCGATTCGAAGCGAGCGTTCTGAAAACGAAAAACATGAAGATAAGAGAAGGGTTGCATTCGCACCGAAATTTTGTAAAGAAAGGCGGCCATCTCGGATGGGGGATACGGCTGGAATCTTACCGACGGTGCAGAGGGTGCGCCCACCTGAAAAGCCCCGCCCAAGCGAAGCTTGAACGGGGCGCCCATGCCAGTAAGTAATAGCTTGCTTCAGTGAGGCCATGTCGATTAGGACGCGGTACTTTAAACGCTAAGGTTTGGTCTGACGACTGCGCTACTACAATTCCCGATTACTCTGGCAACTTCATTTCTCCGGCGACCACGAAGCTACCATTTTTGGTCTGGGCACCGGTACGGGGCTGTCCACCGCCGATTGAGACGCCATATTTTCCTGCGGCGATCATTGGGTCGCCGTTGGTGGAAACCATGCTCAAGTCGCGCGGCGGCAGGTCGAACGTGACTGACTTGCTCTCGCCTGGCTCCAGGTGAACACGCCCAAAACCGCGAAGAGCGACGTGCGGCGCACCCTCTACTCTGGGGAACGTGAGGTACAGCTGCGCGACTTCATCGCCCCCTTTGTTGCCTGTGTTCTTGACGGTGACTTCTGCGTGCAAAGGTTCACCCGCTTTGATGGGAGCTGCAGGCAATTTCAGATCGCTGTATGCAAATGTCGTGTAGCTTAGGCCGTAACCGAAGGGATAAAGCGGCTTGCCTTCAAAGTAGCGATAGGTGCGGCCTTTCATCGAATAGTCTTCAAACGGCGGCAGTTGACTGACATCCTGGTAGAAAGTTACCGGCAGGCGTCCGGCGGGATTATTTTCCCCGCTCAGCGTTTCAGCTATGGCCGCGCCACCTTCTTCGCCGGAATACCACGCATCGAGAATTGCATTGGCGTGCTCGTTGGCCCAGTTCACAGACAGCGCACTGCCATTCATGAGGACGACGACCAGTGGCTTGCCGGCTGTGGCCAGTGCTTCGAGCAGGTCTTGCTCGGGCTTTGGAAGATCAAGGCTGGTGCGGTCGCCGCCTTTAAATCCCTCCTCGCTGACTGGCATCTCCTCGCCTTCGAGTTGGCTGGTAATTCCGACGACTGCGACCACAACGTCCGACTCTTTCGCGGCGGCAATTGCCTCGGGAGAGGGCCTTCGATCAGACTTTGCCCAGATGAGCTGTGCCTGCACTGGCCCAGGTTCTGTACGAACGTAGTTCACTTTGAGCGCAACCTTCGCGCCTTGAACCAAATGAATGCGACCGACCTTGGACTGCGGGCCGTGCGCGCCGAACATGAACTCCTGCGCAACCGGCTTGCCATTAACCGAGACCATGGCGGAGGTGCCATCCGCGCGCACGCCCAGATTGTAATCGCCGGTTTCGGTTGGCGTCAGAAACCCGTTCCACTCAACGTGCAAGGGATATTTTCCAGAGGTCTCGGACGGAATGTCTTGGGATTTGAGATCAAGCGCCGGCATTTGTCGGCTGGCAAGCGGCACGCGTTTGCCTCCGAATAGTTCCCCCGTAGAGAAGTCCAGCTTGATTCCGGACTGCCCGTCGGGAGTCGTGAAGAGCGATGCCGGAACCGGCTGGCCGTCATTGCGCAGGAATTCCGTGCCGGGCACGAATGTAATCTGCGCGTCGGGGAATTCCGTTTTCATGCCCTCGAGCACCGAGACACTATGCGTCGGAGTGCCGTTGTAGTTGCCCAGCAGAACTTTCGTTTGATCAGCAAGCGGCCCGACGACGGCAATCCTGATTCCCCTCTTCTTTAGATTTAGAGGCAGCGTGCCGTCATTCTTGAGCAGCACAATGGATTCATTGGCGAGCTTGCGGGCAAGGGCGCGGTGCTCTGCGCTGTCGAGCTCACGCTCGTCAATTTTCGAGTAGGGCACCATTTCCGCAGGATCGAACATGCCCAGCTTGATTCGCGCTGTCAACAGTCGCCGCAGCGAGGTATCAATGTCGGTGTCTTTCAAAATCCCCTGCTGGTAGGCGTCGAGATATGGCTTGTAATCGTGATCGTCGGTCACCTTGCTCAGGAAATCTATGCACTCGTTGTCCATGCCTCGTTGCAGCGCGAGAGCTGACGCTTCAGGCTGAGTCTTGGTGAAATGGTGCCCCTCGAAAACGTCAATAACAGCGCCGCAGTCGGAAACTACGTATCCCTGAAAGTTCCATTTGCCGCGAAGCTGCTCCTGCAGCAGGAACTGGTTCACGCACGCGGGCTGCCCGTTGATTCTGTTGTAGGCGCACATTACAGATCCCGCCTTCGCGTCGATGAGGGTGGCGCGGAACGCCGGAAGATAAGTATCAAGCTCGTCGTGTTTGCTGATCTTTACATCGGCGGAGTGGCGGGTGGGTTCCGGGCCGCTGTGCACAGCAAAATGCTTGGGCGTCGAAATCACGCGGTAATATTTCGGATCGTCTCCCTGCATTCCCTTAACAAACGCCACGCCCATCTTTGCTGTGAGGAATGGATCTTCGCCGTAGGTTTCCTGACCGCGTCCCCAGCGCGGGTCACGAAAAATATTGATGTTGGGAGCCCAGAAATCGAGGCCCTCGAAGATGTTGCTATGTCCGGCGCGCACGGCCTGCGCGTGCTTGATGCGCCCTTCGATACCGATGTCGGTGGCCATCTCGTATATCGCCTTGGTATCGAATGTAGCGGCAAGCCCAACGGGCTCGGGGAATTCCGTGGTTCCGTTGGTTGCGACGCCGTGTAGGCTCTCACTCCACCAGTCGTACGCCGGAATCCTGAGCCGGGGAACTGGCCGCGACTGATTCACCAATTGGGTGATCTTTTCTTCGATTGTCATCCGCTTCAGCAGGTCACTCACCCGTTCATTCACGCTGAGCGATGGATCCATGTAGGGGAGCTTCGAGGTATCTTGCGCTGCGCCTTCACCCGGCTGCTGGGCTTCGAGGCTACCATGCAAAAGGACCGCGATAATCAGCGAGAACGACAGACGAATACACAGCTGCAGAAGATTACGTTTCATTTTTTGTCCTTAATGAATATGTGATCAGGGCATTTGAAATTCTAGTGTCCCGCGCCTGCGCTTCCCGCCTTCTGTGCCTCGATCCATGCCGTCACGCGCTGGTCGAGCACGTCGAGGGGCAACGCGGCGCCGTTCAGAATTTCATCGTGGAACGCGCGGATCTCGTATTTGCCGCCCAGTTCGGTTTGTGCGCGCTCCCGCAGCTTCAGAATTTCAAGTTGGCCGAGCTTATAACCCAGCGCCTGCGCCGGCCATGCGATGTAGCGGTCGGTCTCAGCCTGCACGCTGGGCTCGTCTTCCGAAGAATGCTCGTGAAAGAAGTCCACCATTTGCTGACGCGTCCAATGTTTGTAGTGGACGCCGGTATCAACCACCAGTCGTACCGCACGTAACATTTCGGCGTCCAGGTGCCCATATCGAGAGTACGGATCCTGATAGAAGCCTATGTCCTCGCCAAGGCGTTCCGCGTACAGAGCCCATCCCTCGCTGTAAGCTGAGAAGAACCCATGCTGGCGAAATGCTGGCAATTCGGGCAAAGCTTGCGCAATCGCAATCTGCATGTGGTGCCCGGGAACTCCCTCGTGATATGCCGTAGTCTCAATCGTGATCAGTGAGCGGTGCGCGTAATCGCCGGTGTTCACGTAAACAATTGCGGGGCGTGATCCGTCGGGCGTGCCAGTCGTGTAGCTCGCGCCAGCAGCTTCCTTTTCGCGGAATTCCTGCACGGGGCGGACTTCCAGAGGCGTCTTAGGCAGCAGGCCGAACAGTTTTGTTAACTCCGGCTGCATTTGCGCAATGTGCCCGCGGTATTTGTCGAGAATTTGCTCACGCGACGTGGCGAGGAGTTTGGGATTGTCCTTGACAGAGGCACGGAAACTCTTGAGATCAGCGAAGCCGAGTTTCTTTGCAATCGCAAGTTCTTCTGCCTCGATCCGAGCGACTTCCTTCAGCCCTAGCTGGTGAATGTATTCAGGATCCATCTCGGTCGTGGTGAGGCGGCGGATACTGAAGCGGTAGAGGGTGTCACCGTTTGGCAGGGACCAGACGCCCGGTTCGGTGCGGCCTTTGGGCGCGTATTCGGTGGCAATGAAATTCTCCAGCTTGGTGTAGGCAGGACGGACTTCATTGTCGACCGCCGCGATAATGGCCTCGTGTAGGCGCTTGCGATCCGCTTCGGGCACGCTATCGGGGAATTTTGTAACTGGATGACCGAATGGGTTTGCCTCTCCAGCAGGTTCGGCGATGGACTTGCATTGCGTAACCGTTTTTTCCAGCAAGAATCGCGGTGGCATTAGTTTGTCTTTTTCGCCCTGCCGCAAGACTTCGATCACTTGCTCAAAGAGCACCGGAATGCGATGAAGGCGGGAGAGGTAATCTTCGTACTGCTTGGTCGTGTTGAATGGAATAATCGCTACAAACTGGGCAGCCTGCAGGTGCGCGCCATTGAATTGATCGAGTGGCATTTCGTACGTCTTGAGTTCAATGCCCTCAAGCCGCTGCTTCAGATTGCGCACCATCAGACTCTGGTTCAACTTCTCCTGCTCGGTGAAGCCGGCGGTATCGACCGCTTCAAACTTTGAGAGCCACTCCTGCAGGTCTCGTTTTTGCTGCTGCACGTGCGCAAGTGACGCGTCGCTCCAGCGGTCGTTGTAGCGGTAGTCGCCATAGACCGTCGCCCGCTCAGGGCTCTCTTTCAGTTCGTACTCCCATTCATCTTTCAAAAGCTGGTTGATTTGCGCGCGGCGAGAGTCGAGGCTCGGGTTATCGGCGGCGCGCAGGATTGTTGGGTTGGAAACAACAAGTCCGAAAAGAATTGCGCAAGAAACGATGCGGGAAGACATTCGACCTCCAGAAGCGAGACTGCAGTTAGCTCGAACGGCATTTTACTGCAACAGATGGTCAGGCATTTCTTCAACTGGCAATATCAGCGAGTTTGAGCGCTTCTGCGCAGGCGCGGACATCATGCGTGCGAATAATGTGTCCTCCCTTAAGGGCAAGGGACATCTCAGCGCCCAGTGTCCCGAACAATCGCTCATTTGTTGAAGGCTCTTTTCCATTTCGCGCGAGCGTGCGCCCGATGAAAGATTTTCGCGACACTCCTGCCAGCAGGGGAAAGTGCACGTCGTGAAATTCCTGGAATCGCCGGAGTAACGGATAGTTTTCTTCGTAGCGTTTGCCGAAGCCGAAGCCGGGATCGAGAACAATGCGGTCGCGTTTGATTCCTTCGGTGATGGCAGCTTGGGCTCGTTCGCGGAGTTCCCTTTTCACAAGTACGACCATATCCGGTACGGCGGGCAGAGAATGCCATTCATCGGGGCGTCCTCGGGTGTGCATGAGAATCACTCCGCAAGCTAGGGCGGAGAGGGTCTTCACCATCTGCGGGTCCCATTGCAGACCGGAAACATCGTTTACGATCTCAGCCCCGGCTTCAACCGCTTTACGGGCCACGGGGGCTTTATAGGTATCAACTGAGACGATTGCCGCAGGCTTTTCCCGTTTTATACCGGCAATGACAGGCAAGACGCGGCGCAGCTCTTCGTCCGCAGAAACGGCCGGATTTTCATATCCAACCTTCGCGCTGGGACGCGTGGATTCGCCACCGATGTCGACGATGTCAGCGCCGTCGTCGAGAAGTTTAAGCGCATAAGCGATCGCTGCCTCGGGCGCGAGGTGTTCGCCACCGTCCGAGAAAGAATCTGGGGTGACGTTCACGATTCCCATTAGCAGCGTGCGTTTGCCCAACTCCAGCGAACGGCCGCCGAGATTCCATGTGAAAATTGGCCGCACGCTGGAATTTTAAACGAGTGCCGCCGATGATATTTTTCTCAGCTGCTCTTTCGCTGAGGATCATGGGCCTACTCCGCGAGCTCGGACGAACCTCTGCGCACTCTGCGGTTAAAATTCTCAAAAGCCTTTGACCGCGAAGATCGCAGAGACAACGCGGAGAACGCCGAGAAAACGCACCCCGGTGCTAAAATCACGCTTGAAAATGTTTCGACGCAGCATCACACCGCTTCTGATCTGCATGGTTTTCGCCTTGCAGATGCAGGCCGCGACGCACAAGCCGCACGTCTCGCTGAAGAAGCAAATCGAGACCATTCTTTCGCAGCCAGACCTTTCCCGCGGGTTCTGGGGAATCGAAATTAGTTCAGTCGCGAACGGGAGAGTCCTTTATTCCCTCAATCCCGAGAAGCTTTTCACTCCGGCCTCGAACACAAAGCTGTTTACGACTGCAGCAGCGCTCGCATTGATCGGCCCCGATTACAAATTTCGCACTACGATCGAAACCAGCGGGTCGCTCGACAAATATGGACGGCTCTCCGGCGACCTGGTGCTGATAGGCCGCGGCGATCCCACGCTTTCTGGCCGGCAGCTTCCTTACACCATGCGCACTCAGCGCGACTCGGACCCAGTGAAGGTGCTGGAGCAATTGGCCGACGAACTGGTGCAAAAGGGCGTGAAGTACATTGACGGCGACGTGGTTGCTGACGACTCCTACTTCGCCTTCGAGCGTTACGGGGAGGGCTGGAGTCAGGACGACTTAGTATGGGCCGAGGGTGCGCCTGTCTCCGCGTTAACAATTAACGACAACGTTGTTTTCGTAAATATTCTGCCGGGAGCGCGTCCCGGCGATAAGGCGTTTGTCAGCCTGACGCCATTTGCGGACTATTACACGATTGACAATCGTCTGATGACCACCCCGGCCGGCACGGCCCGCAAACTTTTTATCAACCGCGAGCCAGGCTCCACGCTCCTCACCCTGTGGGGAAGCATGCCGATTGACGATCCTGGGGCAAACGAAGGATTGGCGATTGAAGACCCGGCACAGTTCGCCGCCAATCTTTTCCGACACTTGTTGTCGGTGCGGGGCATAGCGGTCTATGGCAAGGAGCGCACGCGCCACACGGAACTGGCCAGCCTTTCCACATTCACGAGTACGGTAATCGCCAGCCGCGGAGGAGACGAGCACTCGCTGGCCTCTCCCGCGGGCGCACTGGTGCTGGCCGAGTATCAGTCCGCACCGCTGTCCGACGACATTCGCGTCATCAACAAGGTGAGCCAAAACCTTCACGCAGAAATTCTGTTGCGGTTACTTGGCCGGGAAAAAGGTACGGGCGGTACCGTACAAGCAGGACTAGAAGTGCTTCGAGGTTTCTTGAACACCGCCGGGATCTCCAGTGATGACTATTCATTTTTCGATGGTTCAGGACTATCGAGGGAAAACCTGGTCACACCCCGCGCCGTGGTTCAACTGCTACGCTATGCCGCCACTCAGCCCTGGGGCAAGGAATTCCACGATTCTCTTCCCACCGCCGGGGTGGATGGCTCACTGGCCGACCGCTTCAAAGACCTGGATACCGAGGCCCAGGTCTATGCAAAGACTGGCTCGCTCGGTGGAGTGAAGACGCTCTCGGGTTATGCGGTCACGGCCAAAGGCGAGCAGCTTGCATTCTCAGTCCTTACCAATAACCTCAGTGTGACTGGCAAACGCATCAACGACGTGATTGATAGCGTTGTCGTGGCCGCGGCGAACAACGGCAAGAAATGATTTCTCACCAGCTGCTATGTTACTTCCGGCCGGAGATACCCAAGTGCTTCGGTAGCTCGGCGGTGGTGTACCATTCGACCCCGCACTGCTCGAAGTCGTTATCATTCGACCATAAAGGAATACGCAGCTGTAACGTCAAGGCTAGGACATCAATATCATCGGGATCGCGATTACCGATGAGTTTATTCGCCCGAACCAGATTGTGAGCGTAGACTTCACGCTCGACGATTGAGACCGGTAGCGCGATTGCTGCGAGCAGCAAGGCATCCGGCGAAAGTCTCCTTGAACGCGCCAGGACAGTCGCATATTCCTGGACTTCGCCAAAGGTTGCACTCGTGGTGACGACTTCCTCGATGGTGGGGTGGTTTAGAACCAAGGCCGCCCGACCGCCCAGAACCGCAGATATAAGCACGTTAGCGTCGGCGACGAGCTTCACGTTTGTTGGCCCGCCAGGAGCGGAAATCGTTCAGAATATCTTCCTCCTTCAAGCCTTTTCGTCTTAGCTGGCGCGCAATTTCTGAACTGAGGACAGCGAACAATTCGCGCTTCAACTCGAGAGGGAGGCTCGCCTCCGGGCGCGGAAAAAACACGCCCGCCAATCGCCCACGTCGGGTCACTAGAATCGGATCTTTCGAACGCAGTAAACCGGTAGCGTTGTCGCGGAACTCCCGGACTGAGCTAATTTTCATGTGGTCACCATGGTGGCTATTTATAATTGTATCGCATGCTCCTCCTGGACGAGATTTCGTTTCCGTTTGTGTTGATCTTACTGGTCATTTTCGTCACCTCCGGGTGCGAGGTCGAACGTCGAAAGAGCGATGCCGAACTAGGTTTGAACCCACAACAAGCCTCCGGCCGGCACATCTACGACCAGTACTGCGACCGCTGCCATGAGCCTTACTCCGCGCGCAAAAGGAAAGGCCCTAGCCTGCAGGGCGTCTTCCATAGGGAATACTTGTCGGTGAGCGGAATGCCTGCGAACGATCAACACGCCGCAGACATTATCCGTTTCGGCAGAGACAAGATGCCGGGCTACAGCCAGGAATTGACGCAGCAGCAGATTGATGATCTGCTGGCCTATTTGCATACGTTGTGAGTACGGGTGGGGACGTGCGGGTCTCAACTTTGCGACCGCAGAATCGGGTCTGTTTGCTCTAATATTAAGCTTCTCCACTTGCATTGAGGTCAGCGATGGCAGAGACTGTGTCCGCTTCTGTACCGGCGAATGGCAACGCGCCTTCCGCAACTTCCCCTTCCACCGAGGTCTTTGCAATTTTTGGCGCCGAGCCCGAAATCCAGGCTTACGCCATGGCGAAGTATTCGCGCTCAGCGCTTTCGATGAAGGAGTCGCTCAGAGAGATCAGCACCCAGAAGGCGGAGAAATTTTTAAACACGTTTTATTTCCAATATGGGCATCGCTCGATTGCAGATCTTGCCCACATTGCGCTGGCCATCGAGCGGCTTTCGATCCTGGCCGCGATTGTGATTGCTGACGAGCAGCGGTGGGATGGGCAAGAGCGCTCGACGCGGTATCAGGATTTCAGAAAGAGCGGCTACTATACCCCAGATTTTGGCAACGACGAGCGGGTACGCGAGCTTTATCGGCAAACGATTACAGGTTTGTTCTCGGCGTATGACTCGGTTTCGGAAAGGGTGTTCCGCCATCTCGCAGAGATTACGCCCAGGCCGCAGGAAATGAAGGAGGAGGCATACGAGCGCACGCTCAAGGCTCGCGCATTTGATATCTCCCGATACCTGCTGCCGCTTGCGACCAACACATCGCTCGGCGAGATCGTGAATGCGCGCACGCTGGAATCGCAAGTATCCCACTTGCTGTCTCACACTCACAAAGAAGTGCGGCAACTCGGAGAACTGTTGAAGCGCGCGGCGACTTCGGCGGCCTACAACGTTAACCATGATTCGCTGCGCGAGCTGGTGGTCAAGATTCGCGAAGTCTCGCCCGAACTGGGCGCGCGTGCTGAAGCCGAACTGCTGAAAGAAGTCCGGGTTGCGCCCACGCTGGTCAAATACGCCGATCCGAATCCGTACCAGATGGAAACCCGGCGCGAGTTGCAGCAAATCGCGGCTGAACTATTGGGAAACGCCCCCGCCGACCCCGCTCCAGCAGTTGACCTGCTCGATGAAGAGCCACTGGAAGTTGAGCTGGCGACTACGCTGCTTTACGCACATTCTTCGTATCCGTACCGGCAGATTCGCCGCAGGATCGAAGACATTGGCGAAGCCCGCCGCCAGGAGATCATTGACGCAGGCCTTCGCCATCGAGGCCGTCACGATGAAATGCTACGCAGCTACTGCGCGGGGCAGCGGTTTCGTTTCGACATACTCATGGACATTGGCGCCTTCCGCGACATGCACCGGCATCGCCGGTGCATCCAGATTGAGCAGGGGTTCACGACGCAGCACCGATACGAAATTCCTGGTGAGCTCGGGCCTGCGGGTGCACTCGATGACTATAAGAAGGCTATGGACGGCGCAGCGTCAGCGATTGAAGCCATTGCGACTGGCTCAGGAGCGGAGGCTGCCGCGAACTCGCAATATGCCATCCCACTCGGCTTCCGCAAGCGCACGCTGTTCAAGATGGATTTCGCTGAAGCGGCGTACATCTCAGAGTTGCGCACTGGGCCGGCTGGCCATTTCTCCTATCGCAATGTCGCCTATGCGATGTTCGAGGAAGTGAAGAAGAAATATCCGGCGCTGGCGAAATATTTCCGGGTACATGATGTGCGCGAGCCGGTGGATTTGTTGAAGAGGTAGGCTGGGCTGAGATTTCAATGTTTCTAAGGTTTCAAGAGACTCCGAAACTTTGAAACATGAAAACATTGAAACTTGTTCCTCAGAACAGTTTCAAATGGATTGTCAGATACTTCTTGGGATTCTGACGGATTGCCCTGATCAATTCCTGCGTATCCGTCAGCAGCTTGTTGGTGTTGTTATAGACCGCAGGATCTCGCAAGAACATAGCGGCGCTGCCGTTGCCTTCGTCCAACTTGTCAGTCAGATTTGAAAGCCGGTTCAAGGTATTCTGCAGTTTGTTAGCAAATTCCTGGTCGCGGGCCATCTTTCCCAACGCCCCTTTGCCGGCGTTAATGTCATCGGTAAGCTGCTTGACGTTGGCTACAGTCCGGTTTGCGTTGTCGTAGAACGAAGAATCTTTCAGCAGCTTGCCAACAGTCCCGTTGCCCGCGTTCACGTCATCAATCATCTTGTTGATCTTGTCTATGGAGGCGTTCGCCTTGTTGTAAAGCTCGTCGTCGGCGATCAATTTGCCAATGCTGCCTTTTCCCTCAGAGATTTGGCTGACCAGATTCTGGAATTCGCTGACTGTCGCATTTACGCGGTTGTAGAGAGCCGGATCGTAAATCAACTTGCCCACAGACCCCTGACCGCTCTCAACGAATGCAATAATTCGGTCCATTCGTTTCAACAGGACGTCCATGTTTTCCAGGCTGCTGTTGGCGGCGCGCATCACATCTTCATAACCGGGCACCTCACCGCTAATCAGCACATCTCCGTTTTCTACCGGAGCGCCTTTCGCGCTTGAACTGTCAATGTTGATGTAAGTTTCCCCGAGCACGCCAGCAGTCGAGAGCATGATTTTGGAGTCTTTGCGCAGGTTGAAGTCATACTTCCGATTGACCTTCATGATTATTTCAACCGGCGAGAGCGGACGATTAGGGACCACTTGGATGGCCTTGACGTTTCCCACATCCACGCCGCTCAACCGCACTGGCGCACCCTCGCGAAGGCCCTGCGCGTCGAAAACATAGGTCTTCAAAATGACTGTTCTAGTGAACAGGCCGCCGGTGCCGCTCATCAGCACTCCCAGCACCGTGAGAATGATGCTGGCCACAATGACCGTGATGCCGACCTTCAG
>QHZR01000262.1 GCA_003224755.1 Acidobacteriota bacterium
AGGCGCGCCCGGTGAAGATGTGCAAGCATATCTCCAGAACTGTCCCCACATTTCCTTCATTGGCGTCAACTCCTATTTCTGTGCGGAGTGGCGGCCCGATTACAGTTGCGGACGAGAGTCCGAGGCCACGGTCACTGAACTTCGGGAACCGCTCTTCCGCTATCGCATAGGCCGCAATTTGCCGGCCATCACAGAAATCAATAGTGGTTTGACTCCGATTACATCACGGCTCGCCTACATCGCTGTCGGCGAATTCGGCGCCCCGATGTTTGCGCCTTGGGCATTGACCGTATCTTATCCAGAATCCAACCAGCCCTATGTCTTGAGTGACGGCACTTTGGCTAATGGCGCGTATGCCCTGCGCGATACCTATTCCTCACTCACTAAGGCAATGCCGCAGATTTCCTATTACGCCACAACTGAAAACCTTAAGGTATTTATGTCCCGCTCGCCGGGGCAAAGGTTCTCCACAACTGAAACCATAAATGGCTTCCCCGTAACCGTTACGGGCGAGAATAATGGTCAGGCGATCATCATCCACCCCTCTGGTCACGAATTCTTGCTCGTCGGCTATCGCGCCACTGTCTCGTTCACAGATCCAGCATTCCACTGGCCCACGATGAAGCAGATTCGTGTGGAAAGGGTCTACTGGGCTGGCGATCATTGGAATCAGGATGGGGAACCCAATTATGGTGTTGACCAGAGCAAAAAGACTCTGGACATAGATCTTAATATTCCACAAGCCGTCCTCGTCTCATGGTAACCAGAGGTTCGGGATTAGCATAACTGCAGCAGTGCAACAGCAGACCAGATGAAATCATACTTGCTCGGCTTGGATGTCGGCACTGGTGGAACCCGCGCCGTCTTAGTCAGCAAAGATGGTGCCATTATTTCTTCAGCTACGCGAGAGCATCAGCCATTCGCTTCACCTCATGATGGATGGGCCGAGCAGGACCCGGATGATTGGTGGAGGGCGGCAGCAGGTGCTATTCGTGATTGCATCACCAAGGCCCGGCTTGGCGGGGAAAACGTGGCCTGCATAGGTCTGGCCGGCCAGATGCATGGCGCGGTGTTGCTCGGCGACAACAATCAGGTGCTACGCCCCGCAATCATCTGGTGCGATCAGCGAACCCAGGAAGAATGCGACTGGCTGGACCAGACTGTGGGACGCGAGCGGCTTATCCAACTGACTTGTAATCCCGCGCTCACAAACTTCACGCTGACCAAGCTGCTTTGGGTGCGGAATCACGAGCCACGCGTTTGGCAGGGCTTCCGAAGCTTCTTGCTTCCGAAGGACTACATCCGATTCCGCCTAACCGGAGAACACGCGACTGATATGGCCGACGCTTCGGGCACGCTAATGCTGGACGTCGCCCGCCGGCGCTGGTCATCAGACATCATGGCCAGAGTTGGCCTGCCAGAATCTTGCTTACCGCGGGTTTTTGAGTCGGTGGAAATTTGCGCGCGTGTCTCTGACGACGGTGCGCGCGCAACCGGCCTCCGCGTGGGAACACCTGCCATCGCGGGAGCTGGCGACCAGGCTGGAGGTGCCATTGGGCTCGGAATTGTGCGTCCTGGAGACGTGAGCGCCACGATTGGAACGTCCGGTGTGGTGTTTGCCGCAACGGATTCGCCGGCAATGGATCCGCAAGGTCGTGCGCATACCTTCTGCCACGCGGTGCCCGATCGCTGGCACGTCATGGGAGTGACACAAGCGGCGGGCTTGTCGCTGCGCTGGTTTCGCGACCTGCTAACGGGCTCGCCGAATTATCAGAAAAGTTACCAGGAACTCATCGCCGAGGCAGCAGCTACACCGGCCGGGGCTAATGGTCTGCTGTGGGCTCCCTATCTGATGGGTGAGCGGACGCCGCATCTCGATGCAAGGGCACGTGGGGCACTCGTCGGTCTGTCCGCAAGCCACACTCGAGGCCATGTGGTGCGCGCGATTCTCGAAGGTGTCGGATTCAGTTTGAAGGATACCTTTGCACTATTCGATGAGATGAAAGTGCCCGTTCGCAGTATCCGTCTTGGGGGTGGCGGGGCTCGTTCAACATTGTGGCGGCAAATTCAGGCAGACATTTACGGCCAGGAGGTCGAAATCGTTTACGCGGAAGAAGGCGCAGCCTACGGGTCTGCGCTACTGGCCGGTGTGGGCCGTGGAGTGTGGAGTTCAGTAGAGGAAGCGTGCGAGTGCGCGGTGCACGTCGCAACGCGCGTACCGCCACACCCAGCGGCAATGGACGTAATGCGGCGACAATACCAAATATATCGGACGCTTTATCCAGCCTTGAAGCCGGTTTTCGCGAGACTGACTAGCAACCGATCACGTGAGATGCCGAACTGCCCTGCGGGGGAGTGAACACGAAGACCAGCACCTTCCCGCCTTGCGACGTCCATAGCTGTGATGGTCGCGACCAATTCGTGGCTGTTGATTAACTCGTGACCTGGGCATCATAGGTGAGAGTCGAGGTCTGCCGTCGTGAAAGAGTCATAGTCGCCGCCCGGAAAGCGATAAATCTAGGCCAAAAAGCTCACGCGCCAATCGAATGTGACGGCTCCGAAAGTCCACGACATTGCGAGCGCGACGAGAGCGGCAAAACGCAGCTTTGTACGCGCAAAAAGATTTTCAGGATGGGATGTAGTGGCTGATGGGCGTTTCCGACTGGAAACGGACGCATGGTCGATCGCGAACAGTCGCTAAGCTAACGCTAAAGCCGCGTTCGATCAACACGAGTGCAAGAAATATCCTCGCGAGCAGGGAGATTTCAGCCAAGCCGCTGTTCGCTATTAAACCAAAAACTTAACCTTAAATCTATAACAATAGCGTTAGTATTGTGGCTTCTTGCAAGGCCGTCCGTGCATTTTCAGAAGTGGGAGGACTGCCATGCTCGATACGAATTGGCTGAAGCTGTACGAGGCTGCGATACTTGAAATCCAAGCGGTCCTGTTCTCGATTGCAACCCCGTTAAATAACCACTGTTTTACGCTTTTTCATTGGGCCTTGCTTCATCAAACTTTTTAGAGGTGAAACCCTAGCAGCTTCCTGAGCCACTGACGAAAGTTGCTGCGCCAGATGCACGTAAATCATCAAAGTTTCGAGCGATTTGTGCCCTGTAATTCTCTGCAAGTTGTGCAGCGTCCCTCCATTCACCAAATACATTGTGCAGAAGTAGTGGCGCACCGTGTGGCACGAAATTGTGTCTTCTCCGAGAATTTTATCCAACCCTGTGCGGCTGAGATTATCTTCAAAAGACTGCCGAAAGGTGTCAGGCGTGCAGTTTCCGCCGAAGCGGTTTATAAATACTTTTCTGCATTCGGGATGGGCGTATTGTGTTCTCGTTCGCATCCACTCACGGACCAACTGCCCTGACGTTTCTTTATCAAACGGTACCAGCCGCTCACCCGTCTTTCCGTCTAGATTTACTAACCCAACGTCCCATTTAAAATCTTCAGGCTCAAGGTTGCAGACTTCGCCGATGCGTGCCCCACAATCGAGCATGAAGCACAGCGCCGTGTAATCTCGCAAACCCCACATGACCTTTCTGTTGAATCCTTGCCGAAATACTTCCATCTGCTCCACAGAAGGGATAAACGTTCGCCTGATCTCTTTACCGATACGAGGCAAGACCTTTCGGTAGGATTTCATTTTCATATCAGCACAGGTGGGATCATGCTCTACCCAACGAAAGAACGCTTTCAAACTAATTAAGTATTTACGCTGTGTTGCCCTACTCCAACCGTTGCTCTGCAAATGCTCAACATAATCGAGCACGGATTTCTCCGACAACTGATTGTAATGAGTGACATCATGGGCACGCATGAAATCAAAAAACTGCTTCAAGTCCCATTTGTATTCTTCGATGGTGCGGGGTTTGACTGCTTTGCTGGCTCCGTAGATGCCGAGTTTTCGGCTGCGAATAAATTGAGCTTCAGCTTCGCTCCAATTCATGCCCGCCGTGTGTCTATCCGCCTGCCATGCGTGTTTAAGATTGTCGGCTCGTGAAGCTGGGGCTTTGCGAACTTCGCCACGGACGTTCATATCGCCGTGCTTTTTTGTCATTTATTTTCTCCAATGAAGTGTTTTCAATGGGGAGGTGTTAGCGTGTTCTTCTTGCAAATCCTTGCAAATCAGGGATGCGGGGTTTTGGTTTGGATTCGTCGGGGTATTTCTGATGCCACTTGGAACTTTGCTTGATGGCATCAAGGATTTCCTGCAATCGTTCTGATGGTGCTCTCTTCGGGCGGTTAAGGTGCTGATGCCGTTTCTGAAGCCGATCCTGGATGTGCTTTCTCACAGACTCACCAATCGGACTAAAGTTTTTGCACAATTGTGGACTTTCAATACCGTCTGGTTCGTTTGAAATTTACGCCTTCCGATGTGCACAACCGTCTATCCCGTATATTCAGTACAATGTGTTAGGCAAGTCATTGATTCTTCAGACAGCGTGACAAAGCACAACCGTCTGTGCAAGTTACCAAAGTCTTGTAAGTTATTGAAAAACAGGCTATCCAGAACGGCTTATTCGTAGCCAGACGCTCTATCCAACTGAGCTAAGGGCGCGTGGCTTTATTTTAAACGCTTTGCAGAGCGATTGCTCAGAAAATTGGGGAACAACGGGGAACATCTCAGAGTCTAAATTGAATCCAAGCCCCACCTTCTCTGCCACTTCTTTGGGGAAATTAACATCGGGGAAATTAACATCGGCCTTGACCTTCGAATACTCATCGGTCACGGTTTTCGGAGCATGCCAGTTAGATTGGATGCCAGTGCTGGCGCTTTACCCGAGTGCTGCGGTTGACCTTCTTTGCTGTCCCACCTAACATTTCCCGTCAATGGCCTTCAATGGTCTTCCACGAGATCGGCGTGTACTGATGTACGCTTCGCTAATTAAAGTTTTTGACAGGAGGGCACCATGTGGCGAGAACGGGTGCT
>QHZR01000269.1 GCA_003224755.1 Acidobacteriota bacterium
GTGGCAGGGTCCCGGGACCTCAAAAATCCAGCCGTGCTTGCCTTCTCCTCCACTGGGAATCGATCAGAACTTCCGTCCAGGAAGACTGTTTTATCCCAGGAGAACTCCATGTCTCTGCAAGTATCTTTGCGCCATCAGGTAGGCCGGTGGGCTTTTGCCCTGATTACAACCCTAGCGCTCTGCGGCATTTCAACTGCACAAAAATACGAACAAAAGAATCTTGTTTCTGATGTCCCAAAGTTGGCAGTCACCCTAGACCCGAACCTAGTCAATGCCTGGGGAATCGACTTCAGCGGCACCAGTCCGGTTTGGATCGCTGACAATGGAACCGGCCTCTCTACGCTCTATACCGGTACCGGCAGCATTGTTCCGCTGGTGGTCACTATCCCGTCGGGCTCAGATAATCCATCCGCTCCAACCGGTCTCGTGTTCAACGGCACAGGACTCTTCAGCGTGAAAGCGCATGATCTATCTGGCAGCGCAGTATTCATCTTCGATTCCGAGGACGGAATCATTAGCGGATGGAACCCCAACGTGAATCTGCACAAGGCCATCATCGCTGTAAATAACTCCGATAAAGGCGCCGTTTACAAGGCCCTGGCTATCGGCACCAATGACAACGGCTCGTTCATCTATGCCACCAACTTTCATAGTGGTTGGGTTGAGATGTATGACTCCAACTTCAAATGGGTAAAGAACTTCACCGATACAAGTGTGCCGATGGGCTATGCGCCGTTCGGAGCGCGCGTGCTAAATGGCAAACTCTATGTCACATTCGCCTTGCAGGATGCGGATGCGCATGATGATGTTTCCGGTCCCGGACATGGCTTCATTGATATTTTCGACCTCGACGGAAACAAGATTAAGCGGCTCACATCCCACGGCGCGCTCAATTCGCCCTGGGGTTTAGCGATTGCGCCGGCGAACTTCGGCCAGTTCAGCAACGCTCTTCTAGTTGGAAACTTTGGCAATGGCCACATCAATGCCTTCGACCCTTCTACCGGGACGCCTCTCGGCCACATGCTGCGTCCGAGTGGAGCGACGCTGGAAATTAGCGGACTGTGGGGTCTCCACTTTGGAAACGGCGAGGCAGCGGGTCCGACCAACACCCTTCTGTTCACCGCCGGACCGCAAGACGAATCTCACGGTCTGTTTGGAACCATCACTTTGCCCGGCAAATAGCCCTCTCTCTCTCTCTCTTAAAGGCCAGCCTGCAAATGGCTGGCTTTTTTTTCTCTGGTGCACTGGGTGATCAATTGCCGGCGAAACGCCGCTCCATTAAAAAAACGATGTTTGACCTGATTCGTGATAAAAATGAAAGTCTTTTCATTCAACCTGTGAGGTCAACGTCCGACCTATGGCTATGACCAGCTTAAAGAGTTCAGCTACGGTTCAAACGAATACGGGCTCTGCCAATTACGGTCCAGCTTTGGCGGTGCTTACGACGCTTTTTTTTATTTGGGGCTCTCTCACGTCGCTGAATGATGTGCTGATTCCATTCGCACAAAATGTATTCCATCTGGCGATCGATGCGAGCATGCTGATTCAAACAGCATTTTTTTCCGCCTATTTTGTCTTTTCAATTCCGTCCGCCAAAATCATCGACTGGATTGGGTACAAACGGGCCATCATCGTGGGTTTGAGTACTATGGTTGCGGCTTGTCTATTGTTTTATCCAGCCGCCAGGATTCCGTCCTTTCCATTTTTCCTGACCGCACTGGTAATCCTCGCAGCCGGCATCACGGTTCTGCAGGTCGCTGCCAATCCGTACGTAGCCGTGCTGGGCAAGCCGGAAACTGCATCCAGTCGGCTCAATCTGACGCAGGCCTTCAATTCTCTCGGCACAGCTGTGTTCCCCTTCGTTGGTGCGCGCCTGATTCTCGGCGAGTCCGTAAGCGCTGCCGCTCAAACTGCTTCTCAGGATGCGGTTATCAAACTGTACGTTTATTTCTTTGCTGTTCTTCTGGTCTTGCTTGCGATTCTGTTTGCCGTCTTCAAACTGCCGAAAATGGAAGCCGCCGAGCACCGCCTTGGGGAGAAGGTCAACGATTCCATCTGGAAGCATCCAAACCTTCCTTATGGTGCCATTGGCATTTTCGTCTATGTGGGTGCCGAGGTTGCAATTGGAAGTGACATCGCAAATTATCTGGCACTTCCAAACATCGGTCACTTCTCATCCGAGATTGCCGATCCTGCCGCACGCTATCATGCGGCGTTAGCGGTTGCGGCTCGATACATTTCTCTATACTGGCTCGGTGCCATGGTGGGACGGTTTATCGGTTCGGGCGTACTTCAGAAAGTGAAGACATCAAGGGTCCTCGCCTTTTGCTCCGCAATGGCTGCTCTCCTTGTTACCATCTCAGTCCTGACCAGCGGACATGTCGCTATGTGGTCAGTATTGTCGATCGGCCTGTTTAACTCGATCATGTTTCCCTGCATCTTCACTAGCGGAATCGCCGAACTCGGCCCACTGACGGGAGACGGCTCCGGAATTCTCAACATGGCCATTGTTGGCGGGGCAATCATTCCGCTTGCCGTCGGGAGAATCGCAGTCATGATGAATCGTACCTACTACCCGTCGATGACCCAAGGCGAAACTAGTTGGGGCCAAGGTATTCACTACGCTCTAATCATCGCGGCGTTCTGTTACCTCTACATTTTGTTTTACGCAGTTAGCGGATCGAAACCCAACAGCGAACGCTACGGTGCAGGGGCGCGCGCATAAGCGTGTCGCAAGATCTCTTACTCGGCGTAGATGTCGGCGGCACCAAAGTTGCCGCCGGACTCGTGAACGCTGCTGGAGAAATTCTATCCCAGCAACGCGTCACGATGGTTTCAAATGACTCCGCAGAACGGGGTCTGCAGGCTGTCTTTTCCGCGATCACACAAGCTCTTGCGGGTGGTGCGTCCGGAATCGCTGGAATTGGCATTTGCGCCCCCGGCCCGCTTGATCCGAAAACGGGTGTAATTCTCAATCCTCCCAACGTTCCCTGCTGGCGCAATTTTCCGCTCGCTGAAGAAGTGCGGAAACAATATTCGGTCCCGGTCAAAGTTGATAACGATGCGAACGCAGCGGCACTGGCGGAAACACGCTGGGGCGCTGCGCGCGGCTACAAGAATGTCTTCTACGCGACCATTGGCACGGGTATTGGAACGGGCATCGTCCTGGATGGAGACATCTTCCATGGGCGCACGGGCTCTGCTGGCGAGGGTGGACACGTCAGCATCGATTATCGCGGCCATGTCTGTCGCTGCGGCAAACGGGGTTGCATTGAGATTCTGGCTTCAGGAACGGCCATAGCGAGGCGCGCCCGTGAGTGGCTGGCCATGCCTGGAGTGAAGTCTCTTATTCTTGACCTTGCAGGGGGAGACTATCTGGCGATCACAGGCGAGATCATTGCAAAGGCCTACGCCGCTGGGGACAAGTTTGCAACAGACCTGCTCCAGCACACGATTGAAATGCTGGCCTTGTGGCTGAGCAACATGATCGATCTGCTCGACCCGGACGTTATCGTGATCGGCGGCGGCGCAGCGGCATTGTATTCACCATTCTTCGATCGGTTGCGCGAGCGCATTCCCCAGCTCACTGTGAATCCGCATGCGCATGAAGTGCCGCTAGTCTCTGCCCGCTACGGCGCAGATTCGGGTATAGCTGGTGGCGCTGTATTGTGCGCGCGATTGTGACCAAGCACACGCCCACTTCTACGAGTTGTCATCCCGAACTCGGCCGCTGAAAGCGGCCGGGACAGGGACCTTACGGTGAGTGTGGGGCATCGCGAACGCGAATGGGATGCTTACTGCATTGTGCACGACTTAGCATGCTGCACCAGCTCTGCAGAGTGACGTAGGATCTCTCTGCTGCCCTCCTTCGGCGGCCGGGTTCGAGATGACAATCAAGAAAACAATGTGCTGCTAAGTCTGCAGTTGAATGAGGCAAGAGGAGCGATAATGAAATTTCGGCGTTGGTACTGTTCTCTGCTTGCGGTATTGGCTCTCTCCGGATTTGCTTGCGCAGATTCGAAAATCGTCGTGTTCCACGAACCCGGCTTCCCAACCGCTGATTCTGCGCCCATTCCCGATTCCCTGCTGCGAGGGGTCTTACCCAATGCGCAATTCGTGTCCGCCGCCGACCTGAAAGCTCAATTAAGCTCCGCGCTTCTAGTCCTTCCTTACGGATCTGCCTTCCCCGAAGATGACTGGGCGGAGATTCAAGGATTTCTTCAGCGGGGCGGC
>QHZR01000270.1 GCA_003224755.1 Acidobacteriota bacterium
GCCGGCCGGATGTGGTGGTAACGAACTCATCCTCTGACACCGTAAGTGCCTTCCTAAATATTGCCACCTTTCCCGTTTTTCCTCTGTCGGTCAGCTTGGCGGGAACCGGCACCGGCACGGTCACCAGCACTCCGGCCGGGATTAATTGCGGAAATACTTGCTCGGCAAGCTTTGTCACCGGGGTTGCGGTGACGCTCGCCGCGGCGGCGTCCGCAGGATCCGTTTTCGCGGGCTGGGGCGGAGCTTGTTCAGGAACGGCATCATGTGTAGCAACCATCAATGCGGCAACGGCAGTAACCGCCACATTCAGCTTGATGCCAGACTTCTCCCTTAATGCATCGGCGCTGATGCCTGCTAGTATCAGCCCAGGCCAGTCGGCAACATCAAACGTTGGCATAGCTGGGGTGAATGGGTTCACTGGCGCAGTCTCGGTTGCATGTTCCGTCTCGCCTTCAACCGCTCAAATGCCACGATGCACAATCAGCCCTGGCTCAATCAATCCTGGCGCAACGGCAACGCTCACCGTTACAACCACTGCTCCTATCAGCGCGGCTGCGGCCACAACGAGTAATATCAGATTGCTCTACGCAATATTGCTGCCCATGATGGGGCTCGCGTTTACGATTGGCCTTCGATCCCAGACAAGGTACCAGAAACTCTCAACCGCTTTGCTGCGCTGCATGACTTGCGTGGTGCTGATTTGCCAACCGGCCTGTGGCGGTGGCAGCAGCGGTGGCGCAAATACTGGCACTCCGCCGGGGAGCTACACAATCACGGTAACCGGAATGTCAGGATCATCTTTAAAGCATTCAGCGACGCTCATGCTCAAGATTCAGTGAGAGATTGCAGGGAGATTGCTTGAAACCAATTTTGTTGGCAAGGTGCGACGAGATTGAGGCGTCTAATGCCGTGAGGGCGAAATCATTACAACAACGCTCTCACAAGCGGTGTCTTTACCGCCAAGCGCCTGTTCCACATTGGCGCTGTTTTTCTTGAACGAAATTGGAGTATCTTCGCGACACTTCGCGAGCGCATGCAGTTCTACAAAGTTCCGGGCGTAAGCGTCGCCTTTTTCGACCACGGAAAGGTCATATGGAGTTGGGCATACGGGCTGGCTGACGTTGCCACCAAAAAAAACCGCGACTTCGGAAACCCTGTTTCAAGCCGCATCCATTAGCAAGCCGGTGAGCGCGCTGGCGGCACTGCATCTTGTGCAGGAGGGCAAGTTAAGTCTGGACGAAGATGTGAACGACAAATTGCACACATGGAAAGTTCCGGATAACCAGTTCACCGCAAACGAAAAGGTCACGCTTCGTCGAATTCTGAGCCACAGCGCCGGAATAGCGGTCACGGCTTCCCTGGTTACGCATCCGGCGACTCTATCCCAACTATCGTGCAAATCTTGAATGGGGAGAAGCCGGCAAACACTGACCCAATTCGCGTTGATGTCGTCCCCGGCACGATCTGGAGATATTCGGGCGGCGGCTACGTAGTTTTGCAGACGCTCATGAGCGATGTCACGGGCGAACCTTTCCCGCCAATCATGAATGAGCTTGTCTTGCGACCCGCACAGATGATGCACAGCACGTACGAACAACCATTGCCAAGAAAACTTTGGTCTTTGACCGCTACGCCTTATGACGACAAGGGTGAACCTGTAAAGGGTGGCTGGCATACCTATCCCGAGATGGCGCCTGCTGGGCTTTGGACTACTCCGTCGGATCTTGCGCACTTCGCCATTGAGATCCAGAACGAATATGCAGGCAGATCAACCAAGATTGTTTCGCAGCAGATGGTTCGCAAGATGTTCACCCGCGAGAAAGATGATTGGGGGCTCGGCTTCTCGCTACCTCAAGGTCGAAAGGCGAGATTCGCGCACGGCGGACAGAACGTAGGCTACGCCTGCGACTTACAGGCTTACACCGACGGTCCTGGTTTGGTGGTGATGACGAACTCAGATAGCGGTGAATTTCTCATCCAGGAACTGCTTCGAGCCGTTGCCAAGGAATACTCATGGCCCGATTTCCAGCCTGTCGAACACGCCGTGGCGAAAATCGACCCTGCCATACTCAGCACGTACGCCGGAATATACGAAGATCCGGATGCAGGCAAGATAACTGTTTCAATAGAGAACAACACGCTGCACCTTCAAGCGCCTCAGCTTGGTCGTGAGCCGCAGGAACTTTATCCCGAGTCGAGCACGGAGTTCTTTATTCTGTCGAACGACGTGACTTTCACTTTCCAAAAGGACGAGAAGGGTAACGTATCCAAAATCATTGTCCATGCCTTCGGTCACAGCTTCGGATTGAAGAAAACGTCGTAGGGTTTTATCACTTAATTCCCGAGCGGTAGCTATCTGGAAGTTAGCCCACCACTTTTGGGTATTGACGAATTACAGGAATGATGTAACAGTGAAGATGAGCTACAAGCAATGATGCGCAAACCCCATACCGATTGCTTCGCGACACCGGCCACCTTTGCGTGGCAAGGAGCGGGGGAAGGTACGTTCATGTAACGGGGGCAACAGCAACGCGCAATTTTCTGAGCCTCCGATACAAATCGGGGGCTTTTGGTTTTTATGGCGCATTTTCGGCAATGCGCAGATAGGAGGCAGCGTCGTCTAACGGCCAGGATGCGGCCCCTTCAAGGCTGAGATGGGAGTTCGATTCTCCTCGCTGCTACCAAGTTTATGAGCGCACAAACGATTGAACTCGACGGTTTTGAAATTGAGCTTGCATCGGAGCTCTACTGCGATCGCGGCGGAGATCACCGCGAGTTGGTGGATCGTGCACGTATTGATCGCACAAGGCTCGGCCGCAATGTCAATGAATCGGCGGTCTTGTGCGTGCGGTGCATGAAAGCGATACCGCTGAAAGCTTGATGCCGGGTCGTCTAGTGGCAGGACCCTGGACTTTGAATCCGGGTACGGGCGTTCGAATCGCTCCCCGGCAACCAGTTCTTTGACAATTTCGAAATTCCCTCTTCGTCCAATGGTAGGACGCTGCGCTCTGAACGCGGAAATCGTGGTTCGAGTCCACGGGAGGGAGCCGGAGCTATGGTCTATCGGCAGGATGGCTGACTGTCTATCAGCCGGGACGGGTTCAACTCCCGTTAGCTCCGCCATAAATTTTGCGGGAGATTCGTCCGGCGGCTAGGACACTGGTCTCCAAATCCAGGTACGAGGGTTCGAGTCCTTCATCTCCCGCCAAGAGCGAGCATGGTATAGCGGCTGGTGCCTCGGGCCTCCAACCCGATGACGCGAGTTCAACTCTCGCTGCTCGCTCCATGATTTTTGCGGAAGTCGTCTAGTGGCTAAGACGCGACGTTGCCAACGTCGAGACCGCGGGTTCGAGTCCCGCCTTCCGCTCCAAGTTAGTAAGTATGTTTGAGGCGGTGTAGCCAAGACAGCAAGGCATCTGCCTGCAAAGCAGATCATCGGGAGTGCAATTCTCCCCACCGCCTCCAGATTTTCGCGACGAAGTTTTGTGCTGGTGTAGCTCAGTAGGAAGAGCGCGGGCCTCGTAAGTCCGTGATCGGCGTTCGAATCGCCGCGCCAGCTCCGCTGGTATAGCTCAACGGGAAGAGCAGACGCACGGTAAGCGCCAGACCGCAGTTCGAGGCTGCGTGCCAGCTCCAAAGTTTGCTGGTCTAGCACAGTGGCAGTGCAGAGAGCTTGTACCTCTCCAACGAGTGTTCGATTCACTCGACCAGCTCCAGATTGTCGATGGCGGGATTGGCCGAATGGCTTAGGCACTGGATTGTGGCTCCAGTCACGAGAGTTCGATTCTCTCATCTCGCCCCAAAATGGGCGGTTCGTATAAGGGGATTACCACGGCCTGCACCCGTGCAATGCGAGTTCAAGTCTCGCACCGTCCACCAAGTTTGGCTCGGGAACTCGACGGCAGAGTGCTGGTCTGAAAAGCCAGTGGATACGGTTCAATTCCGTGCCGAGCCACCAAATGTGATTTTAGAAAGGTAAGAGACGATGACAAACACAACTTACAACGTGCTGAAGCCGGACAACGGCGCGCTAATTAAGGCCTGGACCAAGGGTGTCCCTCTGGAAGATGCCGCACGCCAGCAGCTTTTGAATGTCGCGCAGTTGCCGTTCATCTACAAGTGGGTGGCGGCAATGCCGGATGTGCATTGGGGCATCGGCGCAACCGTGGGCAGCGTGATTCCCACGCGCGGCGCGATCATCCCGGCAGCGGTCGGCGTGGACATTGGCTGCGGCATGATGGCGGTGCAGAGTTCTCTGCACGCCAACCATTTCCCGGACAATCTGCACGGCATACGCACGGCGATAGAGAAGGCCGTGCCGCACGGACGTACTGACAACGGCGGAAAGAACGATCGCGGTGCGTGGTCCGATGCTCCGGCGCATCACGCGGAGGTGTGGGCGAAGATGGATCCCGCTTACAAGGCGATCATTGACAAGTATCCGAAGCTGAACCATGTGCAGCGTGTCAATCACTTGGGAACGCTCGGCACCGGGAACCACTTCATCGAGGTTTGCCTCGATGAGAACGAGAACGTCTGGTTCCTGTTGCACTCAGGATCGCGCGGGGTAGGGAACCGCTTCGGCACGTTTTTCATCGAACTGGCGAAGAACGACATGCGCCAGTGGATGATCAACTTGCCGGATAAGGATCTCGCATACCTGCCGCAGGGAACGGAGCATTTCGAGGACTACGTTCGCGCGGTGCATTGGGCGCAGGACTACGCGCTGGCAAACCGCGAGCTGATGATGCGTAACCTGATCGCGGCGGTGCAGGGCTCGGGAGAAGTGCCGGCGTTCGAAGCCAATGTAGAAGTCGTGAGCTGCCATCACAACTACGTGACCTGGGAGCACCACTACGGCGAGAACGTGCTCATCACGCGTAAGGGTGCTGTTCGTGCGCGTGAAGGCGACATGGGAATCATCCCCGGCAGCATGGGCGCGCGTTCGTACATCGTGCGCGGCAAGGGCAATCCAGAAAGCTTCATGAGTTGCAGCCATGGAGCCGGGCGCGCCATGTCGCGTACGGAAGCGAAGCGCCGCTTCACGCTGGATGACCATGCCAAGGCAACAGCGGGCGTCGAGTGTCGTAAGGATGCGGACGTCATCGACGAGACGCCGATGGCATACAAGTCCATCGACGCGGTGATGGAAGCGCAGCGCGATCTGGTGGACGTGGTACACACGTTGCGCCA
>QHZR01000271.1 GCA_003224755.1 Acidobacteriota bacterium
AGATTCCGCATCTGCGGATCAGCAATTTGTACAAGGACATCATCGCGTCCGGCAATACTCAGAGCAGCGAAGTGAAAGATTACATCCGCGACAAGATTCGGAGCGGAAAATTCCTGATCCGCTCGATCCATCAACGCCAGCAAACAATTTTCAACATCGCGCAGCAGATCGTTTCGCGGCAGCGCGATTTCCTTGAACATGGCCCCTCACATCTGAAGCCGATGACCATGCGAGAAGTTGCCGATGCCGTGGGCGTGCACGAGACCACGGTGAGCCGCGCCGTGTCCGGCAAATACATGGCCACGCCTCAGGGCGTGTTCGAGATGAAATACTTTTTCACATCCGGTTATCAAACGACGGCCGGTGAATCGCTGAGCAACATCAGCGTGAAAGAAGCTATTCTCGACCTCGTGAAGCACGAGAATGGCAGCGCGCCGTTGAGCGATCACGAAATCGTTGAGATTCTCGGCGAGCGCGGCATTCCGATCGCGCGGCGCACCGTGGCCAAGTACCGCACCGAGCTAAACATTTTGCCCAGCCACATGCGCCGAAAGTATTAGTCAATGTCGGAAAGTTGTAGTGGCGGCTGTGTCAGCCGCAGAAACTTCGGCCGAAGGTTGCGCTATTTACTTTCTTAGAATCTGTGTTCCATCCGCTTCCATGCTTCGGCGTTGCTCAGCACGGCGTCTGTGGCTAAATAATTTCAATGAATCCCTCCCTCCGCGCAGCTGTGATCGCCGAATGGCGCGGGATTCCTGAGAGAAAAATGCGAAAAGATCGGTGGCAAACGTCAGCCGACTTGTTGCCGGAACTGATGCAGCGGTTGGGGCTTCGCGAGCGCTTGCGCGAAACGGAAGTAATCGACGCCTGGTCAAAAATCGTTGGTGAATTCATCGCCGCCCATTCCGCACCGGTTGCGCTCCGTGACGGCATCCTCTACGTCCGCGTCCTCCAGCCATCGTTGCACTACGAATTAGAGCGAATCGCGAAGACGGAAATCTTGCGCAAACTAAAACGACGCTTCGGCGGAAAAACCATTCGAGATGTTCGCTTCAGAGTTGGGTGAGGGGAGAGTAAATCCTTCTTAGAACTTGATTGCTTGCCACGGATAAGTAGTTCGAGATACCGCTTTGTCTCGCGTTCGAGTTGATCAAAGGTGGTGCGATCCCGAATTCAGCCGTCCAGGTATTGCGTACTTGACTTTCTCGTGTGGGGCTTGCCATCATCGGGTCACAAATGGGCAGACTAACGACAAATTGTTGCTACCCCGTCAGACGCCGATGAATCGGCACGCGTACTGATCGACAGAGATGACGCCGACCGACACTAGTAGTGAAGCCCTAGTGGGCACCAGACACGTGCTAGTTAGCTTGGTTTCGATGCCTTTCAAGGATCTGCGACATCCTCCGATCCAGCTCGGGATTCTAGAGCAGTGCCTTACTCGCGTAGGCATCGCGACGCGTTCGCATTCTTTTGAGCTCGCGTTTATGGAGCATCTGTACAGCCGGACAGCAGAGGCGGACGTAGGCCAGCGGATCTCGGTAGCAGATTACCGACACGTCGCTTGTCAAGACTTTGTGGTCAACCTCGGTGACTGGATCTTCAAAGTCCCGCCATATACCGAGCCTTCGCCAGCGGATGATGAATATCTGGATTACGCACGCTCACAAATTTCTGAGGAGGCGGTGGCCACCGCCGTCAAGATGCAAAGGTTCGTCCCTGAGTTCCTGACTGCGGCTGCAGACGAACTGCTCGCTGGCAAACCACGCATCGTAGGTTTTTCTACAGTCTTTCAGCAAAATGTTGCGTCCTTAGTGCTGGCCAAGATACTGAAGGCTAGGGATCCCTCGCTTAAGATCGTCTTCGGTGGTGGTAACTGCGATGGCCCAATGGGAGCGGCGCTGCACGAGTGTTTTCCGTGGATTGATGCCGTGGTCCGAGGTGAGGGCGAGCGGGTCTTTCCTGAAATCGTCTTAGACATGCTGGCTGGTCGAGCTGTGCGTCCTCAGCTTGGGCTGTGTTACCGCGTCGACGGGAGGTCAGTCGTCGTACCGCAAGCGAACAAACCGCAAGTTCCTATGGACGAGGTTCCTACTCCCACCTACGACGAATTTTTTGAGCGTCTTGGCCGGAGCCCCTTGCGAGCAGAGCTGTGGCCCGAAGTGGCTATCCTGTTTGAGAGTTCAAGGGGGTGTTGGTGGGGTGCCAAGTCCCATTGCACGTTTTGCGGGCTAAATGGCTCTTTAATGCCATTTCGAAGAAAACCCCCGGCACGCGTTGTCGAGGAGATCTTAGGCTTCGCGGCGCAGTACAAAATCCTCGACTTCGTTGCTGTGGACGACATTATTGACCTCGGACACATTCGGGAGCTTCTGCCGCAGTTGAGTGCGGCTCGTTGCGATCTGGAGATCTTTTACGAAACGAAGGCAAACCTCAAAAAAGACCAACTCCGGACTTTTTACTCCAGCGGCGTTCATTCTATTCAACCGGGAATCGAAAGCTTGAGCACGCCGATCCTGCGGTTGATGCGGAAGGGTATAACTGCCCTGCAAAATATACGCCTTTTAAAGTGGTGTTCGGAGATTGGTATCACCCCCGCGTGGAACATCCTTTATGGCTTCCCAGGCGAGCCGCCTCAGGAGTATGAACGGATGGCAGAACTAATCCCGTCCCTCGTCCATTTCACTCCGCCGAACGTCATGCCTGTTCAAATGGAGCGCTTTAGTCCATACTTCGACCGGCCTGCCGAGTTCGGCATTGAGCTAACGGGGCCCCTGCCTCAATATAGATTCCTCTACTCGGTTTCGTCAGACGCTCTTAGTAATCTGGCCTACGATTTCCAGCACTCTTACCTGGACGGACGTGATCCTGAGACGTATGTCAATAGCTTGAGGGACGCCGTGGACCGGTGGCGGCAATTTAGCAAAGATGGTCCTGGCTATCTGTGTTACCGCCGCGGCCCAGGTTTCCTTAGTGTTGAGGACCGGCGTGCAGGTCTGGAAGCAGCCGACTATAGGTTCGATGGTATCGAGGGGAAGATATACCTTGCATGTGACGCTGGGGCGACAGCCGATCATTTGAGCACGCAGTTTGCGGTGGAAAACGACGAAGAGCTGGACGCGAAAGAGATCGAAGAGTTCTTGGACGACCTTGTCCAGGCTCGCCTTATGTACCGCGAGGGGAATTCCTTCCTAGCCTTGGCAATTCCGGTAAGAATGGATCCGACAGCGTCCGAGGCGTCGTGGGAAGCGGATGCCGCGGCGGCGTGCTTGACCTCTACCTGACGTGATAGCGTTGAGCAAACAACGGAAATAAATCAACGAAGGATACAATGATGAAAAAGAGTGAAGGCAAGCCGAGACGCCTGTCGGTCAAAAAGCAGGCGGTGAAAACTGGCGGCGAAGGAGGAAAGCGCCGACGAACCGATGTCGACCGGATACGCTGGCAGCCCCGGATACGCCAGAGACCGATACCGGTAGAGAGCGATGTCGCCCGGATACGCCAGAGAGAGAGACCGATGGAAAGCGATGTCGCCCGGATACGCCAGAGAAAGAGAATGATAGAAAAAGAAAGGCCTCCGAAGCCCGACTGACGAACACATTCGCACTGACCGGCCCTGGCGAACAGATTCCACTATGGGCCGTACCTCATGACTAGGGAGGATAACCATCTGGCCGAGGAAATTCGCGCAGTTTATCACAATCATGCACAGCATGGATTTGCCTGAACCGTAGGGGAGGTAGGCTCACGACGTGAACCATGTCGGTTCCAACTGACGAAGATTTCGATACGCTCGCGGCCGGGAATGTGGTTTACCGCGGACCAGGAAATAGGTAAAGCGCGTCGGCACTTTGCGGTGGTTGCGCGGGCGCTACGTTTTGTGGCCGGCAACAATCAGAACGAAGGTGTGGCCGGTTGTGACGCGACTCACGAAGCTTTATGGGATTGGTAGTTCTTGGTGGATTCGTTCAATAATCTGGTATTTAGGATTGGCGTTGAACAAAACACAGTACAGGTGCATTGCTGAAGAATCGACAACCACCTCCGCGAAAGTGAAAGCGTACGATTTTTCCAACAATGCGCCAACTTGGTCGGAGAAGACGTCAAAAAATCCTGTGGTCAGAACGACCTAGAAGTCCGCCGCGATAAATTCGGATAGTACTTTCCTGACTATTTGCCCGAAACATTGATGCGGCACCCTTAGCGGTCGCCTTTCGTTCGAGCGATCTTGCTGCCTTTGAATCTTTAGGGATACTGGGGCTTTTGTTTTTCTAGAAAGTGGCTTTCGGTGCGAGTGAGGCGACGATTTTCTCGAAGCGGGGATCGCCGCGGAGCGGATCCCAAATCGGATCAAGCTTGAGCAAACCGTAACTGAGATCGTTCGGGACGCGCTCCGCGGCGGCGATCTGTTCGATGGCGAGGTCTTTCTCGCCGATCCAGGCGCAGATTTTCGCCAGGTTAGCGGCAAGGCTCACGCCGTCGAGCGCATCCTTGGAAATGGGCAGTAATTCGCACGCCCTACGGCCCTCGCGAAGTGCTTTGTCCTTGCGCCCGAGGCAGGCGTCGATCATACCCAGAAGGCTCAGAGCGCCGGCGAAGTCGGGCTGTTTCTCAACGGTCTTTTCCACCTCGCTGCGCGCAGTTGTAAAGGCAGCTTGCGCTTTGGCTGGGTCACCCTGCCAAAGCGCGACGACGCCCTCCCAGTAGGCGTGGGGAAAGTTGACGCCATAGTCAGTCACCACGCCGTCGCGCGGATAGTTCGTCAGGAGGCGAGCAGCAGCTGCGGCGGTCCGTTCGCAGAGGGCATAGTTGGGGTGGTCTACGCCTGGCGCAACGCTCGGATCTTCGGCGATCAGTGTGGCCAGCACGGTTTGAAAGGGCTTGATGTCGGCTCGCCAATCGAGTGCAACCTCGGCCCGAAGAATGCGGGTGAGTGGATCGCCCGGCACGATTGTCAGCGCGCGGTCCAGGGTTCGAGCCTCGTCTGCGTAGCGACGCAGGTAATGATAGGTCGGTGCCAGTTGCTGAAGAGTGAAAAAGTTGCGCGGATCCAGTTCAACGGCACGCTCTAGGTTGCGCGTGGCCTCCTCCCAATGACCCTCGCGGCGGTCGATGTAGCCGGTGTATTCGAATACTTCGGCGTTGTTGGGCAGCGTGCCCCGGGCGATAGCTAGCTCAGTGCGGGCGCGTCCGTAGTCGCGGAAGCCGTGATAGTAGTAGTTGGCCAGCGCAAGGTGGGCTTCGCCCGCATCCGGCTGGAGACGCAACGCGATTTGCACAGCCGCATTAGCCAGTTCGAGACGGGCCGGGCTGTGGTCGTGGCCCTGAAAGTAGATTTCGCAATGCACCTTGGCGAGGAGGCACCAGGCGAGCAGGAAGTCCAGATCGCGGGCGACAGCTTCGTCGAGCAGGCGCGCGGCTTGGGATAGCTTCTCCTTCGAGTAAATTGGATCCGAGGTGCCGGCGAAAAGCACCTTTGCTCGGAGATAGAGGTCGTAGGCAGCAAGATCCGTCGTCGGCGGCTTTTCGATGGCAACTCTTTCGGCGGCGGAGAGTTTCGCTTGAAGCTGATCAGCGATCATCTTGGCAATCTCGCTCTGGATCGCAAAAACGTCCGCGAGGTCGCGGTCATAGGTCTGCCCCCAGAGGTGCGCGTCGTTGCGGGCATCGATCAACTGCGCATTCACTCGCACATGATTCGCGACACGTTGCACGCTCCCTTCCAATATATGCGAGACACCAAGTTGCTGGGCGATCTCGCGAAGGTTGCGTACTGCCGTATTCCTGTACTGCATCACGCTTGTGCGGCTAATTACCTTCAGATCAGCGATCTTGGCGAGATCGGTAAGGATTTCGTCCTGGACACCGTCGGCAAAGTAGGCATTGGCTTTTTCTTCGGTGCGGTTTTCGAACGGTAAGACGGCAATCGATTTTTCCGGAATTGTCGGCGCATGTGACACAGTCTTAGGATGCTGATTAGACACTCCGAAATACACGCCAGCCAGCGCGAGAACGCCGGCTGCCACAACGCCGCCGATAAGTAGCGCTTTCTTATTTCGACTCTTGCCGGGTACTGTCCTCGTTGTCGCCCGTCCTGACGGAAGCTGGAGCCGTTGTGCAACGTCAACTGCCGATTGCGGACGCCGCGACGGATCTTTTGCGAGACACGCTGCGACAGCATCTTCCCAAACTGGTGGAACGAATGCCGGCTCGATGTCCAGTTCTTTCCGTCGCTCCGTCATCGAAGGAGCAACTCGCTCGCAAATCTGCCGGTCGATATTGCCCG
>QHZR01000277.1 GCA_003224755.1 Acidobacteriota bacterium
CAGGACCGGATAGCTGCTGGAGCGTCGGACAGCAAGGTGTACAAAGCCAGATAAAGAGACCCGGGCACCGCCATTGTGATGGCAAAGGTACCTAAGTTCCAGTTCGCAAGATTATGGGCTGCGAAAAGAGACCACCACACGAGCAGATGCAGGTAACCGAGATACGCATACCAGCACGTAACCAGCCAATCTCTTCGCTGAGGTGCAATTACATCACGCAGGCCACTAAGCAGGTGCGCAACGCTGATCGCGAGAATAATAGATACTGCAACGGAAATGTGATTGAACAGCTCCACGATCAATTAGCATCCAGCATCGGCAAATGGACTGCGCTTTCGCCTAACTATGATTCGACGAAAGGTTGTTTCGCCTATTTCGGCTGTTTCCGGGGGAATGTTCCGGGCAAAGGGAATGCATGGTTTGATCCTTACCTGCTGCGGGTCGCGGCGAGGCAGTTGATTCACGGCCCGCGTTTGGGCGGAGCAGGCGGGGAGGGAAATGTGGAAAATTCATCGGCGTTCAGCAAGCGACAAGGAGGCCAGAATAGGCATTTGCCAAGCGAGGGACAATCAATTTTCTGGGCGCAAATTAATTATTTACGCGTTCCGGCAATGGTTGCAGGGCCTTTGTTAGGCCGCACAGTCATAAGACATCACTACGACATCCGTCCCTCGGTAGCGCGTTCGTTCGACAAGCGACCACCCGAGGCACGAGTAAAATAGCTCCGTGCCCGGAGTGTAGAGGTAGAGCCGCTGCACGCCAAGCGCTGTCGCATCGTCAACGGCCCGCCGGACCAGCGCAGCCCCGATGCCGTGCCGCCGATGGTCGGGAGCGACGAAAACGCCGGCCAGCCATGGCGACAATTCCATGCGCGTATCCATATCATGTGCGAGCAGCATAGCCGAGCCGAGCAGTGTGCCACCGGTGAATGAGACGATGACTGTCGGTATTTCTCGGTGGCCACAAGATCCTCGAAGTCTAGCGGTGCGTGCCTCGAGTGAATCGCCCGGCCGCAGATACGCCCACTCGCGGTGATGCCACTGTGCAAGGGTCGGAATGAACTCCTGGTGGTCTGCAAGATAGCCAATTTGCACGGGTGTGCCCATGTAGCCGAACTAAGGATTTGACCCCCTTTCACAGTCTACTTCACATATGGGCTGCATTTTCTTGCCTGATTGCGATTGTGTCACTTGTTCGGCTGGAATTACGACTGAACACTTAATTTAAGCATGGCAATCGGGTGACCGCGCCAGTGGATACCCATTCGGTCGAGTGAATTATTAGGCCTGTCGCTTTGTAAGCGCGTGACAGAAATATCCTACGGGAAACAAGGTGAGACCAACAACAGCACTCCAGAAATCGAGATAATGACCAACGCCCTGCTCGAGCCCCCAATGCATCCAAGGAAACAGATAAAATGCTTCGCAGACATGAGCAAGCACGACTAGCACCAGACATCCTGCGCCGAGTAGTTGTAGAAGAGAGCACACCGTCTTTCCTTTAAAGAATAAGACTACCGAACCAGAAAACAGCATGCACGCCGGCGCCAACGCGACCAGTCCTTTAAGTAATGCGGCGCTCATGGCATTTTGTTAGGCAGGCGACTGGCGGAAGCGAGCCCCACCTCAGGCGGGGCTACATCGACAATGTGTTTCATAAATTCAAGCTGGTCATCGCACCCGGCCAGCGCATTTCGGTCCTACTCTCGATTTTTGCGCGACGGCGTCACTGCCGCTATCGCGCTCCAGGCTGCGCGCCAGTGATTGCGGCGAGTGTAGAAATATGCCGCCATGAGAAAGTCATATGTGGCGCAAAAGAAGCCGTAGGCTAGTGGCACGGATGTGGTCTGCCGAGGGCCCAATAGAGAGCCGCCGGCATGAGCGTTGAACTCGTGGACTGCGTCCCATAGGCCATGTAGAAGGTATCCGACTATGAGAGCAAATGGAACTCGGACTCCCACTAGGCCGAAAACAGCAAACACTGCCGCTGCCGTCGCTTCTAACTGCCACGCATCCTTATCTCCAAAGTAAGCCGTGAAGGCCAAATAAAAGCCGGCGATTGGGATAAGAAACAATCCGAAAAATATCTGCTCCACCTTTGCGCTAAAAATTGACTTAGCTATGTACACTGATCCAGCGGCCGACATGACCCCAATAGTGATGTAGAGTACCACGATCACTATGAGCCCGATTGCACTCGACGTGGGTTCCATTTTCGTTTTCCTGATTGGTAATAGGTTCCAAGCGGCACATGTTTGACGCCCAACGAGAATAAGATCAGCTACCGCTGGCGAGAGCGAGCCCTTCTTGAGATTGCTCTTCACCCGCGCGCCGGAGCAAGACGACACCAAACAGGAAAGGCATGATGAATGGGACAGCAGGGATTCCGACAACAAAACCGGGACTGGTGTACCATGGCGTAGAGAGCGCTCTCGGGTCCGGATACTTTAGACCTCTGATCACGAGGAAAAGCAACGCGACAAAGCTCACGATGATGAATGCGCGAGTTGCCCTGCGCCCCAGCCATTGGACTCGACCGAGGGAAGCCGCAAACGCCACCGTCGCGAGGTAGGTCAGAAAGCCCGCAACAAAAAGTAGAACATCCAGCATGTCGCGCAGCGAGACGATCGCCGCAGGCATCTCTCCAGCATGTTCTTTCCCGAAGAATGCTGCGAACGCGAAGATATTCCAGATGAGATACAACGGGCCACTGAGCATGATCGCCGCGAAGCCGAGCGTCGCATAGAAGCGTTCACCGGCTTCGCTGAGTGCTTCCCTGAGCACCACGAATCCACTCGCGATCGCGGCAGCCATAACAATGAGGACAAGATACCGCATTTGGTTCTCTGCCGCGTTTGCCTGCCAGGGCCCGCCCAGGCCGACCCAGAGAAGCGCAACGAGCGCAAATGGTGTTACAAAAAGTGTCCCCGCCAAGCCGAGCAATCGCCGGTCCTGCACACCGGCTCTGATCGCCCCCGCGCTCAGAGTCCACGCCGCAATCGCGATCGCGGCAAAGTACGCGACTCCGATGGCCTGATAGACTCCTGGGACGCGAAAGGCGCGCACGCCGACGACAACGAAGCTAAGAAACGGGACGATGCAGAGAAAGACGTAGCTCACACGGCGGACGGTATTCATCGAGATCTTCTTATTAGTTGAGGCGAAAGCGCGGTCATGGTGTTATGCGGGCCTAACTACCCCAAGCTCAGCGACGGCGGATCCGTTCGCTGCAGCGCATGGTTAGCCACTTTCATTGCTACAATCCAAACCAGCGGGCGCGGCGGCTCGAACCAAAGTGCTCCTTATCGGCGCGCATGGCGACTGACGGCTCGTGATAGGTGCCCGTCGGATGATCGGGATTGGAGAAGAAGTCAACGTCAACGCGACCGACCAGCCCCGCGCCAAACTCGATGTAGCACGAGCCCGTTCCCGCGTGGGTCACCGGGGCTTCTTTGTTCTGCAGGCGCGCGATCAGTGCGGTGGCGACGGCGCGCGCGGCGCCCTCGGCGAAGTAGCCGGCTTTCGCCGTGCCCTGTCGCGCGCAATCGCCGACGGCGTAAACGTCTGGGAAGCGCGTCTCGAGCGTCTTGGGCTTGACCGGCACATACCCGTCCTCGGTCATGCCGCTATCTTCGAGGATTTTCGGGGCGCGGTGTGCTGGCACGCCAAGGAAGAGGTCGTAGGGAAACTCGCGGCCGTCGTCGATGGTGGCGACCCGGCGCTGGGTGTCGATCGACCTGACTTCGCGGTCGGCGACGAAGGTGATGTTCCGCTCCGCGAACGCGGCCAGCAACGCCCGCGAGGTTTCGGGTGACGGAGGCACCGGGGTTTCGAGCGGGAGGATGAGCGTGATCTCGCAGGCGCCCCGGAGGCCTCGGGTAGTGAGGTAATCGTGCATCATCAGCGCCGCTTCGCTGGGTGCCGGCGGGCATTTGAACGGTGCCCCGCAGACGCCGACGAGAACGTGGCCCTTGGTGAACGTGGGAAGAATCTTACCCAGCCGCGCCGCGCCCGCCACGGTGTAGAACTCGGTGGCGTCCGCCAGACCCGGCGTCGCATCGAAATCGTAGTCGGCGCCGAGCGCGACGACCAGGAAATCCGCCTCGTGAGTTCCGCGATCAGTCGTCACGCGCCTGGCGACGGGATCGACCAACGTGATCGTTTCCTGGAGCAGACGCACGCCGGGCTTCACGAAATTCTTATACGGCAGTCGCACCGCGTCGAGCGTCGTGCGCCCGAACATCACGTCGAGCTTCGAGTAGCCGAAGGTAAAGGCGTCGCCTTTGTCGATCAGCGTCACATCGACGCCATCGCCGAACGCCTCCGAGAGCACGGTGCTGAGTTCGAGCCCACCGAAGCCAGCTCCGAGAACGAGGATGTGTTTTTTCATAGGATTGTTGAATTGATAGTCATTTGCTCTTACCGCTCCGCGGCTAACTAAGGATTAGACTGAATTTCGCAGCCTATTTCACGTATGGACTGCATTTTCTTGGTTATTTCTAACATCGGCGGGAAATGCAGAAAATTCGTCGGGCATTCAGCAGGCGATAAGAAGGCCAGAATAGGCAGTTGCCAAGCGACGGACAATCAATTTTAACGATGTTTGATCCGCCTTCGCCAAGGCTACGGCGCGACGGGTGTCTGATGTTGGTGACCGCGGATGACGCGGATCGACCGTGGTCCGGAGTCAAAGATTGTTTCAGCGAGACGCTGAAACCAGCACGCGAGGCGCGTGCGCTCCCCAGAGACACGCCGCAGAAATTTCTTGCGCAAGACGCGGCGCGGTTACAAGCTCGCAGCGCAATGAGCACGTTTGCGCGTTCAAATAATCGCGGGCGTGCATTCATTGCCATTTTCGTTTCCGCGGCATTTTTCTGGACGCTCGCGCTGAGTGTTTGCCCGCAACTGCACCAGTTTGTTCACGCGGACGCCAATCGCGTTGAGCACAGCTGCGCGGCGACGATGATCGCATCGGGCAGTTACGATCATGCTGCTCATCCGCCACTGGTCAGCGCGCCCGATTTTGCTCTGCAATTTTCCAAGATCCTGGCGCTGAGCTCCACTTGGGTTCAGCCGCTCTTTCTTGGTGCGCACATCTTCGCGCACGCGCCGCCTGCGCACTCCTGATCCGTTGATTCCTCCCGCGTCGTGCGGGCAGCGGCGTTCAGT
>QHZR01000278.1 GCA_003224755.1 Acidobacteriota bacterium
ATGCCACCTTCTCCCCTGCCGCCGTAGCCCATGGCAAGCTGCGGTATGTGCAAGGCTACACCCCCGCAATGATCGTGCATGAATCGCGAATACTACAGGTGACCATCTTCGAGACGTTACAGAGCAATCTGAACCATCTGGATTTCAGCCTGCTGTTACCAGATGTCATGACTATAGCGGACGAGGTTGATGCGCAGTTGACACAGTCGATGGACAGCTACATGAAACTCCTGCGGAAGTCGATGGCAGCCTAGTCCTGACGGACTCCCTCGTCGATGGAGTCGCCTTCGATCAGATCGTATTCGAACTTGACCCCCGGCTTCCTAGCATGTCCTTTGACATTGCCTAAGAGTGTCGCCGAGGTATTCCGCCATCAGGGGATCGCGATGCCATTAGCCGTGCAGCGAGCGGGCGCGGCGCGTGCTCTGGCCTGGAGTGCTCAGCCCTGGAGCGCGGAGAGCGCGGCGGAGAGCGGGCGGGAAGGGTATGCTCTTTCGGCTGCTAAGAGAACACGCGGTAAAACTCACCAACTCAAAAGTCTGCTTCATGCAAATTTTGAACTGACGGCAATCACCTGGGAACCAGCGAATGCGTAATAGCATGGACCGAAAGCGCGATGCGGTTCTGTACGCCAACCTTGCGCATCAGTTTGGCGACGTGGGCTTTGACGGTGCGCTCCCTGATGCCCAGTGGGGCGCCTATTTCGTGATGGAAGCCTTGGTGCCACCTGGGGGCGGCCCACCCCCGCACATTCACCGCAACGAAGATGAGACTTTTTACATCGTTGAAGGGCAGTGCAGCATTCGTTTGAGTGACCAGACGGTCAACGCCGCCGCTGGGGACTTCGTGAACGTCCCCCGGGGCATCGTGCATTGCTTCCGCAATGAGGGAACGAGCACGATGCGGATGGTTCTAACATATAGCCCGTCCGGAATTGAGAAGTTCTTTGAGGAAACGCTGGAACCGGCACTGGATCGGAGATCGGGTCCGCCTCCGAATATTCAGGAGTTGGCTGATCGGTTGGTCGCGGCGGGCCCAAAGTACGGGATCGAATTTTTTGCCCCGGGGGCAAGCTTCACCGACGCAGCCTAGTGACTAAGGCGAACAGGAAATTTCATCAGCGGCGTTCTCGGCAGCGGGCCGCCTTCGCGCATTCGGGGTGGGCTAAGTGGCTCACCCGTTTTTTCTGCCAATGTGCGGGGAGCACCTCCGGGTTACTGGTGTAATGGCGATTTTGCAACAGCTACGACTTGATCGGCGCTACTGCCGAGTCAGTTGCCATGATGGGCGGGTAGATAGCCTCACCAAAATCGCCCCTCGATAACGACGCGGGCTGTCCCGTTCTTTGAGCAGGACAACATTCTACTCAGGCGCTCAATTTCAGGATTTTACAACACCCCATCCCTCCAACACATTACTACAGGTGTTTTCGCAGCATGGCTCACCCCTTGGAAGTTTCAGTTACCTCAGCAAACCTCAGTAGCTCTTGGCGTGGAATAAGTACACGGGCACCTACCCGCTTTACGCGAAGCGTGCCATCCGCAATCAACTTGTCAATGAATCTTAAAGAGAGACCTGTGTAAGCTGCGGATTCGCGACGATCAAAGCACAGCTTGGTGGCAGAACCGGACTGGTAAAGTTGAACTGACCATGATTCTCCTGAATGACAAGATCCAACGTCGGCATATTACGTGCCCTTAAAACCAATTTTTAAAAATTGTTTCACAAAATAGAGGCGATCCGGCGTGGACAACTCGTGCGCCCACGCACGCTGGCGATGCTGAAACAGGCGCTCTTCATGTCGATGTAATTTAATTACGCTAGCCGAACCTTTCGCCCCCCTTTGCGCCGAGACGCCCGAATCCTAAGAATCTATAACTTATGAGTCAGTATGAGGGAGTTTTTGGCACACTCGAATCCCATCCAGCCTCCCGCTTTCGCGGTTTCCAATCGGATTGCTCGTGTACAGCTTCCACAAGGGCAGGGACTGCCAGGGGTCAAAGGCCAAGAACCTTGCCGGCGGTTGGCCGTCGAGCCAGAAAACGCGATAACATTTATCTGACATGGGCGACACGACGCCAAGCCTGCTGCAGCTCGCCAGCGGCGATGTGCTACTGGTTGGTGGTCGCTCTCATTGCCTGGGGAGGCATTGCGCTCATCGGCATGTACTGGCGTCCGCTACGGGCGTCGTCAGCAGCCACTATTTTCTTAGCGATGGCAATCGGATGCTTTGCCAATTGGCTTAGGAACCGCACATTTCATTGCGTGATTGCCGGCCCACTTTTTCTTATCGTTGGATTCCTGCTCTTGCTTTCAGAACTCAACGCAATACAGGTTAATCGCGAATGGCTTTGGCCTACCGTCCTCATCGGTATTGGCGTCGCGTACCTGCTGGAAATGCGATACGCGCGGCACTCTGCGAAGGGTTGACTCCCCATCAGCACTGCAGTTTTTTTTGTTTACGATTGCCCAGTGCCAAAAACCCGGACGAATAAGGATACTTAAGTTGCTGAAAACGTAAGAACGCAGAAAGGCCAGATGGGGCTTGCCAGAATTACATGGTTTCGTTACAGAAGCTCACGGAACGCTGTTCTAGAGCCCAGGCGGCAGCCACTACGGCTCGGCCCGTTCGGCAAGCTCCTGCAGAAATGGGCTTTTCTGGATATGCCGCGAGTGGGCCGAGACGTGCACGTAGGGAAAGCCCAGGAATTGTCTAGCGGAGATTTCCGTTATTTCCAAGCAATTGAATTTTGACAGTTTCGCTTTCGCCAGCACTCGCTCCATTGCTCTCCGTTCGGTTTTCTCTCCCCGATAACCCAAGGCGGTCGCCTGAATGTTGGCAGCCAGAAAGAAGAAGTTCCAGTCAGCTCGTCGGATGTCTCGATCAACGGCGTCGCCGTCGGAATTCTTGATCATTTCCCAGCCATGTAAATAAGGTTCAATTTCTACTCGCAAGGATTGGGGAATGAGGGTGGCCGCTTGCATCATGACGGTGCCCGCTTTAATGGTGCCTGACAATCGAGCCTCCTCTCTGAAGACGCCCGGGCTGGTCGGATTGCGACACGTTCATCACGACTACCTCCTTGCCAGGCTTCCCGGAAGAGAGAGCGAGCAACATCGTTTCGTCAATCATTAGAAACGATGGCACCGGTGATCCCTACTGATAAGTGACTCGTGTTCTCGATAGTGGTAGAGCACGGATCAGCCGCGCGGATTTGCATTTGTCGAGATGACTAGTGCTAGTGAGGGTGTCGCGATCCATGACAATCGTGACTGTCTCAACTGCTCCGTAGGCTGCAAATAGTGCCCGAAGCTGGTCTTCGGGAGTGGTGAAATCCAAATTACCGACGTAGATGTTAGTCATGGCTTACCTCCTAAGCGATAGGCCCTTTTAGTGTGGATACGGAGTTCAGCAGCCATGAGTTTCTGAATGCAGATGCAACGCCAGTCTTGCCTGCTCCGCATCCTGTCGGGCCTGTTCGGCGTGCACCAGCGATTCCCTGAAAGCCGTGCGATTGTCCTTAGCTGCAACTGCGGATAGAGACTTCACGGCTTCAGCCTGACGATCCGTTGCCGTGACGTAGGCATCAAGTAGACGACCTTTTTTTTCGCAGACCATCAGGTGTTTAATAGTTCCGACAGTTCCCAAACGTGACCCGCGATTCCAGCTTCACAAGACGACGGAACATGAGCGCGTTCCGATTAGCAACGCCAAAAAGAAGTAAAGCCAAACCAGAACTCCAACAGTCTAGCCCCCACCAGAGTTATCGGCGGGGTTTTATTTCTGGGACTCCTGTATCCACGCTAAAGCACCACTACCCAGGTTTCCCGCTATGCTTACAGCGATTGTTCCAACCATAGGGAACCAGGGACGCAGGCAATTACCCGAGCCATTGCCGATCAGGCACGCACCATCCGGCTCCCGGTGCACATTGCATCCCTTCGATTGAGTGGTAATTCTTAATGCTCGATGAATGTGCAGGATTTCTTAGTCGCGGGTCTGCTACTGAAGGCCGCGTGGATGAGTAGTCAGTCAATTGCTGGCCAAATGACCGCTTTGTTGTGGGTGCTATCGCCTCCACATACGACGCGCACCACTGCGATTCCAAGCTAGTTTGCACTCTTCGCTGCAACGAAGTCCGCCTACGACGCCATTTTTACCTCGATTTGCACATTCCAGATTGGGCTAACCCGTGTCGTGAGCGGATTTCAGGATACGGAACAGCGCATAAAAATCAGGCCACCCCCGTTCCATGCCACAGCCACCGAAACGACTTGCACAATTTATCGTCACAAGGCTGTGGATGGGTCTGGATGTGGCAGAGAACGAGGTAGATAAAGTTGCGGTTTTGGTGTGGACTTCAAAAGTCGGCGGTAGTAGAAAGAAGTCCTCCTCGTGCAACCCTCCGTCGCCGCGTGGACAGCGGTCCGCTGTGCAAGGCAAGGGCCGAATCGCAGTCTCCGCGCAAGGGGGTTGCTGTGGCCGGATGGAAGAAAACCGTTCTCTGTATTGATGATGATCAGAGCTGCCTCAACATTCACAAAATAATTTTGGAAGACTTCGGCTACGCTGTCCTAACTGCCAGCAGCGCCCGCGAAGGACTCGACGTTTTTGCGTCTAAGGCGGTCGATGCAGTGATTCTCGACTATCAAATGCCGGAAATGAACGGCGAACTGGTTGCTGCTGAAATGAGAAAGACGAATCCGCGAGTCCCCATTCTCATGTTTTCCGGCTGCGTGTCACCGCCAGAAAGCGCGCTTCAACTAGTGGACGAATTTATTGCCAAAGGAGATCCGGTCGAGTTCTTGCTCCTAACAGTTCAGCAACTGTTGAGTCATGGCGCGGTTATTCATTCTCGGGTGGCCACAGAGCGCGTAGCTTCGCCATACGGAACCAAGCTGCCGCCTTTTACGCTATTTAGAGGGCCCTTCGCAATGCCAAAACAACGCAAGCGGATCGGGGAGGAGCTAAGGAGATGCCGCAACCTATTCGACAGCATGGCACAGGGCATCATCGGCTACGACGCTGAAGCCCGAATCATTTCTGCCAATCCCGCTGCCGAAAGAATCTTGGGAGTGAGCTTCGATGCGCTTTTGGGGAGGATGGCGCTGGATCCGCGCTTCAGGGTGACTCACGAAGATGGTTCCGAGTGCTCAACAGCAACACACCCT
>QHZR01000136.1 GCA_003224755.1 Acidobacteriota bacterium
TCAGCGGCCTTAGAAGCGGAGATAAAACAGGCAGTAGTCTCCGCGTTGGAAGCTGGCTTTTGGCACGGCGCATCAGGTGCATTCATGTGCTGCGCCTTTGAGTAGTTGCTGAGAGCGAAACAACTCGCGATGATCATCAACCGGAGCTGTGGCTTCATCCTCGATTGCATGAGCGTAATGGTACGAGAATTCCTTCACGCGGCCAACATGACTCAGTTGGCGTAAACAGGCGATAGCACAAGCTTGCGCCTTCCCTTCGCTAGTGCGATAGCACAAGCTTGCGCCTTCCCTTCGCTAGTGGATGCGGTCCCCCAGGTGTAGCCGAATTTTTCCCGGAGTGTACTACCCCTGATGCGTTTGACCCTCCTTTCCTCACTCCCATAAACTGAACTTTCCATGGCAGACAACATCCACATCAAGCTCCCTGATGGGGGCGACAAGGAAATGCCTAAGGGCTCGACTGCGCTTGATGTCGCGAAGTCGATCAGCCCGCGGCTGGCGGATGCGGCTATAGCGGCGAAAGTCTCCAGCAACGGTGGCCCGGCGGGCGAGGACGCCCGCCCCACACAAGAACTGATCGACCTCACTCGTCCGCTCGAACAAGACACGAAGCTGGAAATTCTTACCGAGAAGCACCCCGAGGCGCTGGGGGTTTATCGGCATTCGTCGGCGCATTTGCTGGCGGCAGCGGTGCTCGAGCTTTTTCCGGAGACCAAGCTTGGTCACGGTCCGGCCACCGAGAGCGGATTTTTTTACGACTTTTATCGCGAGACTCCGTTCACCCCCGAGGACCTGGAAAAAATAGAAAAGAAGATGCAGGAGCTGGTGCAACAGAACCTGCCCTACGCGCGCGAGTTTTTGCCGCGCGATGAAGGCTTGCAGCGCTTCAAGAGTGAAGGCGACTTCATGAAGTGCCACTTCATCGAGCAGTTCACGCGTCCCGATGAAAAGATTTCGCTTTACAAGACCGGCAAGTTTCTCGACTTCTGCCGCGGGCCGCACATTCCTTCGACCGGCAAAATTAAAGCGTTCAAGCTGCTAAATATTGCCGGCGCGTACTGGCTGGGCGACGAGAAGAATCCGCAACTGCAGCGCATTTACGGGACGTCGTTTTTCTCGAAAAAAGATCTCGACCAGTATCTGCACCAGATCGAGGAGGCCAAGAAGCGCGACCATCGCGTGCTCGGCAAACAGCTCGATCTGTTTTCCATTCAGGAGCTGGCCGGGCCGGGGCTGATTTTCTGGCATCCCAAGGGCGGCATCATCCGCAAAGAGATGGAAGACTGGATGCGCGACCAGTACCTGAAGCGCGGCTATTCGCTGGTGTACACGCCGCACGTGATGCGCAAGCAGCTTTGGCAGACCTCGGGGCACGAGGGCTATTACTCGCAGAACATGTTTGACGTGATGGAGCTCGACGACGCCGAGTATCGCCTGAAGCCGATGAATTGCCCCGGCCACATTCTTATATATAAGGACTCGCTGAAGTCATATCGCGATTTGCCGGTGCGGCTGGGCGAGCTGGGCACGGTGTATCGGTATGAGCGGTCCGGAGTGATGCATGGGCTGCTGCGGGTGCGCGGGTTTACGCAAGATGACGCGCATATTTTTTGTACGCCGGAGCAGATTGAAAAAGAGATTGCTGATTGCGTGGAGTTCGCGCGCGACGTGCTGCACGACTTCGGATTCGATAGGTTTGTGACGGAACTTTCGACCTGGAACCCTGACGACAAGAAGAATTTTGTGGGATCAGAAGGTCAGTGGAACCTCGCGACATCGTCTCTGGAGAAAGTTCTGAAGCGGTTGGGAATTGAGTACAAGACGATTCCCGGTGAGGCTGCTTTTTACGGCCCGAAAATTGATATCAAGTTGGTGGATGCAATCGGCCGCCTCTGGCAGCTCTCGACCGTCCAGTTCGACTTCAACCTTCCAGCTCGCTTCGGATTGGAATATGTGGCGGAAGACGGCACGCGCAAGCAGCCGGTGATGGTGCATCGGGCACTGTATGGATCCGTTGAGCGCTTCTTCGGCGTGTTGATTGAGCACTATGCCGGCGCGTTTCCGGTTTGGCTGTCGCCGGTGCAGGTTGTGATGATCCCAATTGCCGAGCGGCACGTGGAGTATGCGAATAAGGTTGCTTCTTTGTTTCGTGGGCAAATTGCCAGGCTAGCCACGGCTCACGTAGGGACGGGTGCCCTCACCCGCCCGGCCGAGCAAGGCTCGGCAGAAAATTCCCGCGGAAGCGAAGCTTGGACGGGGCACCCAGTTAGTGTTCGTGTCGAAGTGGATGCCCGCAACGAAAAGATGAACGCCAAAATCCGCGAGCACGCCCTGCAAAAAATCCCCTTCATGCTCATCGTCGGCGACAAAGAAGCCGAAGCCGGCAAAGTCAACGTCCGCACCAGGGGAAAAGAGAAGACCGAGGATATGGGCGCAGAAGAGTTTGCGAGCCGAATACGTATGCTAATTTCGTCCAAGTTTCCGATGCTCTAATGCTCGCCATTTGAGCAGTAGCTCCGCACGCCGAGACGGCAAGTCCTATCTTTTTCCCCTAGCTTTCCTACATCCTTTTCTACGGACAACAGTGGCCCGTGCCCCCGAATCCCATAACGCACAATCCTGTTTGCAGGAGGACACATGAATTCGAGTCCGGTAATGATCGGGGTACTGGTGATCGCGGTGATTGCAATTGCTGCGATTGCTTTCGGCATTAGCCGCAAGCGGCGCAGCCAGAAGCTCCGTGAACGCTTTGGCCCGGAGTACGACCGAGTGGTCAAGCACGAGGGCGACGTCCGCAAAGGCGAAGGCGTCTTGGAGTTTCGTGAAAAGCGCCGCGAGAAATTCGAAATTCGACCGCTATCCCCGGCTGATCGCTCGAGCTTTCTCTATCGCTGGAATGATGTTCAGAGCCGCTTCGTTGACGATCCAAAAAGCTCCGTCACTCAAGCTGACAGCCTTGTCACCGACGCGATGCAATCCCGCGGTTATCCCATTGGCGATTTCGAGCAGCGTGCCGGCGACATATCCGTAGATCATCCGTCTGTGGTCGAAAACTATCGTGCCGCGCATGCGATTGCGCTGCGCCACAGCCGAGGACAGGCCAGCACGGAAGACTTGCGCCAGGCCATGGTCCACTATCGAACGCTGTTCCAGGAACTGCTCGACGAAGCTCAATCCAATCGAAGGAGCGCATAAATGGCTACGCCGCTGAGAAAAGACCAACCTCGAGAAGAACTCTCCACTGCCGATCTGGCCCAGGGACGCACACAAAATCGTCCGGAGCCGGGCGACCCTAAGCCTGTCGCATCAGAGCGTGTTTCTGCAGATGCAAACAAGGTGCAGCCGATCCGCGACCAGCATGATTCAACTCCATTGTTTCCGAATAATGAACTCGAGAATTTGCGGAACCGCTGGAAGGAAATTCAGACCGCATTTGTGGACGAGCCACGCCGCGCTGTAGAGCAGGCCGATGGACTGGTTGCTTCTGCCATGAAGCGTCTGGCCGAAGTGTTCGCAGCGGAGCGATCTAAGCTGGAAAAGCAGTGGGACCGCGGGGATACCGTTTCAACCGAAGATCTGCGCGTCGCCTTGCAGCGCTACCGCACGTTCTTCCATCGGCTCTTGTCGGTTTAGGCGAACTTGAGAATACAGTTGATCGGGGCGGGTCGTTGACTCGCCCACTTTGTTTGGGAGTGATTATGGCCTAGCTTTGGCTGTGAGCTTCACTTTCCCGTCGGCCACGTCCACGCTATATTCGACCTTTTCGCAGCCGTACTGCTTGCGAATCTGCTCGGTCTTCTTCTGGACGAACGACGAAAAGCTCTCAAATGAGCCAGAGGTGTTCTCGCCGGTTTTCTTCTTGGCTTCGCTTAACGCAATGAATAATTTTTCGACCTTCTCGCGTTCCGCTCCGGCGTCCGAACAGTGGACCACGAAACGTTCGTCTGTGGGAAAGGCGTGGCCCACCCCATAGACTTTGTGCTCAGGAACGTGTTCCTCCGGCCTGACGCCTTGTACCGAAAGCAGAGCATCCTGAGGGCGGCGATAGCCCTCTTCTCGAATGCGTGACTTCTTGCGCCACAGGTCGCTGTAAATCGCGTAGCGTTGGGCAATTTCGTTATAGCGGAAGCGCTGGGAAAAGCTCATGCGGCCGCCGTCGGAAAATTTGCGCAATAGGGCCAGCACCTTCCACTCGAGATCAGAAGGTGGCTTCTTCTGCGGATTGCTGAAGAAAACTTCGTACTCGATTTTCAGCCGGCGCAGCTGCGACTCGAGCAGATTCAATTCTTCATCAACGGTCATACGTTCACCGTGACCAGTCTATGGGAGTCAGGACAATGGTACGAGGTACCGACCGGACACGGCCGGGATAGAACGAAAGTAAGCAGAGCGGCTGGTGGCTATTTGCTATTGGCTGTTGCGTCGTTCGTCCTTGCCTTAAGTTCCAGTCAAGGAAGCCAGTTGGCGAGAATCAACAGCCAAGAGCAAACAGCCAACAGCTGATTTCGTAGTCCGTATAAACTGATACGCGCATCTATGGACTAGATCATCAGACCTCTTCTGCAAGGAGCTCTTTCATGAAGACCCGTTCTCTTGGCCGCTCCGGCCTTACTGTTTCCGCACTCGGACTCGGCTGCATGAGTATGTCGGAATTCTATGGCCCTGGTGACGATGCCGAATCTACTGCGACCATTCATCGTGCTATCGAACTCGGTGTCACTTTCTTCGATACCGCCGACGTTTATGGCCCGTTCAAGAATGAGGAGCTCGTCGGCCGCGCTATCAAGGGCAAGCGCGAGAAACTGATCATTGCGACGAAGTTTGGAATTGTGCGCGATCCCGAAAATCCCAAAGCTCGCGGCGTGAATGGCACGCCGGATTATATTCGCAAATCCTGCGAATCAAGCTTGCGACGCCTGGGAACGGACTACATTGATCTTTATTACCAGCACCGAGTTGATCCCAACACGCCCATTGAAGAGACGGTCGGCGGTTTGGCTGAGCTTGTCAAAGAAGGAAAGATACGCCACATCGGCCTTTCTGAAGCCAGCGTAAAGACGATTCGCCGTGCCGCCAAAGTCCACGCGATTACTGCGCTGCAAACCGAATATTCATTGTGGTCCCGCGATCCGGAAGATGGGATTCTTGCCACCTGTCGCGAGCTTGGTATCGGATTCGTTGCCTACAGTCCTCTCGGGCGCGGCTTTCTCACAGGACAGATCAAGCGCTTCGAAGATCTTGCGCCTGACGATTTCCGGCGGGGTGTTGACCGTTTTCAGGGAGAGAATTTTCAAAAGAACGTTGACCTCGTGGCCAAAGTTGAAGACATCGCCAAACAGAAGGGCTGCCCAGCTTCACAACTTGCGCTCGCCTGGGTGCTGGCGCAAGGCGACGACATCGTTCCAATTCCTGGCACGCGCCGCAGCACACGACTCGAAGAAAATCTGAAGTCGGTTGATGTCCAGCTCACGGGAGAAGACTTAAGGCAGATCGAAGAAACCTTCCCGCCAGGAGTAGTATCCGGCGAGCGCTACTCGGAGCAAATGATGAAGTTGATCGACGCAGCCTGACTGGGGCCGGCGAGCTATTTCAAGTCCGGAACCTCGAACAATCCTGGCTGGCAATCCGATTACCGCGGTGCTGCTCCGTCTTTTGGTGCGTCAGGTAAAATAACCCCTTAAGCACCCACCGGTAGCGGTTCGGCATCCAATCGCTATGGTGTTGGGTGCAATTAGGTATTTCATGAAAAATCTTTACACTTTGCTCTTATTGACGGCTTCTTCATTATTGGCGGCGCAGCAACCTGCTTCGAATTCCTCTGCAACGCCGTCGGCGCAACCCGCTGAATCAGCGCCTCATAAAGTGGATAAGGCCGCTGCCTACTATCACTTCACCATGGCGCACATGTACGAAGAAGAGATGGCGGTTTACGGCCGCAGCGACCTGGTAAGCAAGGCCATTCAGGAATACCGTCTCGCCATCGAAGCCGACCCGACCTCGCAATACCTAACGTCGGCGCTGGCTGAGGTTTATGCGCGCACAGGCCGCATCCGGGACGCGGTTTCGGAAGCGCAAGAAATTCTGAAGCGTGATCCGCAAAATCTGGAAGCGCACAGGCTGCTTGGGCACATCTATTTGCGCTCGCTTGGCGATATGCAGGGCGGGAATGGGTCCGACAACGTCCTGAAGCTGGCAATCGAGCAATACGAGCAGATTGTGAAACTCGATCCCTCGAGCGCGGACGACCACGTCATGCTCGGTCGTCTCTACCACGCCGACAGTCAGCTGCAAAAGGCGGAACAAGAGGAGAAGACAGCAGTCAAGCTCGCGCCCGATTCCGAAGAGGCTGTGACCACGCTGGCAATGCTTTATAACGAGGAAGGCGATACCGCCAAGGCCACGCAGACGCTCAGCTCGGTGCCGGAAACGGCGCGCTCGGCAAAACTATATTCCGCGCTGGGAGAAACTTACAATCAGAAGAAAGACTACAAGCAGGCGATCGATGCCTATCAGCATGCAATTGCGCTTGACCGTGACAACCTGGACGCAATCCGGGGATTAGCGGAAACCTACGACAAAGACGGCCAGACCGATAAGGCACTGCAGCAATACAAAATCATCGCCGACGCCAACCCAGAGGATGCCCGCACTTACATTCAGTTGGGCGAGATTTATCGCCGTCAGGGCAAGTTTGATCTCGCGCTGCAGAACCTGAAAAAAGCGCAATCCATGGTGCAGGATTCCGAACAGGTTTCCTACGATCTGGCACTGGTTTACGAGGCGCAGGGGCGCTATGACGATGCCATTTCAACGCTACAGGACCTGCTGAAGAAGACCGAAAAGGCGGATGGAAAGTACTCCCAGGAGGACCGCGAGAACCGCGCCATTTTCCTCGAGCGGCTGGGCTCCAGCTATGCGGAGAACAACAATCCGCAGGCTGCGATTGAGACCTTCCAGAAAATGCTTACCCTCGGTGATGAGAACGCCGAGCGTGGATATGGCCTAATCATTGATTCATACCGCGACAATAAGGAATGGCAGAAGGCGTTGGATGAATCTCGCATTGCGATGCAGAAGCTACCCAACAGCCGCCGGCTGAAAATGGTTTACGCCAGCCAGCTTACGGACACGGGCCAGGTGGATGCGGGTCTTGACCAGGTGAAGTCGCTGCTCAAGGGCACGGCGGACGACCGCGAAGTCTATATCAATCTGGCGACCATCTATAACCGGCTCAAGCGCTGGCAGGACGCCGAAGCAGCGCTCGACAAAGCCGATCAGCTCGCCACCAAGCCGGAAGAAAAAGAAAATGTTGCTTTCCTGCGGGCGGCCTCACTCGAGCGCCAGAAAAAATATGAGCAGGCGGAGGAAGTGTTTCGGAAGATTCTGGTTCTAAATCCCAACAATCCCGCGGTGCTCAACTATCTCGGCTACATGTTTGCCGATCGCGGGACGCGGCTCGACGAAGCGTTGGGCATGATCAAGAAGGCGGTCGACCTTGATCCTGCGAACGGCGCTTACCTCGATTCGCTGGGTTGGGCGTACTTCAAGCTGGGCAAGTACGACTTGGCGGAGGACAGTCTCACCAAAGCGTCGCAGCACATGGGTACTGATCCCACAGTGCAGGAACATCTCGGCGATCTTTACCAGAAAACCGGTCGCCTGAAACTCGCCGCTGCACACTGGGAGCGCGCGCTCCAAGAGTGGAACAAGACCGTCGCCCCGGAGATAGACGAGGAGGAGCAGGCGAAGGTGGCGAAAAAGCTCGAATCGGCCAAGGTGAAGCTGGCGCAGGAAAGCAAGTAGGAATCGGGTAATCTGGCGATCGGGTCATCTGATACCATCGCCGGGAACGCGGCAGTTTTTTCGATCATCCGATGGCCCGATCACCCGATGGCGCGATGCTCGCTACCTATGCGGTGTCTCACTCTCGTGGACGGCGCCATCCTGAACCGCCGCATCCTTACCGCAATGATTTTCAGCGTGACCGAGACCGCGTAATCCACTCCCGTGCTTTTCGCCGTCTAGAAGCCAAGACCCAAGTTTTCACCAGCCGATACTCTGATCATTTTCGTAATCGCCTGACCCATACTCTGGAAGTCGCGCAAATTTCTCGGACGATCGCTGCCCAACTCGGCTTGAATGTGGACCTTGTCGAAGCTCTGGCTCTGGTGCATGACATTGGCCATCCGCCATTCGGCCACGCCGGCGAAAAGGCCCTCGACCGGGTCATGCGGCAGTATGGACTTTTCTTCGACCATAATCTGCATGCGCTTCGCATCGTGGAGGAGTTCGAGCAGCGCTACGCGGCTTTTCGTGGACTGAATCTCACCTTCGAGGTGCGTGAAGGCATTGTCAAGCACTCGCGCGATTACGCGGCCGCTGAGTTTCCTGAGCTATCCGAATATGTGCTTGACCTGCGGCCGCCGCTCGAAGCACAGCTCATCGACGCGACAGACGAACTGGCTTATAGCACCGCTGATCTCGATGACGGATACGAGGCGCATCTGCTGGATTTGGATCAGATCAGAGAAGGCGTGCCGCTCTTCGCACGTTTCTTCGCTGAGATCGAAAAGCTCTATCCTGATGCGCCCGAAAAACTCCAATTCAATGAAGTCCTGCGCCGAATTCTCGACCGCTGGGTGGGAGATTTGATTCAGAACACGCAGGTACAAATTGATGATGTAGGGGCGGCCCTCCAGGTCCGCCCAATGCGGATCTCCGCCCCAGCGTCCGATTTGAATGAATCAGTCGCGAAGCGGCGACAGAATGCAGCCAGCGGCGTAAGCCGTGGGTGGAGTGAGGCGACAGACCAGGCGCCGGAGGAGCGGCAGAAGCTGACGCTCGACGATATCCGCTCCTGCACTCACCGTCTGGTTGCTCTAGGTCCCGAGGCCGAAGCCGAACGTCGCAAAACTAAAGACTTCCTGCACCAGAATCTTTACTTCAGTCCAGCCCTCGATCCCGAAAAAGACGATGCAGAGCGCATCATTACCGACCTTTTTGACCTTTGGATCAAGCACCCGGAGAAGCTGCCGGAGAGCTATCAGGAGAAAGCCGAGGCAGAGCCCCTGGCGCGCATCGTCTGCGACTACATCGCGGGAATGACGGACACGTATATTTACGAGCAGTACGAGAAGTTCTGCGGATAAGACTCTCAGAGCAACCGTGTGTTCCATCACCGAAAGAGGCCGAGTTTTTATTTGCATCCACCGCGTTTACGTATGCGGATCGCCCGGTTGGTAACCAGAGTTTCTCGATCCCCCTCTGCACTTTTTACCTACTCCGCCCGCATTTACGCTGACTTGTGCACCTGCGGCTCGCGACCCGTCTAAAATAAGCCTAGAAGCTCAACAACTTAGCTTTGCCTTAGTTTGGCATAACGTTTGATATACACAAGCATAGGCGTCAGCATCTTAGGGATTTAGACGCCGAGTTTTTTTCGGTTCAGCGTTGCGTCAGCGCTGACCGGCATGCCCTCCCGGCTTGCCAGATTCTGTGAAATAGGACGCACCAAATCGCGACACGCCCGCGCATGGCGTGCGGTGCGGAGGTTCCCGGAAGCGCAGCCGCAAGGTTCGCTCAAGGATCTCCCCCACGGAGGATGTTGAAAAATGAAAAACCGCGCAGTGGTAGCGTTGTTCGTCGCATTCTTACTTACGGTGTCGGCGCTAGCCCAGCAATCCACCGCTCCGGCCACAACCGATCAATCGGCCCCAGCCGCCAGCAGCAGCAATAGCACCGATAGCGCCAGCGGCAAGGCGCCTTTGCAGTATGAAACCCGGCAGGGCTTTTGGGGCAAGGTCAATCCCTTTGCCCGCAAAAAGTATGTTCAGAAGCAGCTCACGCCGATCCAGAACCGCGTGAACGAACTCGATGAGCTCACCGCAGCCAACAGCAAGATGATCAAGGACGTGGACAGCCGCGCCCAGCAAGGCATTCAGATGGCCTCCAACAAGGCCAATGAAGCCGACCAGCACGCCGTTGATGCCGGCAACAAGGCCACAGCCGCCCAGGACACCGCCACCAAGGCCAATAATCGCCTGACGACCGTCGAAGGCGTGGTCAGCAATATTGACCAATACAAGGCCACCAACCAGACGGAGATCCGCTTCCGTCCCGGCCAGAGCGTCCTCAGCCAAAACGCCAAGACCGCTCTTGACCAGATGGCAGAGCCGCTAAAGGGCCAGCACGGATATATCGTCGAAGTGCAGGGTTTCTCCTCCGGCAAGGGACAGGCTGCGATCGGTACCTCGCGCAAGATGGCCGACGCGGTCGTTCGTTACCTGGTTGAGAATCACGAGATCCCGGTTTACCGGATCTATGTTCTCGGCATGGGCAACGCCCCGGCACCAGCCGCTAGCTCTGAAGAAAAACCGAAGCGCATGAGCGGTGGCCGTGTCGAAGTCAGTCTGCTGAAGAACGATCTTGAGCAGCTGGCGACCTCGAATACCGCCCCGGCACCGGCACAGTAACACTTCCAGGACGAAGGCACCGCACGCCTAACGCCCTCCTCAGAAAAAGCCTTCCGCAAGGGAGGCTTTTATTTTCTTGCATCTTCTAGCAGGCATAAGCGTTCTTCCGTGAGGATGAGCTACAATCGCTCGTTTGAAAATCTGCACGCGCGGGGATCGAGATGACACGCACAACCACATCCCTTGTCGTTCTAGTTGCCGCCACCGCTTTTGCCCAGCAGCAGGCTCCGGGACGCCCCAAGATCACCGGCATTGATCACGTGGCTTTTTACACCACAGACCCAGTAGCAAATGCGCGTCTCTACAACACTGTCCTTGGTATTCCGCCGACTATCTTTCCCACTGAGCCCGGTCAGTCGCAGGGATTCCAGATTGGCAGTCAGTCGGTCGTCTATACCCCAGCTCCAGATCAGAAGTCAAACGATCGCATGGACCACGTCGCTTTTCGCACGGACGACTGCGAGGCCCTTCGCAGCTATCTCCGGACAATGGGGGTAGCGGTCCCGAATTCGATTGACAAAGTCGGAGACGCACGCCTCGGCTTCAAAATGAAAGACCCGGAAGGCCATGTCATAGAATTTGTGCAGCTGCAGCCGGTGCCGCCTGGAGGGGTCACGGCAAGCGTGGTGGGAGGGCTTGACCCCGTCTCGCGGCGCCTGATTCACACCGGCTTCATCGTGCACGACCGCGCCGCCGAAGATCACTTCTACAAAGACATCCTCGGCTTTCATCTTTACTGGTACGGAGGCATGAAGCCCGATCGCACCGACTGGGTTGCCATGCAAGTCCCCGACGGCACCGACTGGCTGGAATACATGCTGAACCAGCCGATGAATCCTGACTTGCGGCTAACCGGCGTCATGAACCACATTTCGCTCGGCGTAAAGGACATGAAGGCAGCGCAGGCGAAACTCGAATCCCGCGGCTGGAAGCCGCACGGCGACGAACACTCGCAGATGGGCAAGGACGGCAAGTGGCAGCTCAACCTCTTCGATCCCGACCAGACGCGCATTGAACTGATGGAATTTACTCCGGCCGAAAAACCCTGCTGCTCGGAATTCCAGGGGCAGCATCCTACCGAACAGTAAGTCGGAGTGAAATAGTCGGAAGCAGAAATTGTGGTGGACGCTATGCTCACGTGGGACAGGCGAGCCGCGTGTCCCACGTCTTTGGAATCATCCGTGAGTCGTGCGATATGCCTGCAAACAACGTTTCGCAGTTTCCACTTCTCCGAAACGGCTGCCTTCCTGTTCCAGCAGGTAATATTCGACTCCGCCCACGCTCTCGGCTGCCGCGAAAATCTCTTTCCATTTGGCATCGCCTTCACCGAACAGGACTTGGTAGCCCTTCGCCGGATCGGATGACCAGTCTTTTAAATGCAGAGAGTGAATTCGTCCGGGATTGGAGCGAATCCAGGCGACGGGATCGGCGCCGGCGTTCAGGCACGTGCCTACGTCCAGCTGCAGCATGACGGAAGGCTTCGTGTTTTTGGCAATGACCTCCATCGGGCGCGTGCCGTCAATTGCTTTCCACTCCGCCTGGTGGTTGTGATATCCCGGCTTCAATCCGGCAGGTTCGAGCACGGCGGCGGCGGTATTCAACACGTCGGCGATCGCTTTCCAGCCGTCTAGGCCTTTGTTCGGTTCGGAATACGCCATCACCATATATTTGCAGCCCAATGTGAGATTCATGTCGCGGGCCTTTGAAATGTTTTCGGGATGGAAGTTCTTTTCGTCATTATGCGTGGAGTAGCAACGGATGCCGAGGTCATCAATCAATTTGCGGACTTGCTTCGTCTGCGCTTCCGTCCAATCGAAATATGGTCCATAAAATTCCACGCATTGATATCCCATTTGCGCGACGGCGCGGACCGTACCTTCAAGGTCCTGCTTGAGCGCCTCTCGAACAGAATACAGCTCGAGACCAATGGGAATGTTGGATGTTTGGCCCTGGACTTTCAGTGCCCATGGAAGCGTTGCGGAGAGAGCTACGAAAGAACGGCGAGTAAGAGACATGCGGGAGATGGTACTCCCGTCCGATGTTTTTCACCAACCGAATGCAGCTGGGATGCCCCACTTGTCGCCACGTTTGCGAGATGTGGGATTGAGCATCTATTGCACGCCACCCTGTGCCGGAACCACAACGCCGCCTTCAATCTTCGGAATGCCGAAGTGTCCGGCAAGGTGCATGAGGTCAAGTGGACTGATGGATCCCGAAACTTCCACGAAATCAATCTGGCTTTCTCCGGCATGAAGAATTGCAACGTTGCGGATCGCATTGTTCTCAAAATGGAGCCAGAGCTCAGTTGTCGTCGGTTGGCCGTTCTTTTCGTGAGGATTAGCCAGCCGTTTCCAACCCGCCGCATGGTACGCCTGGCGAACTGCGTTTAGAGTTTCTGGATCGTACGTTGCTGCGCCGCGAAAACGGAACTCGTGCACAGAAACTCCGTCCACGCCCGCAATCACCCGTCGTAAGTCCTGATCGTCCTGGTCCAGCTTCGAGGCAAGCACAAGCATGGAATGGTCCAAGGCGAACTCGGTTCGCGATGAAGCATTCTGCCCCAAACTGTGAACCGCCTGAGGGACCCACTCCTGTGGGGCCGTTTGCGCAAATGCCGACAAAGTTGAAATCGCAACGAAAAAGAGAACGACTATCCGGAAAAGTCTCACGACGGGCCTCGATACGAAGAGATCACGGACTGGCGGCATGCGAGCGCACGCAGTCATTGGTCTAAACCCCGCTTGGGGAGATTTGTTGCGGACAAGCGTCCCGGAAGTGATCAAAGTCAGAACGCCACCGGGCTGGCTTGTTTAATCAACCCCGCGTGATTTAACAGAACCAACACAAGTGGCGGTTAATTAGGCCTTTACCAGCGGCTGTCCCGGAGATTTGCGCGCGAACTTCGCCAGCTTGGCGGAGATTCGGGAACGATCTGCTTCTCCTCCGGCGGTGGCAAGTTGCTTACGTAGCTTTTGGATCTTCTCGTTGCGTGTTCTGCGACGGCGAATTTCAGGACGACGGCTGGGTGCGGACATTCTTGACTCCTCATGAAGAGTAGAGCGATTTACGGGAAGGCTCCGAGCCTGAACCGTGATGATCCATTGGAAAGCCAGTGGCTGCGTAAGTCAAGCTGACCTGGTCACGATCCAAAAAAATTGGGCTGGCGCAGAGCCAGCCCAATCTGTTCAAGATTCCAAACCTTAATGTGGCTTGTGCCCGTTATCTCCTTTTTCCCGTTTTTCCTGCCGCGTCCCGTTCTCATGCTGACGAGAATTGTCGGGATGAGAATTGTTAGGCCGATTCACGTTCTCCCCGCGGCTCTCGGGGCGACGGTTTTCCTGCGCCCGATTTTCGGGAGCACGATTCTCGTGCCCGCGGTTTTCGAGGCTTCCACCACGATTGTTATCCTGCCGCTGCGCCGGTCGCTCCATGTTTCCACGCTCGTTATTCGGTCGTGGAACTTCGCGGTTCATGCCCCGATTATCTTCCCGGTTCATCCCGCGATTATCGCGATTTTCGGCACGATTTTCCGCAGGACGATTCATCGCTCCACCCTCTCGTGCAGGAACCACGTCGCGTCCATGAAAATCTGCCGGACGCGCTGTGGCTGCGATGGCCGGTCGTCCGTGGTTGTTCGATGCCCAGAGGTCGCGGTTCTCCCTTGCCGCATTCTCGTGATGCGACTGCATCTCCGTCGGCTGAATGTGGCGCTCGCGCTCCGCGGTCTCCTGCTCGTGAGTTGGCCGCATATTCACACCTCCGCGACCACCGTTGAAGCTCACTCGATTTTCCGTCACGTTGTTAACGGTCTTGTTGTAGATGTGAACGTTGGTGACGGTCACATTATTTACGCTGCGGTTGTAGTAGAACGTTCGGCCGCTCCAGTAACCGCCCGCGTACCCGGCGCCGAAATATCCATATCCGTAATTGATGCCGCCGTAGAACCCAACGTGAGGTCCCCAATAACCAGGATGCCAGGCGTAGAATCCCCCGCCCCAACCCCAATAGCCCGGGGTCCAAAGGAAACCAGGTTCAGGCGCAAGCACCCACGTGCCAGGTACCCAGTAATAACCAACGGGCCCATAAGCCCAATAACCAGGCGTCCAAATATAGCCATCGCCCGGGCAGGCTGGCTGCGAATAGACCGGCAAAGCCGGAGGCGCAAACCCTACCTGTACAAATACCCCGGCAAGAGAGGAAGCCGGAATTGCCAAAAGCAAAAGCGCGAATAAGGAACATCGAACCATCCGTGAGATATTCATGATCTCTCCTCTGTGCCTCTGCGGCTTTTCTCGTGCTGCAGCGAGGCTTTATTGTCACGCGAGTGGCGTCGTGTGAACCGTTATGATGCCTTGCCTATGAGTATATAAACGCCAGATTGGAAAATATGTTGCTGCTGCGCAGTTGGCTGATTTTAAGGGCTTTCTGCGGTGGCTATTTAATGCGTAGTACCAATGGGAATTACGGAAGTAATAGCCTTAAGGTGCGGCAAGAAGCGACGGCGGTCGCTCGCGGTTCGCAGGACGTTTTGGCAGATATCGCGCGATTCTGCAGATTCAGCTTCGGAAGAAACTGCTAAACTACTCGCATTTCGCGCGCGCGTTCGCAAGGACCTTCGTGCTCCGTAGGCGCTGCGACCATGCTCAGCCACTTTCGAAGATTTTCACCCTACGCTGTCCGCCTGGTGACAGTCTTCGTCCTGTATTTAGCTGCGGGAAAGCTGGGCCTTGCCGCGCCATTCACAAGCGGCAATGTTTCTCCGTTCTGGCCGGCCTCAGGTATTGCCCTGGCGAGCGTTTTGCTGTGGGGCTACCGCGTGTGGCCAGCCATTGCCTCCGCCGCCTTTCTGGTGAACTTCTGGAGTCCGATCCCCACCCAGGCTGCCCTCGGCATTGCTGTGGGGAACACTTCCGCCGCGCTCGTCGGAGCTTTTCTGCTGCGTCGCGTTGGACGTCTGAATCTTGGCTTGGATCGGCTGCGAGACGTCATGGCACTGCTCACCTTGGGAGCGCTCATAAGTCCCATCGTTGCGGCGACAATTGGAACAACAACGCTGTCCCTCGCCCACGTGAAGGCTTGGTCTGGTGTGGCCACTGCGCTGGCGGTGTGGTGGATCGGAGATGCGATGGGAATTCTGATCGCAGCCCCCCTGGTGCTTGCCGCGCCAGAAGCGCTGATACTGTTGCGCCGCTCGAATACCGTGGAACTCTCCACTATTTTCGGCGGGACACTCGTAACCGCTCTACTAATTTTCGGCCCAGCCCCGGGTTACTCGGTGCGCGATGACGTGCTCGCGTTTGCCGTTTTTCCATTCGTCATGTGGGCGGCCATTCGTTTTCGTTTGATCGGTGCTTCTCTCATCTGCTTCACGATCGCAATGATCGCCGTCTGGGGCACGGCTCACGGTAAAGGTCCTTTTGTCAGCCACCAGCCTGTTCACAACGCGGTACTGTTGCAACTGTTCCTGGCGGTGCTATCCATCAGCGGGCTTGCATTATCGGCAGTCATCAACGAACGCACCCGCGCCGAATCCGCGCTGCGTAGCCTGTCTGGGCGCCTCATGCGCATCCAAGATGACGAACGCCGGCGATTAGCGCGCGAGCTGCACGACAGCAGCGGCCAGCATCTGGTCGCTTTGCAGATGAATCTTTCCGCCCTGAGCAGACATATTTCCCACCCAGATGCCGATTGCTCGGGCCTGCTTCTCGATTGCCAGCAGATTCTCAATCGGGTGGTGAAGGAAATCCGCACTCTCTCATATCTGTTACACCCGCCCCTGCTGGATGAAACCGGCCTGGGTTCAGCCCTGCAGTGGTACGTTGACGGCTTGGCGCAACGCAGCAATGTGAAAATCGAGCTGCACCTGCCGGCGGACCTGGGACGTCTGTCACAGGAACTCGAGACTGCTATCTTTCGCATTGTTCAGGAATGCCTGACTAACATTCACCGCCATTCGGGCAGTGCAACCGCGCGAATTTCGCTGGCGGTACAGCGCGATCAGTTAGTTGTGATGGTGTGCGACGAAGGCAGGGGGGTTCGTCCCGAGCTTTTGGGAGATCCGGCAGCGAGTCCGTCCAGTTTTGGGGTTGGAATCCGAGGAATTACAGAGCGCGTGCGCGAATTGGGCGGCCGCATCCGCATCAAGAATGCAACGCCGGGCACGATCGTCAAAGTGGTTCTGCCGCAGCAACGCCGCACGCCCAGACTCACAATGGAGAGTTCAGTCGGAGAAAAGGCACGCCATCGGGGAGCGTGAACAGATATTGTGGCAGCCGGACCTATAAGCCGAATTCTGTCTGCTGGGAAGCTGCTCCGTGGTGGGCCGAAGCCCGCCACCGGAGACCACGTACCGCAGGACGGCCATTCCTCTGGGCCGCGCATTACTGCGCAGCTCTAGCGACCTACCCGAAGGTTTTGCGCACCGAGCAGGCACGCGTCCCACCGTCGCTGCTGATTTAGCAAATGAGCTGTGAGCGGAGAGTTGCGAGCAACCATGATTCCATG
>QHZR01000279.1 GCA_003224755.1 Acidobacteriota bacterium
GCCCGAAACATCTCCCAACTCCCCGCAATCACACTCTCCGCTCTATCTTTCACCTCGCGAGGCCGGTTGGCATAGGCGCCAACCAGATGTGTGCAGCTCACGAAACGCGTCGCCATCCGCCGGTCGGAAAAACTGTACAGTTGCGGATAACTGCCCCATACAAAGATATGATCGCTCGGGCTCGTCCGCTCGACGATCTGCTGAACAATCGGGAGAAAATCGAGCTCCTTCGTCCGTGTCGCGAACGCCACGATGAGAAAACCTATCGCCGGCACCGCGGCTGCGCCGACAATGCCCGTTCGGATCCGTCGCCAGCGCAGCTGAGGAGAACGTCGCTGTTTCGCGACAAAGCGCGAGAACGCCTGGCCCGCGAGAATCGACAGCGGCGGAAGGACTGCCAAATGATAGTGTCCCGGAAATCGCCATCCAATAAAGATTGTCACATAGGTAAGGCCCAACCACAAAATAAGCAGGATCGCCTCGGTTGACACCGGCTTCGTGTGCCGAAAAGCTCTCAGCGTCTTAACCACCTGCCGAATGCCAAAATACCATAACAGGCCCCAGGCAAGGATCACAGCCAGATGGACGGCAACGAGACGTTCCAGAACAAAAAGGAAGCTTGTTTCGGACTCGATATAGCGAATGGCAAACGCCCAAGCCCACAGATATGCGTCATGCAGATTTCCTTGCCACTGGTAATAGCAGGCCAGTCCCGCGATCACCGCGATGAATCCAGTCGCGACACCGCTGCCTGCTGCCAAAACACGTCCGAATGAGTGGGTGCGGAGAATAAGCCAGGCGTACGCGAGACACGCCAGCATTACGCCCAAGTTCACGGCCGAAGGCTGCCGAATCAAGGTTGCCAACCCGACTAGCGCGCCACTGAGGAACATCCAACCCCAGCCCGCCTTTTCTTCGCCTTGCAGGAAGACGAGGACACTCAGCACTAGAGGAAGAGACGCGAAAATCTCACTGTTCGCCCCGAGTGTATCGCGCGGCAGGTAGGCGTGGACAAACAACGCGTAACCGATTCCGGCCCACGCTCCCGCCCAGTCGTCCGCCACTCGCGCACCAATCCGCCGCAGGACGAGCGCGGTGGTCGCCACGACAAATATGGCGAGGAGGTGGACGGCACGGAGGTTATTCCTCCCCGCTAACTGGAAAACGCCGGCGTAAATGTAATACATCCCCGGCGGCTTCGTATCTACCGCGGTGCGGTAGACGGTACCGCCGTCCAGGATATCGTTTGCGATGGTACCGTAGTAGGCCTCGTCAACACCGTACATCGACGGCAAGAGCGTGGGCGAACGCAGGATGACGACCAGCGCGATGATGACCACGTTGACCCAGCGGCTTTCACCTCGGGTCATAGGTGACGGCTCTGCTCAAGCTTGTTACAGTCCTCCTTCACATTGCCTGCACTCTCGGACGCCGGCAAAGCTTTTGGGGCCGGCAAACAACCCCAAGGCAATACGCGGCCGACCAAATTCCTCATCTCTTGTGCCAAATCATCACGGGTTTCACAGAGACCGACGACTTCGTCAACGCGAAAATCCCGCGCAAGGATGCGCTTGTAAAAAAACCCTCGAAAATGAGAGGCTCATGTCTAGAGAGAGTTTTTCTGAAATGCCTTTGTAGGTCCGCGATCTACTTTGTCCTGTTTCTGGCCATCGGCGCACACAGCACACTCGATGGCGCAGTGCTTCGAGAAAAATTCGATTCTGTAGACGACAACTCCGGCAACGAAAGGATCGCCACGCTTAAGGACCACCCCGAACCCGCTGGCAATTGGGATGACCGAGTTTAAGATGTGACGTACACCACCCTAATCCAGACATGAATTCCTTGACTATTGGTTTCATCAGCGCCGGTTGCATCTTCGGAGGTGTGCTGCTTGGCGTGTTGCTGCAGAAGGTTTTGCCGCAACACCATCTGGAGACTGACTCGAAAGACACAGTGAAGTTGGGGGCCGGAATGCTCGCCACTCTCACCGCGCTAGTTTTGGGCTTGCTGGTCAGTTCGGCCAAAAGCTCTTTCGACGCCATGAATGCCGGAATCGCGCAGACTGGCGCGAAAATTATTCTGGCGGATCATGTCCTTGCCGACTACGGGCCCGAAACGAAGGAGGCCCGCGAGCAATTACGACATACTGTGGAATCCGTGATTGAGAGAATCTGGCCTGCGGAAAAAGGCGGCTTGGGAGGATTGCGTGCAATGGAGACGTTAGACCGACCGAAAGCCCTTCAAGCTAAACTTCGAGAACTCACGCCGAGCAACGACCTGCAGAAGTCGCTTCTGGCACAAGCTTCGCAGATCAGCGGCGATGTGTTGCAAACCCGCCTGCTTTTGATGGAGGCGCAGCAGAATACGCTCCCGCCAGTATTCCTCGTGTTGCTGATCCTCTGGCTTACGGGTCTTTTCATTAGCTTTGGACTGTTTGCTCCGCGTAATGGCACAGTGCTCGCGGTGCTACTCATCTGCGCGTTATCTGTCTCCTCCGCAATCTTTCTGGTTCTGGAGATGAACCGTCCCCTGGATGGATTCATCAAGGCTTCCAATGCTCCGTTGCGGAAGGCTGTGGAGCTTATCGGTAAGTAATACTATGAAGTTCTCATTCTACTCATTCCTCATCCTCGCTACCGCCCTGCTCGTTCTCGAGCTGTTCACGGTAGCTGGCGAGACCTTTACCGAGGGCGTTCGAGTGTCACCAGAAACCGTGACGCTGAAGACCGGCGAATATGTCTGGGAACCTGAGCGTGCGCCCGAGGGGCCCCTCCTGATTGTGGCCAGCACGACCGAGCAGGTGGCTTATGTGTATCGCAACGGCATCCGCATCGCGCGCTCGAGCGTCAGCACGGGTCGGCCGGGCCACCGGACTCCGACAGGCGTTTTCACGATCCTGGAAAAGGAAGTCCATCATACCTCGAGCATCTACAAAGGCGCGGAGATGCCTTACATGGAGCGCGTGACTTGGGGCGGGATCGCACTGCACGCCGGCGATCTGCCAGGCTACCCCGACTCGCATGGGTGCATCCGGTTGCCGCTGGAATTTTCCAAGCTGCTCTTCGGCGTCACGATGAAAGGCGCGACGGTGATCATCGCCGACGAGCATGCCGCACCGGCCGAAACGGTGCATCCGGGTCTGTTCTTCGCGCAGAGCGGGGAGGAGAGCGAGCCAATCGCCGCGGGCCAGTTTGAATGGAACCCCGATAAGTCTCCCACCGGTCCAGTCTCCCTGATTGTCAGCAGCGCGGACAAAACGCTCTACGTCTATCGCAACGGCGTTGAGATCGGCCGGGCGGGAATTCCGAATGTCCAAGTCGTTTCGCCCCTGAACGACCGGGTTTTCAGCGCCCTCAACGTGATGGATGAGCAGGGACATTTGCGCTGGGTCGAAGTGACAGCCGCGGGGAAGGACAAGTCGAGCGAGAGCCTCTTCGCGGCGGCGCAGAAAAGCCGGCTGCCAGCTGAGTTCCTAGCCAAGACGAAGGACGTTATCACGCCGGGCACGACAATCGTCTTTACCGACAAGCCGGTGGATCCGACGACGCAGAGTGCCCCCGGCTTCCAGATCCTTGTCGCCCAAAAAGACAAGCCTTCTGCGAAAACCGAATGAAACTCGGTGCCGTCATTTTCAGACAAGAAACTCATTCATTCATTCCAACACCAAATAACCAACAACTCCAAAAATCTAAATATGACTAAGAAAACATTGATTCTAATTACGATCGCAAGCTGCGCTTGCGTGGCGGCTTCCGATCTAAACGCTGCTACGATTCCGGCGGGCACAACACTGACGGTACGGACGGTTAGCCTCGTCTCCTCAAAGGATGCAGTGGGCAGAACTTTCGAGGCGAAGATAGACCAGGACGTTTTCGTTAAAGGAAAGGTTCTATTGAAAGCTGGAACAAAGGCGTTCGGCAGGATTCAGGCGTCTCGCGCTAACCCGCGCAAATCCGCGCCGCTCACTCTGGAGCTTACCTTGATTTCGGTGAACGGACGCAAAGTCGCGGTAAAGACGAACAGCATCCACCCGGGAAGCCCGCCGACGACGGCGCGCCAGGTGCGGCATGGATTCACCGTCGGCACATTGGTGGTTAACCCGGGAACAAAAATGGAGTTCCGCCTCGCGGAACCGCTCAACTTGTGAGCCATGATGATCGTCGCTTACCGCTGAACAATCAACAACCACAACAAAAACGAAATCGGGACGCTGCCTTTGCTTGCAAACTATTTTGCAGTGCGCTAGGTGAGCCGTTCCGGTGTTCCATCCGTGGGAAGGAAAGGTAGAAGAGCATGAAGCCAGGAGCCTCTCGATCCGGATGCACAATCCAATCATTTCATGGCGTGATGGCCATCTTATGCGTTGCTCTGTTCGCACCCGCTAACTCCGTGGTCGCGTAGACGCCCGAAGCCCGCGCGCATCTCGACTCCCAGCGCCCCCGAGCGTGACGTCGACACCCTTCGTGGTCGAAGCAACGAGCACCCGCACGCCTCCGATGTTTTGTTGCCGTCTGTGGTCTGTAGGCCTAAAGTCCAACAATCGGATTGCGCAAAAGGCTGTAAACTTATTAGCGGCTATAAACATGACGACAATAACCGACATGGTTGCGCGCGGATGGGAGAACTTCGTCGCCCGCCCGAGGGGCCCGCTGAATTTGCGGTTTATCATTCAGCCTACGCTCGCCTCTATTATCGCGTTGCGCGCTGGCTTGAAGGACGCTAACGCAGGCCGACCCGCTTACCTCTGGGCGGTTTTCACAAACTCCGATTACCGGAAAATTTTTCTGCATGGTGGCTTGAAAGATTTGCGCATCCCGATTGTCGTCGGCACAACGCTGGACGTAGTCTACCAGGTCATCATTCACCGGTGGATCTATCCGCTGGAGTTGCTATTCACTGTGACACTGCTGGTTCTCGTGCCTTACCTCATTCTGCGCGGCCCCGTGAATCGCATTGCAAGTCGATTCGTCAGCGGGGGTGGGGCGGACGCAGCAGGCAAGGATTCTGGACAGCAAAGTAAAGCAATAACGTAACCAACAAACCTAGAAAGACACACCGCTATGTCAGACACTCCGAAGCAACACGATTGGACGAAACCCGCAGCCATGGCGATCCCCAAGGGCGGATTTTTCGCAGACAAAGTGGAGCAAGGCCGATACGGCCCGATCTTCCCCAAGACTCCGGCATGCTATGGCT
>QHZR01000282.1 GCA_003224755.1 Acidobacteriota bacterium
AAGAAACTCGCAGGCTGCTGGGGATAGCTTCCGTATTGCCGACCATTCGTTCAGGATGCAAAATTGAATGTTGACCCGCTGCTTCAAAACGCTCTTTAGCATAAGGAGCACAAATCGAAATTTTCATGCGCGCGAGGCGCAATTCACAGCGATGGACGTTCGGGGGTACGGGGAGTCGGATCAAGAACAATGGTGAATTATGAGCAGACTGTCTGAGAAAGTGGCAATAGTGACGGGCGCCTCCAAAGGCATAGGCGGTGGGATTGCAACGGCCTTGGGAGCTGCGGGCGCGCGCGTGGCCGTGAACTATTCCTCCGACCGGGAAGGCGCCGAACGCGTCGCTCAGGCGATCACCGACAACGGCGGCAAGGCGATCGCGTTCGGGGCCGACGTGTCCAAGGCCGCCGATGTCGCGCGGTTATTCAAAGAAGTGCATTCCGCGTTCGGAAGACTGGACGTTCTGGTCAACAATGCCGGAGTATTCCGTTTCGGCGCCTTCGCAGAGATCACCGAAGACAGCTTTCACCTCCACTACAACATCAACGTTCTCGGGATGATTCTCACCGTGCAGGAGGCGATCAAGCGGTTCGGCGCCGACGGCGGTAGCATCATCAATCTCAGCTCCATTGTGGGCTCGCATCCCGTGGCGGGAGCCCTGCTGTACGCTTCCACGAAGGGCGCCATCGAAACACTGACAAAGGGATTGGCGCTGGAACTTGCGCCGCGCAAGATCCGGGTCAATGCCATCTCTCCCGGCCATACAGAAACCGAAGGCAATGTAACTGCGGGGACTTTTGCGGGTGGTGCAGGCGCCGTTCTGGCTGAGAAGACGCCGCTCGGTCGGCTCGGTCGCGTCACGGATATCGCCCCGCTAGCGGTGTTCCTGGCGTCAGACGAATCAGCCTGGATCACGGGAGAGGTCATTCGGGCCGCAGGCGGCCTCGTTGTGGCCACCTGAGCGCAATGTGCTGACCTCGAAATAACAACCTTCGGGTGAACACAGTCAGGGCAACACAGAGAGGAGAATCCTATGCAACTTCAGAATGACTACCTTGCTGCCTATCGCAGCTTAAAACTGACTCGGGACTCCGAAGGTGTGCTGCTTGCGGAATTTCATAGCAACGGCGGACCGTTCACTTTCACGGCGCAAGATCACACGGAGTTCGTCGATGCCTTTTACCGGATTGCGCAAGATCGAGGGAACAAAATTGTGATTCTGACGGGAGCAGGCGGGGACTTCATTCCCGAAATCGATTTCTCATCCTTCGGCAACGTCGCCGATCCTGGCGTTTGGAGTCAGTTTCACGACGAAGGCGCTCAGCTCCTCGAAAATATAGCCAATATACGCGTGCCGGTCATCGCGGCTATCGAGGGACGAGCCCATGTGCACTCAGAGTATGCGTTGCTGGCCAACGTGATTGTCGCCAGCGAGGGTGCGACCTTCCACGATGTCCCGCACTTCGCGGGAGGCATTGTGCCCGGCGACGGAATCTTTACCACGTGGAGTTATCGCGCTGGAGCGGGACGAGCGGAGGCGTTCCTGCTCAACCCACAGCCGCTCACGGCCCAAACCGCGCACGAATGGGGAGTGATTGCGGAGGTTGTGCCGAACGGTAAGGCGCTGCCCCGAGCACGGGAATTGGCCAAGTTGTACTTGCAGGCTCCCGAAGTGACCCGCCGCAATACGCGCGTACATTTCATTCAACCGTTGAAAGAGCGTATTGTCCGAGAAGTCGGCTATGGACTGTCGCTCGAAGGAGCGTCGGCAGCTGACCTGGTGAAATCAATGAGAGCCCAGAATGAACCTGTCGCTCAGAAAGGAAAAGTCGCATGAAGCGCACCGAAAGCACCTCATCCGCTCAGGTACTTAAGAAGACACAGCCGGAAGAATTTGATCTGGTGATTCTCGGGGGTGGCACGGGCTCAGACGGAACGTTCCCAATTCTTGTCCCCGAAATTAGGGAACGTTCCGTCTGTCCCCACATTCCCCACTGCGAGAAGTTGCTCGAGTACGCAGAGATCGGGGAGGCTGGCCCAGCCGCCCGTCGCGGGTCAGAGGCTTTAAAGCTTGAATGCGTTGGGATAGGCTTTGCGGAGCCTTGTAGAATCGTGCATATCGATGTAGCCGTAGAAGAGTTTGCGGCCTTCCTGATGAGCCTTGTGCTCCGTTAGACTCTTGAGTTGATCAATGGAGTACTCGTCAACTTGTAGCTCGGATTGCAGGAGGAATACCCGAGCCGGAGCTTTCACCAGTCTTTGAATTTGATTGCCCTGCTTACCCCACTTGCCTGGTGTCACGATCTTCACTCCGACTCCTGGACCCTTTAGAGCGAACGCCGCACTATAGCGTTTCCCCTCAATGCGAAACTGATTAGTGTAGAAATCATCAATCTCCCCGCCGTGGTCCTTGTGCTCTCCGTAATCTTTGAATAGCCGTTGGAGTCCTCGCTTGAATCTGCTTTCGGGAATCGGTGTCAGGGGTCTCTGCTTTTGTTTATTGAGTTTCCTGACCCTTTTGAATTGGTCAACGTCGTCAATGGTGATTTCAATCGCTTCACCCTGCTTTGCCTTGGATTGCTTAATGTTGACCGTGACATGGCTTCGATCACGCTTCGTGGCGAGTGCGTCGCGTTTCGCTTTGTTTCGAGCCAAACTCCGAATCCGGCTTTTGTGATGATGAACATCGGGAATTTTTTCGTAGACGATCGGGTAGCGATCAGTAACTTGATGAACGAGGCCATCACCGAGTAACTTCTTACCAACTTCGGTGACTCGCTTGGGAGAGACCTTGCCCTTGAGTTTGTTGGAAATTTCTTTGGCAGTCCACCATTTTCGTTTGCCTGAGTAGATGACTTCCCAAACAGCAAACTTGGCTCCGAGACCCTTGAGAGCGTTGGACCACCTTTTCAGGTTCTCTTCCAGGTTGGAGCCGAGATCGAGGACTGGATGGGGCACTAGGAGTTAGCTCCTTTGGGCACTCCTTGCGCCAATTCATTAACCCAGCCTTTGCTCTTATTCAGGACGCGAGCGATAGTATTCTGATTTGCTCCCTTGCCATGGAGGTCTAGTGCGATTTGAAACTCCATGAGTTCTACAAGACGCTTCAATGAATCTTGCTCGGCCACGCGCTTACTCCTTCCGTCCCGAGTTCTTGTTGTCCCTTTTCTTGGCACGGACTTTGGCAACCTCCGAGGTCACTGTTGTTCGAGGTCTGCCGATGATCCTTGCAATCTCTGCTGCTTCTAGTCCCGCTCCATCAAGCAGCCTTATTTGGTCACGCAGTGAACGGGGCTCCTCCGGTTGAGGCAGCGTCACAACCAACAGCGCGATAACTGCGTCAAGACGTTTAATGAGTTCTGGAAATCAACTTCTGCCATCACTCCTCCTTTTTGCCGGATTTCTTTGCCAACCTCGCGATTCGACTGACCCGGTTATTGTCTACGCCTACAGCTTCACGAATTTGGCTCTGCGGCACGCCCTTGGATGCCATTTGAAAGATGAGTATGTCTTGCAGCGTACTCAGCATCGCTTCTTCAACGTTCTTCTCCATGGTTCAACTCCTCACTCTGATTTGCCCTTGCGGGCTTCCTTTCTAATTTCTGCGAGCCGAACGCTCACAGAATTCGACGTCGAGCCGATGACGGTCGCAATTTCCGACTGACCGAAGCCAGCTTTGTCCAGGATCGCGATTTGCTGCTTTTGCTTCATTGAAGCCAAGCTAACCAGCAGCAGTGCCCTCAGAGTCTTTTCCATTTCCGTCTTAGGTTCTCCCGCCACGCAACACCCCCTGCTTCCGAAGATTGGAAATCTCCACGCTCACGGTGCCTGCCGTCGTGCCGACCAATTCTGCGATTTCATGACGATCCATTCCAGCAGTCGCCAACAACTTGATCTGCTCGCGTTGCTTCTTGCCATCAATGAGCGACAGCGCAAGTAAGCGGCGGACTATTCTCAATTCACTTTCGATTTTCCGATCATCATTCTGGTTAACCATTGAACTCCCGCACTAGGTTCGACTCTGCCACCTGAAAGAGCATATCACATTCTTAGTTCCTGTTCCTTGACATTTAGGATAATCGTCTGTGTGCGCTGCATCATGTGAAGTTAACTTCTTTTGTATCAACGATGCTCATTGCGAGTACGGGGCAATCTGAAAGCAATGGCTAAACATAAGATCTCCACAACATATTCACAACCTAGAGGTAATATGCTTGTTTTCATCATAATATATGGATGCTGTTAGATATGATGTGACATAATGTTAATCGTTATCTCACCATCCGCTAAGCTCTCAGCATTATTGTAGCGTTAATACTAAGTACATGAGTGCTGTCTCTAAGCATATTCGCCTCCTATTCTCCTGCTCGGCGGAACGCACCTAGTGCGGGAGTTCAATGGTTAACCAGAATGATGATCGGAAAATCGAAAGTGAATTGAGAATAGTCCGCCGTGTTGCCGGTGAGGCAGGATTTGACGTAACGTACCTTCGAAGACGGCGGGGGCCCATCTTTCCGGACTGCTATCGAACAAGAAGAGGCTTCCACTTGCCGAGGCTGCAGGTTACGCGCAGCGCAGCTAAAATATTTCCGAGAGTTCGCTCAGAAAGGAAAAGTAGCATGAAGAGCACCGAGACCTCTCCATCCGCCCATGTTCTTAAGAAGTCGCAGCCGGAAGAATTTGATCTGGTGATTCTCGGTGGCGGCACGGGCTCGACCGTCGCTGCGTGGACGTTTGCTGGCGAAGGCAAGCGCGTCGCAGTCGTCGATCGCAAGTATATTGGCGGCTCTTGCCCTAATATTGCGTGCCTCCCGAGCAAGAACATTATCCATAGTGCGAAAGTTGTGGACTACTTTCGCCGAAGCAAAGAGTTTGGCATTGCTCACGATGGCTTCACGATTGAGATGTCGGGCGTCCGAGACCGCAAGCGCAAGATGGTCGTCGGCCTGAACGAGATGTACATGGAGAATTACCGGAAGACGGGCGCCGAGTTCATTTTGGGTACCGGGCGGTTCGTTGCTCCGAGAACTGTGGAGGCCGTCCTCCTCGACGGGAGCACTCGTCAACTCCGCGGTACCGATGTGATCGTCAGCACCGGCACACGGGCCTCATTG
>QHZR01000137.1:0-16922 GCA_003224755.1 Acidobacteriota bacterium
TATGGCCATGCTTGAAATAGTCGTGAGCGGCGTTCGCGGCCGTCTTCTTCAGATATCCCAAAATGGCTTCAGGCCTTTGGATAGCAAAGTCCCGCAGCAGCCGGCAGCCGCCCTCCCATAGCTTGAGATAGGTTGCCTGGATCAGGTCCTCCACCAGCGAGCGAGACGGCTCGCCCCACCGCGAGGCGGTGCGCATAATAGTGAGGCTGATGGGCCTTCCCACCCGGGAAACAAACTCCTCCCAGGCCTCGTCATTGCCAGATTCGGCGCAGAGGCAGACGACGTCTTTCAGCGACAAAGACGAATACCGCGTCGTTCTAGATGCGTTCGGCATTCTGTTGTTTCGGATCAGAATCTTGGGTGGAAACGGTCAAAACTGCGAGGGTTGAGGAAAGCGAAGCGCGACCCATCGCGATTCGACCATCCGCCCGTCGCCTGCGGATTGGATGATCGTGAATACACTCAGCTTGTAAAAACGCTGTCATCGCAGAGTCAAATGAATGCACCTTGCGCTCGACCTCGTGTGTGTACCCTCTTGTGGCATCCGACAGCTTCCACTAGAATCTCGCCTAGTTTCAGACTGCGGGCCCAGACGTAACCTAGGAGGCGCTAATCAAAACAGTCCTTAGCTGCGCGCAAGGAAATTCCAAATAAATTCCAAGGACTACCATGTCCGCCGAAACAAAGGTGTTGTACGAGTTCGGTAAATTCCGCTGCGATCTGCGGGAACACCTCTTGTTGTGCGACGGCAAACCGGTTTCGCTGTCGCCGAAGTCATTCGAGATCCTCGTCGCGCTAGTTCGAAGCAATGGCCAGCTGCTGATGAAGGACGAGCTCATGCAGCAGGTGTGGCCTGATAGTTTTGTGGAAGAAGCCAACCTGACGGTCAACATCTCCGCCCTTCGCAAAGTGCTGGGCGAAGCTCCCGGAGGGCAGCAATACATCGAGACCGTCCCCAAGCGCGGCTACCGTTTCATCGCCGAAGTTGCTGTTCTCGAGCGGGATTCCGGACGACCTAAATCCGCGCAGGAAACGCCTGCAATTGCACCTAGCTATCACACGGCGGCCGCCGTTACTGAGTCAGCAATGTTCAGGCGCCTGCCTGGGCCGCTCTCTTGGAAGATCATTGGTTTCGCCGTAGTATTGCTGGCCGCGGTCGTGTTCGCGATCATGCTTTGGCGGAACCATTCGCTCGCGAAGGTTACGCCCACGAGCCCTATTCGGTCTCTGGCGGTGCTGCCGCTGGAGAATCTTTCTGGCGATGCACAGGATTATTTTGCTGACGGCATGACGGATGAATTGATTACGGATCTGGCACAAATCAGCGCTCTGCGAGTGATTTCCCGCACTTCGGTGATGCCCTACAAAGGTGCACGCAGGTCCTTGCCTCTGGTTGCAAGGGAGTTGAACGTCGACGCCGTTGTGGAAGGTACAGTGCTACGTTCGGGCGATCAAGTTCGGATTACAGCACAGCTGATACAAGCATCGGCCGACAAGCATCTTTGGGCCCGGAGCTATCAGGGAGATTTGCGCAACACGCTGTCGCTGCAAAAACAAGTTGCCAGCGCCATCGCCGACCAGATCCGGATCGAATTAACCCCGCACGAACAGGCGGTACTAAGAAACGTAAGGTCGGTCGATCCGGAAGCCTACGAGGATTATCTGAAGGGCCGTTTTTTCTTTAACAAGAGGAACAGCAACGAAAAAGCACAATCATATTTCCAGCAAGCGATCGAAAAAGATCCAAACTATCCTCCGCCCTACACCGGCCTCGCGGACATCTACCAGCTCTCCGACAATCCGCGCCTCGCCAAGGAGTCGGTGCAAAAAGCGCTCGAGCTTGATAATGAGCTCGCAGAGGCACACAACTCTCTGGCTGAGTTGTTGTACCGGTTCGATCGGGATTGGGCCGGCGCCGAAAAGGAGTTCAAACGGGCCCTTGAGCTCGATTCTAACTATGCGCCCGCACACCATTGGTATTCCATGTACCTTGCGTTCCTGGGCCGTAGACAGCAGGCGCTTGCGGAGGCCCAGAAAGCCTACGAGCTTGATCCCTTATCGCCGGTTGTAGGCGCAAACCTGGCGAAGATCCTGCTGGAGAACGGCCAGCACGCCAAGGCAATCGATCAAGCGAAAAGAACATTGGATCTCGAACCCAACTCCGCAGTCACGCATGCTGTGCTCGGTATGGTGTGCGAGGACCAAAAGATGTACGCAGACGCGATTACGGAATACAAGACAGCTCTGCAGCTTGGGGGTTCACCCGGGGAAATGCGTGGGCTTCTCGGATATGTCTACGCCGCTACAGGAGACCTGGGGAATGCGGAAAAAATGATTCGTGAACTAAAGCAGCTTTGGCCGGGGCATGCGCGCGCGGCACTGGATTTAGCCGGCATCTATTCCGGCTTAGGTCAAAAGGATCAGGCTCTGTACTGGCTGGGAAAGGCCAGCGAGAAGGAGGTGGGCGATTTGGCCGTGGTCGGTCAGGATCCTCATTTTGCAGCGCTACACAGTGATCCACGCTTCCAAGCATTCGTCAGAAAGATGGGCGCGCCACAATGAAGGAAGCCACAGCAGAAGACGTGAAACTGCGCTAGCTCACAGGAAGAATCTCTCCAGCTCAAGCCCGTTCGGCAACTCTTACCGTATGGCGCTCTTAGGCAATTCGGCGACTTGGAGCCGGGCACTCAGTTGCGCGTTGAGTTCTTCAATTCTGGGGTGAAATCGCGCCGAACAGGCCGTGATCTTCGCCACTCGATCCCGCGGTGAAGTAGAGGGTGTCGGGGCTACCTACCCCATCGGAGCGGCAGACTAGCGACCAGAGTCCAGGGTTGCTAATTACTTTTCCTGATGCGTCCTTGAGTTGTCCGAGAAAATTCCCGGTTGCTAGATCGAAGGCATCAACAGTGCCGTCGCCAAAGTTGCCGATCAGAATGTCGTTGCTAAAGCCGGCAAAGTTCGCGCTTGCCTGCACGATGCCCCAAGGTGCGTTGAGCGAGCCGTTGGAGGCGAATCGGCGAATGAAATTACCTTCCTGATCGAAAACGTTAACAATTCCATTTCCCGAACCAGGCACCGGGTTCAATCCGGCCGCATCCTGCACAGCGTAAGTCACAAATACCTGCGTGCCGATCTGCTGAATGTTGAATGGCGCATACCCTGTAGGCAGATTGGAATCTTTGAAGGATCCCAACGTACCCAGCAGATTGAATGTCACGTCATACGTAGCTATGAACCCTGCATGAAAATTGGCGAGCGCCAGATACTCGCGGCAACACTGAGGGGTCAGAATAGCTAGACCCTTGTAAATCGCTCCGCTGGCGGAGTCATCCACGGCCAAAAGTGCGTTTGCGGGAAAGTTGCCGTTGATCGTAGCCCACGTCGAAATGGTGCCATCCTCGGTAGCAAACAGAAACTGTGCGGGCGTGCCGCGGACGAGCAAATCTTGCGCGATGGGATTAAACACGATGCCCGTAGGCGTGGAGGCTGAAGCGCTGCCTGAGGGACCCGGAACGTCGACGCCAACGGGAATATCCGGATTGCCGGAAGGGTCAAACACTTTCGCGCTGCCGCCGTTGTTGTCGGCGATAAAGAAGGACTGTCCGGGCTCGAACGCAATACCCCAGGGATTAATCAGAAAAGGGTCGGTGTGCGCGGCGGTTCCTGGGGTGTCTGAGACCAGGTTAGTCTGCAGGAATCCGCTACTTGGCCTTCGCCGCGGCCGCAATGCTCTCAACGCAAACATTGGCAAGCGGGCCATGCGGGAGACCGATCTATCATCGCCAGAGATATAGGAAATCCTCGCGGAGGGCATTTTTGCCGTAAAGGGCACGCAACGGGGAACTTGGCATCCAGGCAGGCCGAACATTGCAACGAAAGATCTCGTTTTAGAAAAATCGAAGTAAGAGGCCGTGGTCGCGCTCTTGTTCACAGAAAAAACGCGCAGAACGTAGGCGCTGCCTGCTCTTATTGACTTAGGTGGGTTTGAAAGTTGAAAACTCGCGGTACAACGACGGTACAACCTAAATCTGTTCCTTAGTGTTCTCACCGGTTTCTTACAGGGCATTGCAGAGCGACCGCTGCCTTGTAGTTACAACGGGATCCAACGGGTTGTCGCTTTCACGGCGGTAACACGGGTTCAAATCCCGTCGGGGACGCCAAATTGAGTCAGTAGGTTACGCCTAGTTTCGCCGAATATTCGGGGGTGCAAAAAGCCACATATTTCGTGTCCATTTTGCACCCTCAAGTCTGGATGTGCGCTTACGCCGTCCCGAGAACGACGCAATCATCCACCGGGCCGGTCAACGGAAAGAACAGTGCCAATACCGCTGCCTGTGCAGCGTGCTTGGCAGGTGCAACAGCCTGGGTATAAACATCCATGGTGGTCCGCAGGGTGGAATGCCTCATCAATTCCTGCATCACCTTGAACTCGGCTCCGACACTTCGGAGCAGGGTGGAATAGGTGTGCCGAAAGGTATGCCAGCCGATGTGCTTTTGAATATTGAGCGATTCGGCGACTGGCCGGATGTAGTTTCGAAGAATTGACGCACCCCAATAGGGTCGTCTGCCTTTGTGCAATCGGCTGGCAAATACCCAATCGTCGTAACCTGTGAACTTGCAGGCCTTTCTCCAGGTCAGCAGAGCCTCTCCAAGCAGAGGATGCAGAGGAACCGGCTTCTGTGAAGATTCGGTCTTACAGCGTCCGACAACGCCGAAAACGATCGAACGGACCACGCTGAGTTCTCCGCGTTTAAGATCGACGTCTCGCCACTTGATTCCGAATAACTCGCTCTGTCTCAAGCCGGTTGATGCCGCCAGAAGGACAAGAGTGCGTTCACGAAGGGTAAGTGGTCCACCAATTCCTTGATCTCAGCGGCGGTCAACACATCTGGAGCCCGCCGGCGCTTTGCACCCTGACGGACGAACCGCATTGGATTACGATCAAACAGTTCGTATCGACACGCATGGTTAAACAAGATTGACAAGATGCTTCGAATCTTGGCAAGTGACGATCGAGCGAGGGAGAGTCGCCGCAACCATGCTTCGACCTCCACAGCCTTGATTTCATCAAGGCAGAGAGAACCCCAACGCGGTTTAATCCACTTGCGAATATAGCCGCGATAGGTTTTCACGGTGGCGAAGCTCCGAAAGCTGTCGCCGGATCTCAATTCCCGCTGTTCAAAATGCTCGCAAATCTTCAACAGTTATTTTGCACCCGCCGTTCTCGCTGGCCCCAGCGTTGATATGGGCCAACAGAGCGGTAGTCGCATGGCGCGCGGCTTGCGCGTCGGGGTATTGCCGGACTGTTCCAATCACCTTTTTCCGATAGATCCTACGGCCGCTCCGGTCCTTTTCAGACCAGCGAAATTGCCAGACATCCGGACCCTGCTTGCGAGTTGCTTGAATGATACTTCCGTGTTGCATGGGCTGCCTCCTGCTTGTAGAGATGGAGGTAGTCTTCACCGTTCAGGTCCCCGAAGCGGCCAGAATTTCTTTCTCAGGCCCTAGGACAATTCTTTTTGCTGATCGTGACCAGCGGATCAATGACTGCACCGCAGATCGGCTGACGTGAAACAGCTTAGCTGGTGATTAGTCGGGTTCGTCATACACGCCGATCTCGGCAATATGAGGCATCTCGTTGCTGCTTTCCAATAGCAGCCGCACTCTCTGCGATGACACGCGAGAAATCCGATGAATTGTCGTGGGTGTAGGCCTTTCGCCGTTTGCCAGCGTAGTCCAGTTCACACCGTTCCAGCAGTCAAAACGATAGCTCCTAATGCGGCTTTCCGAATAGTTATCTCCTTTGCCAACAGGCTCCACGAGCGAGACAACATTGAAGCTCTCCTGCTTTTGCAGGTCTACCTCTAACCAGCCTGAGGTTTGCCCCTCCTCCAAGTACCAGCTCGAATGAAAGTCACCATCGTTTGCTTCATCCGGACCTACAGTATCAGGGTAAGAACTGGCATGAATTGGCTTACCCCTCGCCAGGTTTCGCGTCGTGACCACGACGTGCTTGCCAAGCTTTGCCATGGGTCCAGGATGCGTCCATGCCCTCCCAATCTCCTCCAAGCGGCTCACAAGATTCGGCGCGAGCTGTCCTTCGCGGTTCGGTGGAGCATTCAGAATCAGGTTGCAGTGCTTGAGATTCAGTGGCCGAAGCCACTCGTCAACGACAGTCTTCACCGGCTTGAGAGGTCCATTCGCGTCTCGTTGCTTCCAGAACCATCCTTCGGTAAGGGTCACACAGGACAGGGCAGGCACGTCGCTACCTTCTGGGACTTTCTGTCCGGCATTCTGCTCAAAAGCCTTCACATCGGAATAGTAGAGTCCGCTCGGAGGATATTGACTGGCATTGAGATCGCAGATCAGGCAGTCGGGCTGCAGATTCTTTATGTGCTCATAGATCTCGTGGAAAGGCACCTCTTCATACGTGATGCGACTCCACGGTGCATCCCAGCCATCGGTGATGAGGATATCAACTTCCCCATAGCGCGTGAACAACTCCGTCAATTGATCTTTGATGAGCTGAACTTTGATCCGTGTCACGTTGAAATGGCGGATATCATCGCGCAGCGACAAGATCGAATAATAAAACCCCACCCGCAGGCCAGCCTTGCGGAAGGAATCGACATAGGCGCGGACGATGTCGGTCGAGTGAAAGGTCTGCCCCACGTTTGCCGCTGTCGATTTGGTTGGCCAGATGCAGAACCCATCGTGATGTCGGGTCGTCAGGCAGCCCCAAGTCATGTTCGCGGACTGCGCCGCCACGGCCCATTGATCCGTATCGAGAGCAGTGGGACGAAAGAGATCAGCGGGCGATGTCGGATCGCCCCATTCGCGGTCCTGAAAAGTGGCCATATTGAAATGCAGGAACATGCCGAATCGCAGATCCACAAACCGCTGTTGCAGATCCAGGAGTTGCAGTCCGCGACGCGGAGTTGCGCGCTGCGTTTCCTTCTGCTCCGTTGCGGCGCCGTGATTAGAGGCCAGCATCGCTGCGGTCGCTGTTCGGGTGGCCAGTTGGACGAACTCTCTCCTTGACGTCATTTTCGAGGCGCGTACCTCCAGCAATATGCGAGCTTCCGGTCGTCTGCTTCTGCAACCTCAAAAACTCGGTACTCGTGCCCGAAGTTGCCTGCAAGCGGGCCTATCTGTCCGGGGCCTCAATCCGCAGGGTAACCAACTCCCAAGCGGGTACGCGCACCTGAGTGGGAAGCTGTTCAAGCGGTTGCTCCCGCAGGTTGCTACGCCAAACCTTGATCGGTCTCCCATCCGTCCAAGTCAAGCCGGCCTTACGTTCTTCTCCCGCAGCGCCGAAGAGTTGGACAATCCACGCGCTGCCGTCTGCGCTTGGCTTGCACTCCTGCACAAGTACATCCTCCTGATCGATGCGGAGCTTCAACCCCATTCGGGATCGCTGCCCTGGAGCCGAAGCAACAAGGGGTTGTGACATGCCAGTCGCAAAACGGCTGGCGGCCGCAGAGTTGTAACCGTCGTGCGGACGAAGCGCATACCGAAACTCCACGGGGCCATCCTGGTATGCGCGGTAATTCGTTCCCCAATGATTGTTCATGATCCATGAATAGAACTTCCGTGTGGGCTCAATATGCTTTCGCCAGATCCCAGGATGGGTTTGTGAGCCTAGCATGGTGGCCGAAAGAGAGCTGATTTCTACGAGAGGCGCATCAAGTGTTGCACATGTGACGCCGTACTCTGCATTTGCGACATCGATCCACCGGCCTACAGGCAACCAGTTCTTGCAAGATCCCGGAAGTTGATCAATTTCAGGACGCATAACCGCGAGTGGAACGTCAATGTGAATCTGACCATTCTCAATGGCAAACGGAAAGGCGAATTGCAGGCTTTCTTTAGATTCATGCTGAGCAAAATCTCCGCCAGGCCCTCCTTGGCCTGGGTGCGGATTCAGGGGAGCACGTTTCTTATTTACGATATTGGATATTTCAAGCCAATCTTCAGAGGCCTTTAATCGCACGCGGCGAACAAGGTCTACACACCCTGGCGCGGAAGACTCGATGCGAATCGCGGCAACGAGGGGGCCGGCTTCCTCGATGGCGATGCGCGCAGGCTCACTCGTGCTCACTGTCGATGCGTCTTTGCCTTCAAGGAATAGGTATTGATTTATTGTCTCGTCCCGGCTGGTGTCCAAAAGGTTGCGCGCGCTCTTGTTGGATGTTAGCTCGACGATGTTGCCGCTTTTGCTGTCGACTTTCGCAAGTACAATGCCGTTATCCAGGACTCCGTCCAGCACCGTCACCCGCTTTGCCGGAACATGCGGGGCCGCTGCTGAAAGATGAAAGCTGGCACTTCCCAGCGGAGGAACATTCTCCGCGAGAAAAGCCAATTCTCCGGTCGAAAGACGCTGTGATGGAACAGAAGCGCCATGTTCATTCTTCACATGGTCCTTGCCCAGGGACCTCTCCTTCGAGATCACAATCACCTCTGTCCTTGGCCAAGAGCAGGTGTTATGCACATCTACATTCGGGCTATTCTTCTCGCTTGCATAGGCGTCGAGCGCCCTGTCAAAAAGCCTCTTCGATTCGTTCTCGGCGTCAACAGCGAATTGACGTTTCACCTGCCATTGTTGTGTCACGAAAGGATTCTCAGAATCCGAAACACTATTCCACGCGCCCCATGTGTGTTCCGAATACAACAAGACATTTCGCCAGGCGACGTTGAAATCGGCGCTGTTGTATACCTCCGGTGCGAGGATCGCAGAGAGTGTTGCCGCCTGGGCCAACCGCTCGGCTGCTCCGCGGTTCATTCGTGTCTCTGAGGCCGATGACCCGGCTCCATCCTCCCAATAAGGAGTCAAATCGCCCTTGAACTGCGGTAGCTGGTGGCCGTACTGTTTCTCGAATGCCGCAAACGCATTGCTGGTCGTGGAAATGGAGAAGCGCGGCCATTCGTATTCTTGATTCCACTTCTTCACGAACTCGCAAATGTCCGGATCAGGTTCCGCATTGTCGCCATGGCCCGACCACCGGATATAAGAAATCTGATAAGGAAAATCGATCTCATCCAGTCTGGCTTGATACTTGTTGACCCACCCTGCGTCCAGCTTCATGATGTGCGACATGGCATAGCCAGTCCACGGAATCCAAACAAGCACTCTTTCGTTGCCTGAGGGGGAGATCCACCAGAATGGCTTATCTTGCCACTCAACCATAAAGGTTCCAATGCGGTCGAAGTAATTGGGGGCAGCCGAGAAGTAGCGGATGCCTGCCTGGGCCATCGCTGAGACCGTCCCCCAGGTATACCCAGGAACATCGCTGATCATGGCAGAGTCAACACTGACCCCACACTGACTGCCTAATTCGGTTGAGTAACGAAATAATTGGAGAAGTTCTTCAGGGCGGCAAAGGCCGGTCAGCTCGTTCGCATACATGCCGTTTAGACCGATCCAACCCTTTCTCACAGCGCTGATCAGTTCTTGACGCTCTGGCTCTGTCTTGGTCCGCATGAACTGATCTGCTCCCCAAAGAACCTCAAGGTTCCAAACGAATCGCGCACCGGGCGGGTAATTGGCCGTGTTTCGCGCTAGTTCGATTCCCCGGGAGATATTTGTCATTTGTTTTTCTTCAATATTGCTCTGGAGATCCGTATATCCAAGGTCATGGTGGGAATGAGGCAGGATGAAGATCAGCACTTTGCGGACCTTCTCCACGCGTACTTCGCTTGACTCTGACTTGCCGGAAATTTCATACTCGATCACAATCTGCCGAGCTGTTTCAACCGGGTCGACATAGACGTTGAATGTATGCGTGCCCGGAGACAGAACTCGGCTCTCGACTTCTTGGTGATCGACGCGAACGACCAAAGTTGCATCCGTTCCAGCATGCTCTATCGTCAGTTGGATCGGTTGGACAAGCTTTCCACCTCTATTTGCTAAGCAGCGAATTGGAACAGCAAAGCTCGGCTTCTCCATCGAGGTTTGATTTAAGCCGAGAGCTGATATCCGAGGACTCACCCAAGCAATGCCGACTGCAGCGGCAATTCCCTTTATGACTTTGCGTCTTTCCATACTCGGAACAAACTTCTTTTTCTGCGCAGGCCTAGTGGCGAGATCCCCTCGTTCGGTTGGGTGAAGTGTGTGTGTCGGTGAAAATCCTACGGAGATAATGATCGAATGTCAACATAACACTCGCATATAACGACTGTAAGTGATTTTATTGCGCGCTGGTCGCGTTCAGATCGAGCAGAATAACTTCTGCCCCGCCTATGCGAGCCGGGCTGCGATAGCGCGGCCAATCCCACTTGCGGCGCCGGTGACACCAACGCCTCTCTCCAGATCGAATGTGAATCAACTCGCTTCCGTGGCGCACATGATGCAGCTCTTCGCGAAATCCGCGTCGCGCCCCGGCGTCCACCCACGCAAAGAGTTAAGATCGAATCGCTTAAGCGGCTGTCCCACTTGCCGCTTATACACTTCTTGCAGGGGCGGCGCAGTCCCATGCGCCCTGAGAGGACTGACCTCTCCGGATTTACTGCGGTGGCGTCAACTCCGATCCTTTGCGCGTTGGGGGCGGCGTTTGCCGGGTCAGATTCGCATACTTATCTGCCAACTCCTTTTCACCCAGCCGCCGATAGATCTGTTCTAGAAGAGTGTAGACCTGGAGATCAAGAATGCCACCGGTCTGTTCAATGAGGCTGGCAGCGCGCTCCGCATCCGACCGTGCCTGTGCATAGTTGCCCATGCGGAAGTTTAGCTTGGCTCTGTCGTACCAAGCATCTCGGTAATCGGGCACCCGTTCCACGGCTCGGTCTAGATGCAGCTTACTCTCCGCAAGATGATTTCGCTTGGCAAGAAATCGACCGTAGTTGTAATCAAGAAAGGCGTCGAATTGTTGCCCTTCATGATTCACATCGAGACCGCGCCTGTATGCTGCGTCGGCACGATCGAGTTCCCCAAGCGGTTCCAAGTTGAGCGCCAAATAATCCCATGCAGAGGCGTAGCCGGGATCGAGGTCAACTACCTTTTGGAAATGCTTTACTGCTTCGCCGGGACGCTTTGTGCGATCGTAAAGTGCTCCAAGTTGAAACTGCGATTCAGCATTGTCGGGATCGAGGTCGCAGGACTTGATCAGCAGCGCCTCACCCAGCGCTGGTTGGCGCTTCATTATCAGGATCTGTCCTCGCACGGCAAGCGCCGCGGGATTATTCACGTCTCGCGAAACTGCCGCATCGGAGAGTTCGTCGGCTTGTTGATATTGACCCTGATCGATCAGAAAGCGTGCAAAGTAAGCCAAGCCTGCAGGGTCGTTGGGCACCTTCTCAAGATAACGCGTGAACAACTCACTCGTCTCCGGGGCGCCCTGCGAAGCTTTGATTCTTGCCTCGGCCACCAGGATGGAAGAGCAGTCGGGATGCTCCGCCTTGAGCCGCTTTAGCCGGTCCTCTGCAACCGAGAATTGGTTGCGATTCAGGTTTGTCGAGAGAGACTCAAGTTGAGTCTCTGCTCCGGCACAAGCGTCCGCATTCGAGTCGGTCGAGACCTCAGTGGTGGCGGCTATGCATCGGACAGCCATGCCCAGGCAAAGAACGGACCAATAGAAGGCCCTCACATTGCACCTTCCGTCACCCTGAGAATCTGGTCCGCTTTCACATTGTGCAGAGTCTGAACGGTTCCGCTCGGCCAGCGAAGTGTGATTTCCTTTATCAGTTTGTCGCGGCCGAGCCCAAAATGAACCCGCTTGTCCGAAGAGCTCGCATAGCTTCCAGCGGTCGTCACCTGGTTGAATTGCGCTGAGCCGGAATGAGAAGTGAGCTTGATCTGTGTTCCAATGCCGTCACGGTTGCTCTTTGTACCGATAGTCTGAATCAGGAGCCAATGGTTGCCGTTGGCCGTCGTGTTATAGAGCAACTCCGCGTGCCCTGCAATTACGGATACAACGACGTCGATCTTGCCGTCGTTATTCAAGTCCCCAAATGCTGCTCCACGATGTGCTGCGCGCAGACTGAGGCCCGCGTGTGCACTTACGTCTTGAAAGGTATTGTTTTTCATGTTCTCGAAGATGGCGTTGGTCTGCAGATAATGCTGCTGAGGATCAATATCGGCATTTTCACTGACATGGGAGTTGGCGCTGAAGAGGTCTTTGTAGCCGTCATTGTTAAAGTCCACGATTCCGGTTCCCCAGCCGCTCATCTTGTATGTCGGGAAACCAATATTGGCGGGATAAGTATCCATAGTGAAGAGATCATTTCCCTCGTTTCGGTACAAAGGGAATGTTTCGCCACCCAACGCTGTAATAAAAATTCCGGGCCTTCCATCGTTTCGATAGTCTCGAAAATCGACACCCATGCTTGAAACAGGAATACCATCATCTGTATATGCCACGCCGGCTTCTACCCCGACCTCATCGAACCCTTTCCCGCGGAGATTCTTGAACAGAAAGTTTCTCTGATTGTCGTTGGCTACGAAAATGTCCATCCATCCGTCTGCGTCGTAGTCAGCGACAGCGACGCCCATTCCCTTCCCAATGTGATCGGCGATGCCAGTAGACTCGGAAACATCGGTGAATGTTCCGTCGCCGTTGTTGTGATACAAAATGTTCGGCTCACCGGGGTACAGAGACGGGGGGCAGGATAGGCGTTTCTCCGGCAAACCACAGACCTTGGACGTCTCAGGTGACCAGTCAAGATAGTTCGTCACGAATAGATCGAGAAGACCGTCATTGTCGTAATCAATCCACGCTGCCGAGACAGAGAGTAGTTTCTTGCCGGCGGAGTTCACACCGGATACGCTTGCCTTTTCGGTGACGTCCGTAAATGTTCCGTCGTGATTGTTGCGGTACAAAATATTATGATTGACTCCAGTGACGTAAAGATCCGTCCAACCATCATTGTCAAAATCCGCTGCAGCAACACCGATGCTGTAGCCTGTTCCGCTCAAGCCCGCCTTCTCGGTCACATCGGTAAATGTTCCGTCATGATTGTTGCGATACAAGCGGTTGTAAAAGCCAGGACCTTCTTTCGACAGAGAAGGTATCCGCGCGCCATTTGTGAAGAAGATGTCGAGAAAACCGTCGTTGTCGTAATCCAGCAATGCGACTCCGCCAGGAATGCCGTCGATGATCGGCTTGTCAAAGGTGGTTCCGTTGTTCAAAACAAAATCTACACCGGATCGTGGCTGGCGATTTTCGAAGCTGATTCCAGCCGCGTTCTGGGCCGGAGGTTGCGAGCGCATCTCCTGCGCTACTAAGGCGAAAAGCAACGCTACAGTTAAGGACACTAGGCGTGAATGCGAGGAGGGATTGTTCATTCCGACGCGACGTTGGTTCAGGTGGTCGCGCACGATTGATTTGTCAATCATTCATAATGATTACATGCCATAATAATGATCATGCATTATGATATTGTAAAATTGGTACGGTGATGCCTGAGATTTGCACGGTCCCCGACCTAGCGATTCAGGGGCCGAAATCATGGGAAAACGAATTTCGCGGCGTGAGTTCGATGAGGTGTTTCGATCATACGTCGAGATCGTACGATCACACTGAGATATGGTAAACGAAAGCCCAAAGAACCGGCTTGTTGCGCTCAACCATTATGCCTCCCAAGACCGATAATCTCGCCGCACGTCACGAATACATTCTTCGTCGTCTGCAGGAGACGGGTGGTGTCGAAGTCGATGAACTTTGCAACACGCTCGGCGCGTCAATAGCGACCATCCGGCGAGATCTCGAGGATCTTGAAGAGCGGTCGCTTTTAAGGCGAACGCGAGGCGGAGCTGTCCCGATCGGGCCATTATTCTACGAACCGTTTCGACATGATAGTTCTTTCCAAGACAAAGTAAACAGCTTTGCTGAAGAAAAACGTCGGATTGCCGCTGCAGCAGCTGCTCTGGTCAGCACGGGACAGACTGTCGCCCTAACTGGGGGTACCACGACGACCGAAGTCGTGCGGTGCCTGAGAGTTCTTACTAACATCTCGATCATTACAAATACGGTGAACGTGGCAATGGAGTTGAGCAACAGGAAAGATATCGAAGTTATCGTGACCGGAGGGCACCTCCGTGGAAGTTGGTTCACTCTCATAGGCCCGCTAGCAAATGCCGCAGCCGAGGCGCTCTTCTCTGACATCATGTTCATCGGTGTTGATGGCATCGATGCAAAACAAGGCCTCACTTGCACAAATCCCTCCGAAGCCGAAGTCCTGCGCAAACTTGTGCAACGTGCCAAGATGAAGGTTGTGGTAGCTGATCACAGCAAACTCGGTTCTGTCAGCAAGTATCTCCTCTGCCCAACAAAAGGCATAGACAGATTGATTACCGATACTGGGGCATCCGCTTCAGCAATTGCGCCGTTCGAAAAACTCGGCATTGACGTCACCAAGGTCTAGATTCAATCCCGCAGATTTGATCGAGAGACTTCTCGTCCAAAAGAGCCGTCGCGTCGCTTAAACAGATGATGCTCAAGATCAGGAGAGTTCGACCCAAACGCGGGCGAATCTCTCCACTTGCCACTGAAGTCGCCGGACAGGTTTGGGGCCAGCATCATGAAGATTTGGAACAGGCCCCCAGCGAATGATGTCCCGAAGCGGCCCAGATAATGGTACGAAGATGAGCCACCCTGTTCTCCTGGGTGCCGTCGACCTCCAGAGGACCTAAAATCTTCGTTCCCCAAAAAAACTGCATTTCGATCATTATTTGTGATTGACAACTGGCATTTCGATCGCATATGCTGCCCCGCAGCCGAGAATGCATAGGCATCGCAGCCTTCGCATTCACCCCGCAACGCGATTTGTGCGGCGACTAATTACGGAAGCCCGGATCAAAGAGACTTTTCGGAGGACAAGCTAATGTACAAAGCTTTTCGGAGCGCCAAGGCGCGTGTCATGAAGTCTTCAGTTGAGTGGTGGAAGAGCTGCAGTGTCTTTGCTCTATGGCAAGCGTGTCTTCTGGGTGGAATCCTATTGCTATCCGGCACAGGGTTTGCACAACTATCGACGGCCAAGCTGAGCGGAGTTGTGAAGGATCCCAGCGGCGCCGTAGTTCCGCAATGCAAAGTTGTTCTGAAAAATGTGGCTACTGCTGTCGAGCACACAACCACAACCAATGATGCGGGCGCCTATCTCTTCCTCGATATCACCCCGGGTAGATATGTGGTTTCCGCATCGGCTGCAGACTTCGGGAAGCAGCAGGTTCCTGAGTTCTCACTTGAGGTCGGACAGGCGGCGACGATTGATTTTGCTCTGACCGTCGGTTCACAAATCGAAGTAGTGACGGTGCACGGCGCAACGCCCCAACTGGAGACCACAAGTGCCAATCTCGGCCTCGTTGTGGCGACGAAACAGGTGAACGATCTGCCACTCAACGGGCGCGACTTTACCCAGCTTCTTACCTTAACCCCGGGTGTATCCCCGGTGAATAATTCGCAGTCCGGTCCCGGACAAGGTAATTATGCAGAACCGGCGCCGGGCAACGTGGCTCCCACGATTCCCTCCGTCAATGGGTCAGCTAACCGAAGCAATTACTTTTTCACGGATGGCCTGAGCAATTTTGGCGCCTTCCACAGTGTGTACGCGGTCCCACCTATCATCGATGAAATTCAGGAATTCAAGGTCGTGTCTCACGCCGACAGCGCGGAATACGGGTCAGTGATCGGTGGAGTCGTCAACGTAGTCACAAAGTCCGGCACGAACGACTTGCATGGCTCACTGTTCGAGTATGCCCGCAATGGAATCTTCGATGGTCAGCAACCTCACACTCACTCCCGTCCGGATTTTAGGCAAAACGAATTCGGCGGAGTTGTCGGGGGGCCGGTTTTGATCCCGAAACTGTACAACGGCAAGAACAAGACATTCTTCTTCGCGGCATACCAGGGATTCCGTTATTCCCTGACTCAGGCTACCGACATAAGAGTTCCCACTGCCGCGGAGCTTGCCGGGGATTTGAGTTCCTGGGGGACGCAGATATACGACCCGTTCTCTACTCGACCGGACCCAGCCAACCCTGGCCAGTTCATTCGTGACCCATTTCCGGGAAACCAAATCACTCCAGATCCCAACATGGTAGCCTGGGCGAAGTTCATCTTCCCGGCTGCCGGGCCTGTACTTGATACAAATACCCTAGCTAATGCGACTGACTCAACTCCCACCACTCAGCACATCAACCAATTCACTGCAAAGATTGATCAAAAGTTTGGCCAGAATGACTCAGCATGGTTCCGTTATAGCCACGACACCAGCGTAGAAAGCGCTTCCCTCGGCCTTCCCGGAATACCCCAAGTCGTCACTATCCCAAACAGGAACTATGGAGGCAGTTACGTACATGTCTTCAGTCCGAGTCTCATTGTTCAGGCTCAATTTGGCCGAACTGAAGTGGGAGACAACGCGACAGCTTCCTTTACAAAATCAACGGCAGCTCTCATCAGCCAGATTGGATTCTCGCCGGCATTTGTCGGCAATTTCAAGGCAGCGCCGGGAAGGAGCTTTCTTCCGGGAGCTGGTATCGCCGGATTTCCTAGCGTAGGCGAAGTCTACGCGCTGCACCCACAGGTTCCGACTGCCAACCAATTCAGTGGAGTTGTGACGAAGACAATTGGAAACCATGTGATTAACATAGGTGGAGGGTTCATCAGCAATAAGTTTTACAGTCCGATCACGACCGATAACCTCACATTCCTCGCTGGGGCAACTGGGAACACAGATCCCACCGACAAGGTCAATACCGGCGATCCGCTTGCCTCCTTTCTCCTCAACGTTCCCGCGCAAGCAGACCGGCGCAACGTGGTTACGGAAACGCGGCCTGGCGGTGTAATGAGCGAGTTTGTGCAGGATTCCTGGAGGGCTACACCTAAATTGACGATCAATGCGGGACTTCGCTACGACGTCACATTTTATCCACCCATGGGTACCAGCAAGCAGATTGGCATAAATGGTGGGCCGGAGACAGGTGACGTTGA
>QHZR01000137.1:16956-36863 GCA_003224755.1 Acidobacteriota bacterium
TTCCCGGAACCGGCGCGCTTCCGGCGCACGTCGTCGTTTCTCCGAACGACAAGATACTTCATAACGACTGGAAGAATTTCGGTCCCCACCTCGGGTTTGCCTATAAAGCTATGGATGGCTTAGTTGTTCGTGGAGGTTTCGGCATCGTCTATGACAATTGGGCGGGTGTATTGCAAACCGCACAAAATATAAGCGGACTATGGCCCGACATTGGTCAACAGGAAGCTGCCAACTTGAACGCGCCGACCTCTGCGTCACCAACGCCGACGGTAACCGCTCAGAATCCATTCGCAATCGCCGCGGGTAATAACTTCTTCCCGGCGCCTGACCCATTCGGCCAGGTTGGCTTTGAATACGATCCGAATCTGAAGGATCCCTATGCGGAACAGTGGAACTTCGGCGTGCAGAAACTTATTAACTCGTCGACCACGCTGACAGTAAATTATGTTGGTTCGAGCATGCACCGGCTTGATGTTGCCGGCACCTACGGTGGTGCGACTACGCCGTCAACTATCAACTTTGACCAGTCCCGCGCTTTGTATCCCTACATTGCACCGACCTTTTACGATCGCAGCGTGGGGAGTGGTAATTACCACGGGCTGCAGGCCTCGCTGGATAAGAGGTACACCAACGGTTTCTCATACGGAGTGTCCTACACCTTTTCAAAGGCCATTGATGTCGGAGGCGACGGATTTTATGGTGTTGAAGGCGGCGTTCCGCAGGATGCCTATAACCCGGCTCGCTTTGATCGGTCTGTCTCAGGACTGGATTTGACGCACATTCTATCTGTGAACACGCTTTACGAAATTCCTGTTGGGAGGGGAAAGAGATTTTCCACTGGACACGGTGTGCTCGATTACATCGTGGGCGGCTGGCAGATTAACAACCTGTTCCAGGCCCATTCGGGCATTGCTTTTACTCCCATCATCGGTGGAGATTGGGCAAATACCGGGCAAGCAGGGTGGACTGGTTATGAACATTTGAATAAAGTGGGGAATCCCGGGCTTTCGCACAAGAGCGCAGGGGAGTGGTTCAATACCGCTGCGTTTGCCGCGCCAACAAAGGGCACTTTCGGCGACGCAGGACGCAATTCCCTCCGGGGTCCGTCCTATTGGAACCTGGATACTTCGCTCTTTCGCATTTTCCCGGTTGGGGAAAGGCGGCAATTCGAGTTCCGGGCCGAGGCATTCAATGTGCTGAACCACGTAGACCTGGGTCAGCCCCATAACGACATCAGCAACATACAACTCTTCGGTGTGATCGATAGCGTCGCAAGTACAGCACGACAACTTCAGCTTGCAGCGAAGTTTATCTTCTAAGACTGTTAGCTGGGTAGCAAAACTTGATTGCACGTAGAACGGCCGCGGAAGCGGCCGTTTTACACTGAGGCGCGTCGGGGCTGTACCGCGGAAAATGCTATTCTCAAGCCCGAGTAACCGGTAACAACGCGTTTACAAGGTGAGGGTGCCCCCGTCATTCTTCAAGCAACAATGCGAGCAGGCAAGAACCATCGCTCTCGTGTTTTTGTTGCACTGCTAGTTGTGTGCTGCGCTCTCAACTTGAGTTCGATCGTTGCAGCCGCATCACAGGGGGCTTCGTCTTCGAGCGAACTCCTCGATCAAGGCCGAAAGCTGCTTGAGGCAGGAAAGCTCGCCGAAGCTGAATTGATTTTGGATCGCGCTGAGAAACTCGCTCCATCTGATCCGGTGATCCTGAATCTGGATGCCAAGGTCAAAGGCCGGCTGGGCGAGTATGCCAGCGCCGGCGCTCTTCTCAAGCGCGTGATTCGGCTGACTCCACAGAGCGCCCCGGCGCATGTCGATCTTGCCATCGCTCTGGCTGACTCCGGCGACCTTAACAGCGCCTTGGCGGAAACGGCAACCGCAATTTCTATTGATCCCGCTCTGGCGATCGCGCATTTGAATCGGGCGCGCATTCTTAGTGACATGAATCAGGATCGGGAGGCTCGCGACGAATTCGCTCTTGCGGCCCGGCTCGCTCCGGGCAATCCAGACTGTTATTTCTACTGGTCGCTTGGCGAGCGGGCGCAGAGAAACTTCACTAAAGAAACCGAATTGTTGCGGAAAGTCGTGAAGCTACAGCCCAGCAACGTCAAGGCTTATATCAAGCTTGCCGACAGCCTGCTGCATCAGAATCGGACCGCCGAAGCTGTAGCCGGGCTTCGCATCGCCCTGGCGATCGATCCCAATTCAGCGCAAGCCCTCTATAAGCTTTCGCGAGCCCTTCACAACACTGATCCCGAGGAATCAAACAGGCTGAGTGACCAGTTCCTCCGGCTCAAGGCACAAAATTCTGTCGTCGATCAGGCCAAGGCGCTCGCTAACGAAGCTTTCCACGCATTTACGGTTCAGAACTGGCGCGAGTCAGTCCGCCTTTTTAGTGAAGCGCTTGAAACCTGCGGAGATTGCGAGATCGAGAGCACGCTGCACCGTGACTTGGGGCTGACTCTCTGCCGGGACGGTCAGATCGAACGGGGCGCCGAGGAACTACGCAAAGCGCTCGCGCTTAACCCCGAAGATCGGGACGCCGCGAAGGCCTTGGAAATGATTCCCACACGCTAAACAAGAACCGAGAGACAGAAGACATCTGCGCTGGACATGCCGCAAGTATCTAGTACCACAAAGTCGCTAGTGTAGTGTGTCATGCTAAGTGCCCCTATGAAGGGAAATATGGTCACATTGAACCCTTTCAACGATACAGGTCGTTCAACCTCGATTTCGAGGGATCGAAGAAGGTTTTTAGGCGGTATCGCGGCATCGTGTGCGGGACTTGCGGGCGCCGCGATCGCATCCTCCAACCCGCTGCCTCCGTCCCCTGCTGTCGCTCAGGCAGCGCTGCATGAGCCGCACGCGCCCTGCGGGCGAAGCAAGGTTCTGGCCTCGGACTTAGCGACCGTGGTCGAGACCAGTGCCGGGAAGATCCGGGGATTCAAGCGAAACGGTGTGTATATCTTCAAGGGTATTCCCTACGGCGCATCGACTTCAGGTGCAAACCGCTTCATGCCCCCGGCGAGTCCCGAGCCCTGGAGCGGAATTCGCAACGCATTGCAGTATGGTCGGGTCTGTCCTAACCAAGATTCCGCTCACTTCAATACCGACGGAAAGAATCTCGCGAATACGGATGAAGATGCATTCGTACTTCACCGCGGTGCCGCTGCCACCATACCTGGTGAGGATTGCCTGCGGCTTAATCTTTGGACACCCGAGATCAATGGCTCCCATAAACGCCCGGTGATGGTTTACATGCACGGTGGCGGGTTTTCGGGTGGCAGCGGCCACGACCTTCTTTCCTACGACGGCGAAAACCTCGCGCGAAATCACGACGCTGTTGTGGTCACGCATAACCATCGCCTGAATGTTTATGGGTATCTGAACCTTCAAGAGTTGCGCGAGGAAGAATTTGTCAGCTCCGCGAACGTGGGACTTCTCGACATCGTAGCCGTTCTAGCGTGGGTTCGCGAAAACATTGCAACATTCGGCGGCGACCCAGGATGCGTAACAATCTTCGGCCAATCTGGCGGCGGCGGAAAAGTGCTTGCCCTTATGGCGATGCCGGCAGCTAAAGGGCTATTTCATCGCGCAATTGTCCAGAGCGGACCTTTTCTGAAATCCCTGTCTCCGGATTACTCGGGTCGATTGGCTGGACTGGTGCTTGCAGAACTGGGTCTCTCCAAGTTACGGGTGCGGGAACTGCAAGAAATTCGAGTTGATCATCTCTCCTGGGCCGCGGCGGAAGCGATGAAGAAAATGCCTTCGCAGCGCTCGTCGATTCGTCAAATTTACGGTGAGGACAACTGGGGTCCTACAATGGACGGTCACATTCTGCCTCGTCATCCATTTGATCCAGGTGCACCCGAAATGTCGGCGGATGTGCCCCTGCTCACTGGCTCAAATCTTCACGAATTCGTAAACGGGTTAGATCGGCGCGAGGGGCGCGCGATGCAGGTGGATGAGCTTCACCGACTCGTCAATCAGGAATTCGGTGAGCACAGCAAAGAAATCATCGAGGCTTACAGACGCGATTATCCTCAAGGAACACCGTTCGACTTGTATGCCACCATCGCAGCTGCTTCTGTTCGCCTTCCCGCGTATGAACAGGCAAGCAGGAAAGCCGCTTTAGGCAAGGCGCCAGCCTACTCCTATTTATATGCTTGGCGCACTCCGGTCTTGGACGGACGCCCCGGCCCGTTTCACGGCGCTGAAATTGCCTTTACTTTCGACAATGCTGAGCTCTGCGATCATTACAATGGAGGCAGCGCTGAGGCAATTGTCTTATCAAAACAAATCAGTACTGCCTGGGTAAGCTTTGCCCGAACTGGCAATCCTGATCACGACAGCCTGCCACATTGGCCGGAATATACCTCTGAACATCGAGCGACGATGCAGTTCGACAGCTCATGCGAAGTCCGCGACGGTCCAGAGAGTCAGGGACTAAGGCTGATCGCGGAATCGCCGCAACAGTAGCAGTAAGCAAAGCGAAGCTTCACCGGCTCACCATAAGGCGTGATTTGCCGGAGGGCCGACTGCGAAAATCCGTTGCAACCTTCATCCCCTCACGGTTGGAAGTCGCGCCACAAGGCAGTAAATCTCTCGGGATCGCTGACCCACTGGACGGACCCGGGGTGAAGGCGAAACGATTCATAGATCGGCAGAGTGATTGACAGCCCAAGTTCCGGATACGTTCTCGCTTTTCTCCGTTCCAGCGTGGAAGCAAAGTAATTCGGATTGGCGTTCCAATCGATGTCGCCGTCGGCGGCGAATACCGGAAACCAGGCGAGTCCGTGGTGCGCACGCATTTTCGTGTAGTCGAATCCATATTGGCGATCACAACATGCTCCGAAAATGAGTTGTGAATTTGTATCGGCGTTCACCACGTAGTGGGCCCATCCCGGAGGCATGACTACGCGTTCGCCCGGTCCAGCTTCGATCGCAACACAGCGGCCCGGATCATCACCAGATTCTTCCTGGGCATAGATGATTGCGCGTCCTTGCCAGATCTCGAACAACTCCGGCGTGGACCATCCACAATGCTGCGCAATGGCGTGAACATGGCCCTGGCTGCGCACGGGTTCGTCGCCTAACTTTCCGGCCGCGAAGATAACAATGCCAAAAAGCAGCATGCGCTTCTTGAGCTCGGAGAGATCTTCTGTGTGCCCCACATCCATCGCGATTGCGTACACTGGATCGGGACCAGTGCAGTTTGGGTCGCGCAGACTAGGCCGAATGGAACCGAGAGAGCGATATTCCGGCTTCGGACCAAATGTGCCAGGTCCATAACGGAGGTCTAGTTGGTCATCAGGAAAATGAATGTCCAGGCCGGGATTGAAGCTGGGTGCCCCTCCTGCAGAGGCAGTTCGAGGATCGCTGTTCACGTCCTGCTCCGCACCAATTTGGGTTCGCCGTTTACATTCAACAGCTGTGCTTCAAAGCCGCTTTTCCGGATGGCTTCGTAGTCATGCCCGGCATCGCTGGGCCAGCAGGCGACGAACCGGAGCGGGACGCTTCCGCAATTGGCAACCCGGTGAGCGATTCTCGGCGGAATAAAGTGCACGCTGCCCGGCGACATAGGTTCCGTCCAGGTCTTTCGGCTCTCGTCCATGAGGATCAGTGCGCCTTCACCTTCGATGGTTGCGTAGTACTCGCTTCGATTGCGTTTAGCGTGGAAATGGCCATGAGTCATGAAGTATTCGGAGCCGACTTGTCCAGATTCAACGAGTGTCGTTCCCCAAAATAGACCTCCTTCCGTACCTTCTACAACGGGGCACCAAGCTTGAACCCGATAGACGACTCTGCCCGGATCCATAGCGCGCCAAGCAGAGGCGTCTTGAAAAATTCCTTCCAACTGGCCGAGGGTTTTTATCGTTTCCCGAATTTCGGGCGCAGGCTCCAGCACACCGTGCGCCCAGTTCATTCTCTGCATGGTCCCTTCCGAACGAGAACGGTAGATCGCGTGTTCATTTTCCAATCAGGAAGTGAGACTGTTCCCGTAATCGCGCAAGTGCGGCGAGATCTGGAGCGACCAGCGGCCATCGACAAATACTGTCGCAAGCAGGTTGTAACGGCCGCTCGCGCTCCCTGCTGGCCGGCATTATCCCACAGCTGCACGAGAAACTCGATTACCATTCGGACATTCGGCTCCCACTCTTTGAAAAACTGCCAATTTCCGTTTCTGCTCACATTGCCGAAGCGTGAACACGGCGATGGCCATTTTGATTCCAGGGTTCACCGTCACAGACGGCCACAAACTGTCCCAACTGGTTTGCTCACTCACCTGCATTCGCACCGCAGTTCAACAGCAAACGGCGACTCATGATTGCTGTCCCATGCGAGCCATGGATGGTGCGTCTTTGCTGCGGGCGTTGCCGGGCTTATAGCCGTTTACGGCGAAATAAAAAATGTAAAGGTAGCAAAGGAGCGGGACGATGAAGGCGGTGCGGATGTTGGTGGCATCGGAGATGCGCCCCATGATCGCGGGAAGGATTGCGACCGCCGAAAATCGCCATGACCTGGAGAGAAGAGCCTCGTTTGGTCAGCGGGCCTAGGTTCTTGATGCTGAGCGCAAAAATCGTCGGGAACATGATGGAGCGGAAAAAGCCGATCAGCACGAGGACCCATACCGATGCAGGGCCACTGACTGAGAGCGCGACGATTATGGAACCTAAGGAGCCCGCACCAAAGATCGAAAGAAGTCGCGCCGCAGGAACGCTTTTCATCAGCACAGATCCGCCGAAACGGCCGAGCATAAAACCGATCCAGTGTCCGAGCAGGTAATACCACGCGCTGCGGGCGGTCAATCCGGGCAGGCTGTGTTGCGCAAAACGGATGACGAAGCTGCCCACTCCGACTTGCGCGCCCACATAGAGGAATTGCGCAAGCACGCCCTTTACGAGATGCCTTTGCTGTAGCACCTTTTTCCAAGATGCTTTTTCGTCACTGCGGCCTTGTGCGCCCTTTTCGCTGACTTCCGGAAGATGCATGGTCACGATGAGCACGGCGATGACGACGAAGATGCATGCGATCAGAGAGTAAGGAATGCGCACGCTGCTGGCCTGCGCCGTACGATAAGCCTGCTCCTGCGCGGCCGTAAACGCGGCCCGCTGCTGTGGTGTAATTTCCTTGCCACTCAGAATGAACAAGCCGAGCAACATTGCGCATACGGCGCCTACGGCATTGAAGGATTGCGCCAGGTTCAAACGACGTTCTGAACTGTAATAGGGCCGAGAATGGTTACGTATGGATTCGCCGCGACTTCAAGAAAGCTCTGGCCGCAAGCCATGACAAACAGCGCAACCAAGAAGAACGCGTAGGTTCCGGCTACCGACGCAGGCACAAACAGCCATGCGCCGCTCGCACACAAAGCCAAACCGGTGAGGATGCCGCGCTTGTAGCCGATCCTTTCCATCAGACGGCCTGCGGGGAGTGCGGCGAGGCAATATCCGCTGAAGAACGCGACCTGAATGAACGATGACTGGAAATCGCTCAACGCGAAGGCGTTCTTGAATCGCGGGATCAGGATGTCGTTGAGGTTGACTCAACGCCCATAGAAAAAACAGGCTAGTGATAAGAATGAACGGGGCAAGGTATCGGCGTTCGGTAACGGGCGTAGAGTAGGTCATGGTTATGTCAGCGCCCTGTCGAGATGCACGTACCCGCCATCTACAACAATGTGCTGGGCGGTGATGAGCGCGGCGCGGGCGGAGACCAGAAAGACTACCATTGCAGCGATCTCCTCCGGCAACGTCATTCTTTTTCCCAGGGGAATTTTGGCCACCACGGAGTTCAGTTTCTCTTCCGGTTGCGGAAATGTCGCGAGCCACTTCCGGTAGAGCGGCGTCATCACCTCCGCGGGAATGACTGTATTTACGCGAATGCGGTAATCGGCAAGCTCCGCCGCCTACTCACGCGTCAACGCTAGGATCGCGCCTTTGGCAGAAGCGTAGCCAGAAGTTCCGCCTTGGCCGGTAAGCGCGGTTTTCGATGCGATGTTGACGATGGAGCCCCGCGACTTCTTGAGATGCGGCAGCGCGAAGTGGGCCATGTTGTAGTAATGCAGAAGATTGCGTTCAAGCGACTCGACGTATTTCTGCGGGCTGCCGTGCTCGAGTCCAACCTTGTCGTTGACGCCGGCATTGTTGACGAGAGCGTCGAGTCGGCTGAATTTACGAATGGCGTGGTCAACAGCGGCGTAGCAACTTTCGGGTGAACTCAGCTCGGCGATAACGACTTCGCTGCCGGGCAGTTGCGAATGCAGCGCGTTGGCGGCTTCAACGTCTTTGTCAACGATGACAGGTATTGTGGCCTCTCCCGCAAGGGTGCGGACAATGGCAGCGCCGATTCCTTTGGCGCCTCCGGTGACGAGAACAACTTCGTTTTTGAGTTCGAAATCCATCGAAGAACTTATCCATGCAATTTCGTATAGCCGCCGTCGAGAATATAGTCCGTACCGATGATGAACGATGCGGCATCCGAACACAAAAATAGCGCCAGTGAGGCGACTTCTTCGGGCTTACCCATGCGCCCGATAGGCTGCGTTTTCGCGAGCTTGTCGTACATCTCTTTTTCGCGGCCTGGATAGTTCTTTTTCAAATATCCGTCAACAAAGGGCGTGTGCACGCGCGCTGGAGAAATGCAGTTGCAGCGAATGTTGTGGGCCAGGTAATCGCGGCAACGGAGTAAGTCATGGCGATGATCCGCCCTTGCTCGTCGAATAACCGAACCGTTCAGCCACACCAGCGCTTCCAGCGATGGACGCGATGTTCAAGATCATGCCGCCGGTGCTTTCATGTGGCCGATGCCGGCATAGATGCAGTTGTAGTAACCCTTGACGTTCACGCGTATTATGCGGTCGAAGGAGTCTTCCGGCGTGGCTTCGACGTTGCCGATCTGCGAGATGCCGGCGTTGTTGACAAGAATGTGAATACGGCCGTGCTGAGAGAGGTTGTCGAATGTGGAAATGACTTGTCTTTGTTCGGTGACATCGCAGGCGTGGGCGGAGGCCGAGCCACCTGCCGATAGGATCTCTTTTGTGACTGCTTCTGCGTCGTTGAGGTTGACATCGAGGATGCGGAGAGTCGCGCCATTGGCGGCAAACTTAAAGCGCAATAGCGCGTCCAATACCGCTGCCACCGCCAGTGATTACTGTTGTTTTTCCGTCGAGACGAAATTCGCTTTGCGCGCTCAGAGGGAGACACCTCGCTTCCAGGGAATGAAATCCTCTTGCGACTTCAGCTCGGCTTCGGTGCGAGTCTCGCCGTTGGCGACGGAGATCACAAGATCGAGAATGCGTTCGCCCATTTGTTCGATGGAAGAGTCGCCGGAAATGATGGAACCGGTATCAATGTCGATGATGTCGGGCATGCGAGAAGCCAGAGTTGAATTTGTCGAGAGCTTGATAACCGGGGTGATCGGATTGCCGGTGGGCGTACCGAGACCGGTGGTGAACAAGACGACCGAAGCTCCGGCACCCACCTGAGCGGTAACGCATTCAACATCATTGCCGGGAGTGCATTGCAGATTAAGGCCGGGCCGGGTCGAATAATCCGGGTAGTCGATCACTGCGGTGACGGGCGAAGTGCCGCCTTTCTTGGCCGCGCCCGCGGATTTCATGGCGTCGGTGAGCAGCCCATCGCGAATGTTGCCTGGACTTGGATTCAGCGCGAACGTAGCCTTAACCGCGGCGGCGCGCTTTTCGTATTCTCGCATCAGGTAAATTAAACGGTCGGCGACTTCGTACGAAACGGCACGGTCGATCAGTTCCTGCTCGACGCCGCAGAGTTCGGGAAACTCGGAAAGAATAGTGCGTGCGCCGAGCGCGACCAGCAGGTCAGAGGTATGGCCAATGGCGGGATTGGCTGAGAGGCCGGAGAATCCGTCGGAGCCGCCACACTTCAGGCCAACGCATAGATGCGAAAGATCGGCGGGAGCGCGGCGGGTTTTGTCGGCTTCGACAAGGCCATTAAATGTTTGCTCGATGGCTTCGGAGAGCATGGCGAACTCCGATCCGCTTTTTTGCTGCTCGAGAATGACGAGCGGCTTGCTGAAATGCAGATCGCGGCGCTCGATCTGTTTGCGAAGGATGTCAATCTGAGCGTGCTGGCAGCCGAGGCTGAGCACGGTAGCTCCGGCAACGTTGGGGTGATGCAGATATCCGGCGATGAGTCCGCAGAGATTGTTCGAGTCCTCGCGCGTCCCGCCGCAACCACCTTGATGAAGGAGAAACTTGATGCCGTCAACATTGGGGAAAACGCGGGAAGCAGACGATCCGTTGCTTTTTTCTGTGGCCGAAGCATGCTGCACGCGACCTTCACGATGCGCTTTAACTAATTCTGCGACCTGGCGGCGATAGAGCTGGGGAGGAGCAAAGCCAAGCTCCTCTTCGAAGGCCTGCTTCAGGTTCAGGATGTTGCGGTTCTCGCAGAACACCAGTGGTACGACGAGCCAATAGTTACGTGTGCCGACCTGCCCGTCGGCACGGGCATAGCCCATGAACTTGCGGTCTTTCCAGCGCGAAACGTCAGGCGGCTGCCAGTGGAATTCGCGCTTTTTTTCGCGATATTCCGCTGATTGATGGTGCAGATTGGCTGTGGTCAGCAGTTCTCCGCGGCGGACGAGCTGAGATGTCTTGCCAACGAGAACCCCGTACATGGTGACCCGCGCTCCAAAGGGCAAATCTTCGGTGGCGAACTTATGTTTGGCTGGAACGTTTGAAAAGAGTGTAAATGTGCCGGCATTGTGCTCGACGGTTTCTCCCTGGTGCAGATCGCTCAGGGCAATGAGCACATTGTCGCGCGAATCCAGTTGAAGGACCTTTGGCATCGCTGATCGTAGATCTCTAATGCACCGTAATCATGCTCGGCGATGCGAGAATTTTGCTGCGCCGTCTCCGAGTTTCCCGCCTCGCCCAACAACAAAATTCGGGTCTGAACTGTAACGATCTGGAAATCTCGTCGGCAATTAACGGAGTAGACCCGATGAGGGGCGGCATAATTGGATTACTATTCCTGCTGCCCGCGTGATTTGTCCGAAGGATCTGATTCTTGCAGATATTAGTGCCATGCTTCTGGGGGCAAGCACCGGACCCATAGAATCCCGGGACGACGGCAATTCTCTTGATGGGCGTGCGACAGCTGTTTGAAGGATTCATCGATTGCTCCCGGAGGCCTGTGCGTCGAGATTTCAATGCATTAAGTCTCTTTTTGCAGCCTGAGTCCAGTATTTTCGGACTGGATGGTGTACATCTGCGTTCCATGGCGCAAATGCCGCAGTTCACCGTTGAAGCCTCTTGGCGCATCAGCATTCAGCAGCCCAGGTGCGCCGCTGAGTTTCGGCACGTACCCGAAAAGGGTGCAGAGAACGGCCTCTGCGAAGGCTCCGCCGCCCGTACACTCTCGCATGCAGCCCTGACGCTGAGCAATGCGTACCGGAGCGTCGCGGTCTCGCCTCTTTACTCCGTAGAACTCGCGCGCCTGCGCGTACACGCCTTCATAGACTGCGGCCTGAGTCCGCCGCAGAAAGGGAACTGCGATGTTCCAATATCCCAGGCGGCACAAGGCGTCGACCGTCACGGCAGGCCATGCGTCATAGGCGCCCATCGGCCCGTGGTCGGGGCGGTCAGAGTTCGTCGCTGCCACGTCGAGTTGAGATTGCGCGCGCATCCACCTTTCCATCAGCAGTTCGCGTTCAACGAAGTCAACCATTTCGCGGCTTACGTTGGGCGGTAGGTCTGCAGCCAGGAAACGGCCGACAGCGGCGAAGTCGTAGCAGTGGCGCATCTCCACCCGTGTTCCATCGCGGTGCAGGCTTGCCCACACGCCTTTTCCCGGTTCGTACAGCGTCATGACTGCCTTGAACATGGCGTCTGCATCCAGGCGCAACTGGCGGGCTTCAGCGCCGCCGCCGCTCCCCTCAAGAATCTCGGCAAGCTCTCGCATCATCCAGACATTGGCGGAGTTGAACGAAGGAACTTTGTTGATGTAGGTGGGGACACATTCGAGCAGATTGAGCGCACCACCATAATCGGCGAGTTGGTCGTCAGGATTCAGCCGCAGTTTCTTCCAGTTTGTCGCTAGAACGTGCATGCGTTGCAGCACCGTCTGGTCGGCGATTTTCTCGCGCAGGAACTCCTTATCCTGCGTAACCACGAGATACGACCAGGCCAGCCGGAAAATGGAGAGATCATTGGCCGCATATCCGCGCAGATCCCATCCGGGGGGAACCTCCAGATGCTCAGGTGAAGCAGCTCGCTCGGTTTTGAAGACAATAACCGCGCTCTCGTGCGGGTCCTGCTCGAGGAAGAGTTTGATTTGCTCCTTCATCTGTTTGGGTTCAAGCAAGGCGAAAAGAGTAGAGAACAGCGAGGTGTCCCAATAGAAGACCACTCCTTTGGGACGTTCACCGCTTGTGATAAACGTCCTGTTGCTCCAGAGCTTGGTTCGCAACAGCACAAGTAACGTAAGCACACTGCGATAGTAGATCTCACGGATCGCCGCATCGTTTGTAACCAGCAGCGGAGCATTGCCTGAGAAGAACTCGTTGTCCGGCGTGAAGGTGCTTTTCCACCTGTTCTCCCATTCGGCTTTGGTGCGATCCCACTGTGTCTCGAACCACTCGCTCGTAAGGCCAGAACGTCCAGGCTTGCCCGGTTCCTCCACATACATCAGGAAATGAATTTCGCGGCTTTCACTCGGGGCGAGGCTCACCTGCCACTCGGCAAACTGGCCGTTCGTTTTGTTTTCCGGAAGATCGAAGAAACGATAAACATAGTCCATCTTCCATTTGTCCGACGTGGCCCGGATCTCTCCAGGGCCGATAAACTCCCGGTCCACCGGCTTCCAGCCCGGATCCACAGTCAGGGCTACGTGAAAAGATTTGGCGGTCACGCCATTATTAGTGAACTTCACTCGCCACATGACCACCGTGTCTTCCATAACCAGCCTGTTTGTGGTGACTACATCGAGATCGCCTACTTGTGCGCGGCGCACCGCCTGGAATGCAAACCACCTGCAGTTTGTGCTCTCGTAGGACCGGTCATCAATTGTCATGCCACAAAGCGGCAGGGAATAATAGATGGGCCAGCGCGGTCCGGATTCGTCGCCATAGAGTTGTCCGCCAGGCAGGAAGTTCACCCCGACAAGGTCCGGTGCACAGGCGGCCATCTCGTGAAAGTTATGGAGCGAAGGCATCTGCGCAAGCAGTCCGCAATCCAGCCAGCCGGTGCCTAATTCGTCCAGCGTCGGTAGCCCTGAAGCACCCGACGGTGTTGCTGCGCCACCCGCAGCAAATCCAAAGGCCATGCCGGGAAGTAGTTGCGCTGAGAGAGCCGCCATACCGGTTTCGCAGAACATCCGACGGCTGATGCTCTTATGCACTCCCGAAGGGGTGTCGCTCCTGGCTTTGCGCATCGTTTTCACACATCTCCGTTCGTCGGCTGGCCCGTTGCCAAAGGTTCGTGTCTCTGGCTTCTGGGAAGATTCCATACACTATTCCCAGAACCGAATTTCATCCAAGCGATACTTCTCTGGAGTTGTACCTCCCGAGTCTTCCGAAGTGCCGCTGAAGCAATGAGCTAGGGTGGGAAGATGTATACGCCATTTCTTTGAATCCGATTTTCCTCGAGCTTGTCTCCACGACTGTCGCGCCACCAGAATTGCAAGGCAATCGCTATTTCACTCATATATCATGACTGTTATTGATTTTTCAATCATTATTTGAGATTCTAGCGGGCAAGCGTAAGTAATTTTAGAGCGAATCAATGACAATTCTCACACGACACAGTGCAATGCGATTGCTGGCTGGAGTCCCCGCCACGCTCTGGGGCCAGAAAACTGCAACGTTACATTCGTGTCAACCCGCAGTGAGTCCGGTAAACGTTGTCTCCCTTTGCTACTGGCAGAAAATTAAAGGCTTGACGAATGTCGCCTAAATCAAATTACGACAAGTATCCGTGCATCCCCGTGAGTACCAGCGCGGCCAATTGCTGGGTCGGCTGGCGGAACATCGTTGATCGATTGAAGCTTTCTTCTGCAGCGAGCCGCTGCACTCTCGCTGTTGAATGCTACCCCGGCACGTTTGAAGAACCGATCAAGGATGTGCTGGTCGAGGGTTTGCGACCTAGGGGAGTTGTTTATACCCCAGACTTACTGAAGGCGCCGAACTGTGTGGACAAGATGTTGGCCGAGGTTCTGGGCGACGATCCAGTTTTCGGGCGCATGAACGACATCGGCCTCGAGGCATTTTTCGAAGCAACAAAACTCTATGAAGCACGGCAGAAGGTCGCAAGCTGGCATCAAGGATTGCTGCTCGTGGTCGGCGTCGGGGCGGCGATCGTTTCGCCGGAGTCGAACCTTGTCGTTTACGCTGACTTGGCACGCTGGGAAATACAAGGTCGGCAGCGCCGAAATGAGATTTCAAACCTGGGCTCAGACAATTTCGAGGAAAGTCCAAGTCTTAAATATAAGAGAGCTTTCTTTGTAGACTGGCGCGCCGCCGATCATCTCAAAAAAGAACTCCTGCCGAAAGCCAATTTCTTCTTAGACACGAACAGTTCTAGGCCAAAGCTCGTGGCTGGCGATTGCGTGCGAGCGGGCATCAAGACAGTCGCGAGCCGGCCCTTCCGCGTGGTGCCTTACTTCGACCCCGGCCCGTGGGGCGGGCATTGGATGGAGGAAGTATGTGACCTGCCGAAAGACGCGCCCAATCATGCCTGGTGTTTCGATTGCGTTCCCGAAGAAAATAGCTTGCTTCTTGGGTTCGGCGATCAGCAAATTGAGTTGCCGGCAGCTGACCTGATATTTCTTCATCCCCGTGAATTACTCGGAGAATATATTTACGGCCGATTTGGCGCGGAGTTTCCGATCCGTTTTGATTTCCTCGATACGATGGGCGGCGGGAACCTCTCATTGCAGGTCCATCCGCGCACAGAATACATTCGCCAGCAGTTTGGAATGTACTATACGCAGGATGAAAGTTACTACTTGCTCGACGCTGGCGATGACGGCTCGGTCTATCTTGGGCTGAAAGAAGGAATTGATCGCCAGACAATGGCCCGCGACCTGCGGCTCGCACAGGACGGCGGACCCGCGTTTCGTGCGGAAACTTACGTAAACAAATTTCCTGCTAAGAAGCACGATCATTTCCTGATTCCAGCCGGAACGATTCATTGCTCGGGAAGAAACAGCATGGTGCTCGAAATCAGCGCGACCCCGTATATCTTCACGTTCAAGCTTTGGGATTGGGGACGGCTCGGCCTAAATGGCACGCCGCGGCCGATCCATCTTGATCATGGAATCGCGAACATCGCCTGGAACCGGCAAACGAATTGGGTAAGAACGAACCTGATCAACCGAGTCGAGTGTGTGGACAAAGGCGCAGGTTGGACCGAGGAACGGACGGGACTGCACGAGCTGGAATTTATTGAGACACGCCGGAATTGGTTCACAGGCAAAACGCCGCTCGATACTCACGGCACGGTAAATGTCTTGAATCTTGTTGAGGGGAGGGAAGCAATCGTGGAAAGTCCCAAGAGCGTGTTTGACCCATTTGTAGTTCACTACGCAGAAACTTTCATCGTGCCTGCGGCAGTGGGAGCGTACACGATTCGTCCCGGTGCAGCATCCGAGGGATCTAAGTGCGGAACAATCAAAGCGTTCGTACGATCAGGACAGAAGTGATCTGTTAAGTGCGACTTTCACAATCGGCGAAACAGAGTTCAGCGCGATCTCAAGTACAAGGTTTGTGGGAGGAAGTATGCACGTACCGTCCGCAACTGTGAACCGTGAAGTTGGGCAAGCAAAGGCACAGTCGCTCAGCTATGTCGTACTTCTAGCTGCTACCACTGCGATTTCAGGATTTCTCTTTGGCTTCGACACTGCCGTTATCAACGGAGTTCTGCTTTTCCTTCGCCTCCAATTTGCGCTCTCCAACCTGCAAACTGAAATCGCGGCAAGTTCGCTCCTGCTGGGCTGTCTGCTCGGCGCTGCCGGCGCAAGTATGATGGGCGACCGCTACGGACGTCGGAAATCGCTAATCGCTTCGGCTATGTTATTTGCCCTTTCTTCCGTTGGTGCGGCGCTAGCGAACACAGTCACGGTCTTTTCTGTTGCTCGCCTGTTGGGAGGTCTCGCGATCGGTCTCGCCTCTGTGCTCACGCCGGTTTATATTGCCGAGATTTCGCCTTCAAGAAATCGCGGAACGCTCGTCTCGCTGAATCAATTGGCGATAGTCGTTGGCATCCTTTCAGCGTACTTGGTCAATTGGGAGGTAGCTCGCCTCGGAACGAGCAGCTGGCGGTGGATGTTGGCCGTCGCAGCGATTCCATCACTCGCGTTTCTGTTTGGGCTGCTTCTGATTCCTGAGAGTCCACGCTGGCTGGTCACCAGAGGCCGCCAACGTGAGGGCGAACGCGTTCTGTCCCGAATCTTTGGCGAGCAGACCGCAAAGGAACAGGTCGAGGCTGTTGAACAAGCGGCAGCGGGCGAGGAGGGTTCATGGCATGAGGTGCTTTCGCCGAAGATGCGCAAACGTCTTGCAGTGGGGATGTTGCTTGCGCTTTTCTCGCAAATTACCGGCATCAACACAGTGCTCTACTACGGCTCAATCATCGCTAGCGAGCACTTCCCAGGACAATCGACGAGCATGGCGCTGATCGCAAACGTAATTATCGGAACAGTCAATTTCTTGTTGACCATTGCCGCCATGGTGCTTCTCGACCGCTGGGGCAGACGCGCGATTTTGATGATCGCGAGCGGAGGGATGGGAATCGCGCTCACATTTCTGGTGATTGGCTTGAATGTTCCGGGAATCTCACCCTTACTGATGCTGGCCTGCATCCTGTTTTATGTTGCTTTTTTTGCTCTCGGCATGGGCCCCGGTCCTTGGCTGATCATCTCCGAGATCTTTCCTACAAAGTTACGAGGGCGTGCCGCCTCGATCGCGACGTCATCTCTCTGGTCGGGCACACTTCTGGTCACGCTTACATTTCTCAGCCTGGTGAAGGTCCTGAACCTCTGGGGAACATTTGCGATCTACGGGGCGCTTTCCTTTGCTTGTCTTATCTTCGTTTGGAAGATGGTTCCTGAAACGAAAGGTCGTACACTCGAGCAGATTCAACAGGCGTGGAACAAGTAGAGCTGGGTTGTTTTCGAACGGGGAATACTTCGAGGAGTCATTTTCAGGTGAAAGCTTTAGCCATTGATTTCGGCGGAACGCACGCAACGTGTGGCTTGGTCGAAGATCGTGTTCTCCTTGCGCACGAGACGATTGATACTAATTCCGCAAAGAGCATCGGGGCAGTGCTGCCGCGGATTCGTGATACGTGCCGCGGACTCATGCACGGGCGAGGACTTTCACCCGGTGACATTGCGGGCATAGCAATCGGATTTGCCGCACTTGTTGATTCCCGTGTGAACCGAGTCCTCTCAACCGACGGCAAGTATGAGGACGTCAAAGACGTCGATCTTGCGAAATGGCTCCACGAAAATGTTGGCTTGCCAGCACGAATTGAGAACGATGCGCGCATGGCCCTGTTGGGAGAATGCTACGCTGGTGCGGCGCGTGGCTTTACTGATGTCGTAATGATGACGTTAGGCACTGGCATTGGCGGCGTGGCAATGATCGAGGGGAAGTTGCTACACGGCAAGCATGCGCAAGCAGGTTGTTTGGGCGGGCATATTCCGGCCGTATTCAATGGACGGCCATGCGCTTGTGGGGCGGTTGGCTGCGCAGAAGCTGAAGCGAGTGGCTGGTCACTGCCATTGATAGTGAGGGATTGGCCGGGAGCTAGAGACAGCGTGTTGTCAAGATATTCGAACGTCGGGTTCAAAGAGCTTTTTGAAGAAGCTGCAAGTGGCGACAAGGTGGCCGTTGCGATCCGCGACCGCTGTTTGAACATCTGGGCGGCCACTGCCGTCGGGCTGGTTCATGCGTACGATCCGGAGATGATTGTGATCGGCGGCGGTGTAATGAAGAGCGCAGACGTTATTGTTCCTTACCTCGAATCCTATGTGCACAAGTTTGCGTGGACACCCTGGGGCAAGGTTCAAGTCTGCGCCGCCAAAATGGGGAACAATGCCGTGCTTATGGGAGCAGTTCCGGTTTTGTCGCAAGACATTTCGGCCACTGAATAAACGTCTTGAGGTTACCTTGATTCCGACTGGAGATCTGATGAGACGCGTGATGAACTTGTTGCTGCTTGCTGTTTCTTTGGCTCGTACCTCTCGACGCGCAAACTTACGAACCAACCTGGGACTCGGTCGATAAACGCCCCATACCTACCTGTTCAGCGACGCAAAGTTCGGTATTTTCATTCACTAGGGAACGTATTCGGTGCCCTCTTATGCTCCCGTAATTCCCGGCAAGCTGGCTTACGCCGAGTGGTACTGGAATGCGATGACTAATGGCAAAAGCAATCCCAACGCCGACGAACTGCAAAAAAGAACGTGGGCATTTCATCAAAAGGTCTATGGAGGGGATTTTCCATACCAGAATTTTGCGTCACAGTTTAAGGCGGAGTTGTTTAATCCTGACCACTGGGCCGAGGTCTGTGCGAATTCAGGAGCGAAGTACGTCTCGATGCGATGATGACAGAGTCGAATTACACGAGAGAAGCTAGTTGCAATTGGCAGCGAGCACGTCAATGAAAAGGAGATCAAAAGTCTGGCTGCTATGGAAGCAAGTCTCTTGGCGAAACTGATCGTCGGCAACGCTCGCATGCAATCTAAGATCTACCGCGTTCTCAGTCCAGACTAGCAAAAAAAGCTCAGCGATTTCGAACGATCGCAGGGCACAGCCACGATAGGCGTTCGGTAGTGAGAAGAGTACAGATGGCTTTTACCGGGTGCCTTCGCGTCCTTTGAACTGATTCCAGGGCGGACGGCAAACCAGAAGTGATCTGGCCCGCCACGACGGGATTAGTCCCGACGAGTCTGCTTTGTAGGAAGCCGCCCAGAAGGAATCGGGTCAGTAAGCGGGGCGGAGTCTAGAAGGGTGTTGTGTGGCTTATTGAAGCCGACCACAGGAAAATGCGGCGCGACCTTTCGCACTATGTTTGGGACGAGGTTTTCCTTTGTTTTCTACTTGGCCGTCAGCACGGATCATCGTAGGCAATGCCGTGGTTTGCGTAGAAATTTGTAGGCGGTTTGGGGGCGGTTCGGACAAGAATCGCGCTCTTTTAGGCAACAGAGGCAACTCCATGCAGTATATGCAAATCGTGCAAAGATGCATAAACACTGGTGATCTCGCATATCGTTGATTTGGCGAGTGGGGACGTAGTTCAGTTGGTTAGAACGCTGCCCGGTCACCCGACTCCCAGCACAGAATCAATCACGCATCCGCTGTTTCGGCCCGTAGCACACCTTCAGCCACCGGTAATTCTCTCCAGCATTCGCACCGGACTATTGCTCTCAAAAGGGAGGCCGGACGATGTGTTTCTCAAGGTCACAACGAGTCATCACGCCTCGGCATAGTTCATTGGGTTAGAACGCCTGTCACGCAGCAGGTCGCGGTTTCGATGACACCACAGCGGAAGGCGCAGCCAGACCACGTAAGCCGAATTCAGGCACGCCATGCCTCGTCCCGATGCGGGAGGCCCCCTCTTAACGAGCCTTACGACGCAGCCCGGTCATCTTCTGCACACAGGCTCGCTGCGATGAGGGTAGCGTGAGTCACGATATCCTCGGGCAGAACCATCGCGAGAGGACGGGCTTTCATGATCTCTTCAGTCGTAGGGGGCATGAAGTCGTTCTCGATATAATCGTTTCCCATGTCGTCGTTGTAGCGGACTAAATCCAAGAATTGCTCCTTCTCTTCTGGCGACGAGAAAGAGAACAAGAGTTCGTATGCATCAGCGAAAGGAAACCATCCAACCTCTCATTTGAGGAGGCAGCATCTGTG
>QHZR01000283.1 GCA_003224755.1 Acidobacteriota bacterium
CCGCGATGATTGAATGCAGAGCCGGAGATGGCCGAAGTTCTCAACTGGCAGAGCTTGCGGGCCGCTAGGATCGCCGCTGCGATCAGGAGAACGCGCTTGCGCCCCTCGTCCATGACCCAAACATAATACCGTCTTCGCCTTGCATTCGCCATAGCCAATCTGCCCCACGTTCTGGCTATATCGTCCGATTCCCTCAAACGGCTACAATCCGGCTCCCTTAGACCGGCAGGTCTTATGCAGACTGGGGAGGGTACAAACAATGGCGCAGAAAGAGCACAAGGCACTCAAGACTAGGCTGCTACAAGAGCAAGAAGGTAAGTGTGCAGTTTGTCGGCGTAGCGAGTTTTGTTCCGCCTGTCATTTCGGTCTGTCTCACGGCGACTGTAAAGTACAGCCTGTCAATACGCTTGACCATAATCACTCTCACGCTGGCTGCAATGGCTGTGAACAGTGCGCCCGTGGCGTGACACATTCTATCTGCAATCGCGCCATCACAATTCTCGAAATCAATGAGCACCTGCAAAATGATTTTATCAAGGCATATTTAGCCAGAGGAAAGCAATCTTCCACACTGTAACAATCTCGCTTCAGGTGAGAAAGTGCCTTTGCAAGATTCTTCACATGACACGAAGAACTAGCGGGCACAACCGAGCTTACAGCAGCATCTGGGCGGTAACAATCGCTACCCGTGGTCAATAGCTATGCCATAATGACGTGTACAAATGGCTCTCACCTCTGGCACGAAACTCGGGCCATATGAGATCGTCGCCCCACTAGGTGCGGGTGGCATGGGGGAAGTTTATCGCGCCCGCGACACGCGACTGGATCGCACAGTTGCGGTCAAGATTTTACCGGCCCACCTTTCCTCGAATCCAGAGGCCAGGCATCGCTTCGAGCGAGAAGCTCGTGCCATTTCGTCTCTGAATCATCCCAATATCTGTACCCTACATGACATCGGCCGCCAAGACGGAACGGATTTTCTGGTTATGGAATACCTGGAGGGTGAGACCTTGGCCGATCGCCTCATTCATGGACCACTGCCGACAGAACAGGTGCTGAAATACGGTGTCGAGATCTGTGAGGGACTGGAAAAAGCCCATAAAAACGGCGTGATCCACCGCGACCTCAAACCAGGCAACATCATGCTCACCAAATCGGGTGCCAAGCTGATGGATTTCGGGTTAGCAAAAGCTACGAGCGCCGGTGCACCGCCATCCTCTAGCTTGACTATGACGTTGCCCTCGGCAGATCAACCATTAACCGCCCAGGGCATGATGCTAGGTACCTTCCAATACATGTCTCCTGAGCAGGTGGAGGGAAAAGAAGCTGATGCGCGGTCCGATATTTTCGCGCTCGGAGCCGTTCTGTACGAGATGGCGTCCGGCAGGTGCGCCTTCACGGGCAAGAGCCAGGCCAGCATTGTTGCCGCCATTCTGGCGTCTGAGCCACAACCCATTTCCGCGGTACAGCCCATCTCACCGCCCGCGCTCGACCGCGTAGTACGGACGTGCCTGGCGAAGGATCCCGACGATCGCTGGCAAACCGCACACGACGTGAAACTACAACTACGTTGGATTGCGGAAGGCGGGTCACAGGCCGGTGTCGCGGTGCCAGCCATTGCCCGAAGGAAGATTCGCGAGCGCCTGTCGTGGGTTCTAGCGGCTGTCACTACGTTTGTCGCTATGGCAGCTCTGGTTGCATACGTTCGCCACATCCAGCCCGCAGCCATCACGGCGCGCTTCGTTATCCTTCCGCGCGACCGGCCTACCGTGGGCTACAATTCATTTGCCGTTTCACCGGACGGGCGTTCCATCGTCTTCATTGCGCCGACACCTGATACCAAGGACAGCATTCTTTGGTCTCGTCCCCTCAATTCTTCCGAGGCCCAGCCGCTGCCGGGAACAGAAGGAGCAATGGATTTGTTCTGGTCACCCGAGGGCCAAAACATAGCATTTCTCGCCGCTGGTAAGCTGAAGAGAGTCGCTTCCGCAGGTGGAACTCCCCAGGTTCTCTGCGATGCAGCGCCGAACGGCGGGGTCTCCCTCGATCTTGGAGGAACTTGGAGCCGCGATGGAGAGATTCTTTTCGTCCCGAGCCTTTACAGCGGCATCTTGCGCGTTTCCTCGGAAGGTGGACTGCCTACAGCAGTAACGGTGCCAGATAGATCGCGGCACGAGCTGATGCACGCTTGGCCCTACTTCTTGCCTGATGGTGATCATTTTTTATACTTCGTTGTCAGCAACAGGAAAGAACAGCAGGGCGTGTACGTGGGATCGCTCGGCTCGAAAAATACCAGCAGGGTGCTGGACGCTGATTCAAATGCGATCTACGTCTCGCCCGGATACTTGCTGTTCATCCGCGAAGGACGTCTTCTGGCTCAGCCATTTGACGCCAAGCGCCTGCGGAGCTCTGGTGAGCCCTTCCCTGTGGCGGACCAGGTTCACTTTTTCGGGGCGATTCACCAGGGTTACTTCTCCGCCTCACAGAATGGGGTACTGGCATACGTAAATGCACAAAGCATGTTCTCGCATCTGGTGTGGGTGGATCGGACTGGGCGCGAGGTCGGCACGGTCGGGCCGCCAGGGGATTACTTTGATCTCGAAGTGTCACCTGATGAAAGAAGAGTAGCTATTGAGAGAGTCGACCCCCAGAACCAGCAGGGCGATATTCTCGTACTGGAACTCGTTCGCGGCATTCTGTCTCAAGTAACATTCACACCATGGTGGGAATATTGCCCGCGGTGGTCGCCCGATGGAACCCGCATCCTATACGATTCAAATCGAGCGGAGCAAGAACAGGGCCTATCGTCGGGTACGTTGTACGTTAAATCCGCTGATGGTGCAGGTTCCGAAGAACTAATGTTAGAACCGAAGGACCCAAGGGACTGGATTTGGCCGGACGATTGGTCGCGAGATGGGCAGCTCATCCTCTACGATCTCAATAAGCCATCCTGGAGCGAACTGTGGTACCTCCAACTCGAAGGTAACCGCACAACGAATCTATATCTTCAGCGAGCATTTGCTGGCAGATTTTCTCCCGATGCGCGCTGGGTCGCATATGGTTCCAGCGAGTCAGGAGTAGCCGAAGTCTATGTCCGCCCGTTCCCGCCCTCGGAGGGCAAATGGCAAATCTCGACAGGAGGAGGCGGCCAGATCCTTTGGCGACGGGACGGCAAAGAGATCTTTTATGTGGCTCCCGATGGAAAACTCATGGCCGCAACCGTAAAGGCGGGGTTGAGATTCGAGGCAAGCAGCCCGACCGTGCTCTTCACCATTCCTAATGCGTGGTCCACAAGGCAGTGCTACGCTGCTTCCCACGACGGGCAACGCTTTCTCATTAGAAAGTTTCTGAGCGAAGGCCCTGTTCCGATTAATGTTGTTCTTAACTGGACCGCCGAATTGACTCCCGCGTTGAAACTCAGATAAACGGAGTTGCCATTAACAAGTTTGATGGATTGGGGGTTGGAAACATCACTGTGAAAGAACGCGCTCCCGGACGCACGAGCCTGGGATGACTATTCTCACGGTCTTCAAACGGAAACACGCCAAGCAACAGCCACTGGAACGATTACGGATGGTGGGACCAACTTTATCCGAGCTGGATCACTGGTCAATGCCGAGCTGCAGCAGTCCGACTCAGGGAGATAACGATTACGCGCGACTAGCATTCGGTCCCAGTCTACCGCAACGCTTGAGAACGCGCGGCGGGTACTTGTTCCGTTCCCTGCTTTGTTACCATAAAACGTAAACGCAAGGACTTACAAAGCACGGCTGGCAAACCAAAGTACATGGAAGGCAGTGGTGGTTCACGTTAATGGATCGCAAATGGATCGCGCCTTCCCACCGCAACCTCGCGGGAAAAGCCATGCGGGCGATCAGCTTCTATTCTTGAGAAGGTCGATTCAATGACTTCGCAGCGGATCATTTCGCGCCTTCAAGAGCGGAATGATACACGAATCCCGCAGCGAGAAAAGACCTACCTTTCCGGCATGAGCGTAGGCCCTCAAGCCTCATTTGATGTCGTGATGCTGCCGTGCCCACTGTTCTGCCTGCTCCAATTCCTTGAGAGCGGCGTCGATGTGTTTGATCGCCTGTACTCTGTGCCCGCCCCACTCCGTTCCAGCGTGCTCAAGCTCGCTTTTCGCTGTTTGTAATGACTGCTGGGCACGATCCACTTCAGCGGGTTTGTCCTTTTGTGGGCTTGAGAACAGAGTAGCTGACGGAGACATCATCATCACGGAAAACAGTAATAGGGTTGCGATCTTCATAAATTTCTCTCCTTTTGTTCCACACTTGAAAATGCTTAGATGGCGACGGACTCGTTCGCGGATGCTGTTGCGTCCTGCCGCTACCTTCGCAATAATGCAATGACACCCGTACATATCAGGAAAAAGGAAATCGCAGCGCCGATGACAAGCAGTAGGAGTTTACTCAGGAAGTCCGGTTCCATCAACTGATCTCGACGCATGGACCACCTCCAATCTGCATTCTCGATCTTCTCTCAACGGGCTAAAAAACAGGATCCAGTAACACCCTCAATTCGCGGCCCTCGATGCTGGCGAATATAAGGCGAAACTGCAGCGAACCGCACGCATGCACAGGAGAGATG
>QHZR01000284.1 GCA_003224755.1 Acidobacteriota bacterium
AGATAGCCAGTCAGGGGAGAATTGGGCAGGAAAACTGCCGGCTCTTGGTCCTCTTACTCGCTACGTAGGATGAAGCCAGCTTTCTCGAACACTATCGTACACCCATTTTCACCGCATTTCGTTGTTCGTATCGGCGATGCTGGTACTCGCGTTGCGGAAAAGAACGAAGCAGCATATCACCAGACTCGGGGGTTCGGGCCTGCTTAGAAGTAAGGATGGGTGAGCGATCCGTCCAATAATGTCCACGGATCATGGCGTTTGTTCGACCGCCTCCACCTGGCAAAGGTAGAATGCCGGTTATCAAGTCCCTCCAAATTATGTCCAAGATCGTGATCATCAAAGGCGATATCACAGTGCGGCAAGTGGATGCGATTGTGAATGCAGCCAATAAAACCCTCCTCGGCGGCGGCGGCGTGGATGGGGCGATTCACCGTGCAGCTGGTCCTAAACTTCTGGAGGAATGCTGGACGCTCAGAGGTTGCAATACGGGAGAGGCCAAGGTCACCAAGGGCTACAATCTCTCCGCCAAATTCGTCATCCACACGGTCGGTCCGATTTACGGACGACTGGGCGGGAGGGAGGCGGAGATGCTTGCCAACTGCTACAGAAATAGCCTGAAGATCGCGGATGCTCGTGGGTTCAAAAGCATCGCTTTCCCTTCGATTTCCACCGGTGCGTACGGGTATCCCGTTCAAAAGGCGTCCCAGATCGCTTTACAGACGACGAAAGAGTACTTGGCGGAAGGCGGCTCCAAACTTGAGCTTATTGAGTTTGTAACGTTCGTACCAGGTGATTATCGCGTCTACCTGCGCACATACCAGGAAATCTTTCAGCTGCCTCCGATTGAATCCTCGATTTCCTAGAATTGCAGTTTTCTGAGACATCCGCCCATCTCCCTGATGGATCAATTACCACTTCGCCGTTCGCAGTAGCGCGCGATGATTGCGCCCAGCATTCGGACACAACCTCAGCCCAAGGAGCAAAGTTTGCCCCACCCTTCCGCGTCTTATGGGAAGAGTGGGGCAAACGAATCTATTGAAGCTGTTGCAGCAATTGATTTGCTTGTTGAATCAATGAGGAAGCAGTGGCTGGGTCAATCGCTTTGCCGTTGAATTCCGCGTCTTCCAGAATCTGGATCATCTGGCTGGCGATGGAATCGCGCTGGCTGTTAAGGTTGGCTAGTTTGCTTTCCAACTGATCGTAGGTCGCGTCGCCGGGATCATTCGAAATCAGCGCCGAGTTGGAAATAGCCCAATCCGAACTGGCCGACCGCGGCGTTGATCTGCTTATACGAAGCGGCCAGTCGGCGGAAGATATTCGCATTGCCACGAATCGTGGCAGGCAGCGCCGCGCCGGTCATTGCTTCGGACAAGACTCGGCCATCGTGGGAGTAGTCGTCCTTTAATCCAGTTAACAGCATAATTGTCGGACGAATGTCGGTGTGGTCAGACCAAGTCTGAGAATCGATGCCATCATCCCTGATACCGGGGCCGACTAGCCCAAGCCAAGTCGTCGTTATGTCTGCCTGCACATCGCCATGGTTCCAGGCGAAACCGGGCTGTTCGGTCACGCACGGCGAATTGCAGTTCGGCGCACCGGCAAAGAGGAAGTAGTCAGGATCGGCAAACATAACCAGATTCGGCGTGCGCGCCGGATCGGCCGTAATCATGTGCAGGATTTTCATTTCCACGGGATCGGCGAGGAACTGGCTGATCTTGTCGGTATTTCCAGTAATAGGATTTGCCGCCGTTAGCCCATCAAGCGCCCTAGCAAAACTACGTGCTTCAGGATCAGTTCGCGCAGGATTGCCGGTGATGTAGATGGTCGGAGCATCATCGGAGTGGACCTTGAACGGGGTCGTGATGCCTTGTTCCGTCGCGAGCAAGCCAGCGAGGTTGGCATTGAGTTCGCCGATCTGTGAATAGGTGCATGGAACCGTTACGCCATCGCAATTGGCTGGGCTGGGCGCGCCGCCGACAAAATGGTCGCCTTCATCGGCGGTGAAAATAAATAGAGTATTGTTCGCATTAATCCCGTCGTCAGCAAGCCGGGTAAAGAACTCATTGAAGGCATCGTCGTACGCTTGCAGCGCCGCGACATAACCCGCTTGTCCCGGACCGAAGGCTGGACCGCTGGGGTGTTTGTCATGCGCGTCCGAAATGTAGGCGTATGTGACCGGGACTCCGTGCTCTTGCATAGCCACAACGTATGACAGCGAAACCTTCGCTGCCATGCCATCGAAGCCCGGGAAGCCGATGTGGCCGCTGGGATCCTGAATTACATCTCCATTCAAATCGGTTAATGGCCCACTCGGACTGATTTGCGGAGCCACATACTTATGCCCAAACAACCCGTTGAAGCCGGCGTAACCACCGGGTTCATCTGGAAGAGAATCCTGCTTGCCGTTATTAGCGGCGCTGCACAGCGCATCTCCGGCCGCACAGTGGATTCCGATTCCCACAAAATCTGCAAACGCCTGCCCGGGATTGGTGCTGACTTCTGTGGCTTCAGGCGAGCCCGCGCCGAAAACCGTCGGAATATCGACAGCAATATTCTCCAGGATTGTATTCGCGGTTGCGACGCCTCCCACATTACATCCAGCTCGCGTGAATGCTACCCAGGGAGCAGGCGCGTTATGTCCATCGGCCGTTAGCATGTTGAACGTTGTGTCGGTCGGCGTGGAAGTAGTGGGATCAAAAAGTGGAGCGGTCCAGTAAGCGAAGGAAACGCCCACGTTGCTGGTCCCATCGGGATTGAAATAACGAAAACTGTTGCTGACGGGTACACCGTGCCGGTCCCCATAAACGCCCGTCAGCGATGTAAGGATGTCCGTGGCGGTGTGGGAAATGAGAGGCGTGTGATGATTGGTGAGAAGCGTCCCCTGGCTTTCGAGGAAGTTCAGCAGATGCGGCATCTGTTCCAGGTCGGAGGGAACGTTGGGATTATCACGAACGAAGTGCGTGTTATCGAACTGCACGTAGATTACGTGCTTGATGCGTCCGCTGGGCGAATTCAGCGGGCAAGAATTTTGCGCAAGCGAAACGCCGCCTAAGGCGACTAATAACAAACCTGTCAGACTCGAAAGGCGGCAAGCGGAGAGGACTGGCTGGAAAAATCTCACAGAAACCTCCTGGTGGTTGAGGGGATTGAACGAGGCGGCGCGGCCCAAAACTGTATACCGGAATCTCCTTTGTGACTTCAAAAACGGCAACGATTGTACGCCTATTTCGCCTGCTAGCAATGTGTGAAAAGATTTTCATCTGGAGCACCCCCAACCGGCTGAGCGGCTAGAGTCACAAGGTTTGCCGAAGCGGGATGCTCAGCACTTGGCACAAGCAATTTCAAACAAAGTCGATGTTCTCCTTACACGGGATGAGCCTCACTTCATCAACAAGCGTGAGACGCTCGAAAAGCAGTTCAAAATCAAGATTCGGCGTCCATCGGAGCTATTGTTGGAAATCGAAGCGGCAGCTTAACCACGTTCCCATACCAGCGAGTCCAAGCGGTCCTTGCGCTCGGTTGGAATACAAACAATCCATCTGGATCCCGAATCGGAATAATCTAGATAGTTAAATCCGACACTTCGGAACAGCCTAACCCTGCCGTGCCTGCGTATCGTATTCAGTGCAAATTGCATAAAGACGTTCCCTTGCGGGAGAAATGTGATTCAAAAACGGTAACTTTGGTACGCCATACTTTCAACGATTTACGTATTAAAGCTCTAGGCTAGGTTTACGGAACATTGCTTCTCCAGGATTCCCCAGACTGCCCTTTCGCTACCCCGCCTGCCGTCCATTCTCCGTTGGTTTTCGCCGCTAACAGACACGTATCTCTAATGAGCTGCTCTGAGCAATAGGGGAGTCCCTGGCCTTGCCGAACCCGACACAAGTGTCTAACGTCACTTTCCGAATAGCTGACGATTCACTCGGAAAAGCGTATGGCGAGCGCTGCCTGCCGACTAATTAAAACATTTTGAGCCCATAGATTATGTATATAATCCAATAAGCTGATATGCGTTACGAACCGGAACACAAGACGCGAACCCGCGATCGTATTGTGCGAAACGCCGCTCGCAAGCTCCGCGCTGAGGGGTTGAGCGGTCCTGGCGTCGCAAGCGTTATGAAGGCATCGGGTCTCACTGTTGGCGGTTTTTACAAGCACTTTCGGAGCAAGGACGAGCTTCTCGCCGAAGCTATTGCGCAGGGATTCGCGGAGTCTAGCGAGAAGATCTGTTCTTCCCTGCAAAATGTGCCGCGCGAGGACAGGTGGAAGGAAGTCATTCGGTTGTACCTCTCACCGGAGCATTGTGATCGTCCCCACACCGGTTGCCCGGTAGCGGCTTTGGCGCCTGAGATTGCTCGTGCAAAACTCAGTGTTCGAAAACGAATTGCCGGGCTGATCAAAGAGTATCGGTGGGTGGAGTTCATGCCAGGAGCGAGTGCAGCTGAGCGGGAGCGAAACTTCTTCGTCATTCTTAGTGCGATGGCGGGTGCCGTGTCCATTGCCCGCATCCTCACAGAGCCTGCTGACAAGGAAAGAGTGTTGGCGAGCGTACGAGATCATCTTTTGCGCAGCTTTTGATTTTTTTTTGCATCATTTGGATTATATGCATAATCTTATCTATGACAATTACGAAAGGATTTTTATGAAACTCACTGGTCGCACGATCCTCATCACGGGAGGCTCAGCCGGTATCGGCCTAGCTTTCGCCCTGAAGTTCCTCGAATTGGGCAATGAAGTCATAGTCACTGGTCGGCGTCAGGCTGTGCTTGATCAGGTGAAGGCGAAGCACCCGAAGCTCCACACGATCCAGAGCGATGTCGCGGACCCGGCGCAGATCGCCGCCCTCGCAGCGCGCGTGAAATCGGATTTCCCCAAGCTCGACGTGCTGATGAACAATGCGGGCATCATGCTCCACAAAAACCTTAAAGCGCCGGCGGCGGATCTGGCTGGGTT
>QHZR01000285.1 GCA_003224755.1 Acidobacteriota bacterium
ATTTATATTTTCGTCTTGCTGTTGTCACCATTCGCCTCCTGCCACTTCGCGAGCGAGGCGAAGACATCGTGTTCCTGGCGCGCGAATTTCTGCAAAGATATGCCGCCCAAAACGGTCGGAGAAAGCTGGTTTTCGCGCCGGACGCGTTGCGCGCAATTGCCCGTTATTCGTGGCCTGGGAATGTGCGCGAACTTCAAAACCGCGTGAAACGAGGCGTCATTATGACCGACGGGTCGCGATTGACCGGAAAAGATCTCGAGCTGGGTCAGGAACAGGGCGTGGCATCCTCTGCAACGAGTCTCAAACAAGCGCGCGAGCAGGTCGAACGCGAAATGATTCAGCAAGCACTCAAGAAAAACTCCGGTAGAATTACTTCCGCAGCTGCCGATCTCGGGATCAGCCGGCCCACTCTTTACGAGCTAATGGAAAAACTTGGCATTGCCAAAGAGCGCGCAAATACAAACAACAACTAACGTCGAAATCCTCCTTCACATGCAAACATCGAAAATCTTATTCAGAATCGTGACGCTTATTTTAGCAGCCACGCTCATCGCCGCCTGCTCCAAGGAAGCCAAAAAAGCGCGCCTCCTGGGTGAGGCTGATAATTATTTTAAAGCGGGCAACTATGACAAAGCAAAGGTGAGCTACCTCAACGTGGTGCGGCTGGATCCTCAAAACGCGCTCGCGTTTGAGAGAATCGGAGCAATGTGGCAGGAAGATTTAGCGCCGTTGCGCGCTGCTGCGTTTTTAGCTAAGGCGAGCGAGCTGGACCCGACGAATGTTCAAAATCGGACACGGCTCGCCCGCTGTTATGTGGCTATGGGACGGTTCGCCGACGGAGCAAAAGAAGCACTTAAAGTGCTCGAGCAAGCCCCGGACAATGGCGATGCCCTTGTCGTTTTGACCGAAGCGGCGCGACGCAAAGAAGATATTGAGGCTACTAGGGAACAGGTCCGGAAATACCCCAAGAAGAACGACGTCTCTTTCCACCTCGCTTCGGCGAATCTGTTTTTCAATAGCGGCGATCCAGGCGCCGCAGGCAACGCTCTTGGGGAGGCGCTCGCTGCCGATCCTAAATCGTCCCAGGCGCACCTGGCGTTGGGAGACTTGTATCTATTCCAGAAAGACAAGGAGCGAGCCGGCGAAGAATTTAAGAAGGCAGCAGATCTTGCGCCGGTTCGCTCGATCGAGCGCTTGAAATACGCCGCGTTCAAGTCCGCCGCCGGTGATAACAAGGAAGTGAAACGGGTTGCCACCGAGATGACCAAACAGGCGCCCGATTATCCTCCGGGCTGGACTTTGCTGGCGGAGCTTGCCTTTTACGACAAGAAATACGACGAGGCCCTTTCGCTTCTTGAAAATGTCTTTGGCCGCGATTTCGAATACGTCGATGGCCGCAGGTTGCAAAGCAACGTGCTGCTGGCTAAGGGCGACACGAAAAAAGCGATCGAAGTCTTGGAGCGACTCGACCAAACATATCCGGATAGCCCCCTCATCAAATACGATTTGGCACGCGCATATGTCCAAAATAACAACATGAACCAGGCAGCGGTGGCGCTGGATCAAGCCGTCTCGCTCAATCCGAATTATAACGATGCCGTTCTGCTGCTCGTCCAGATAAATGTTGCGACCGGCCATGGTGAAAAGGCAATCGAACCGCTGACACTTTTGCTGAAAAGAAGGCCCGATCTAAAGAACGCCGCGTTGGTCCTAGCCGCCGCTTATAGCTCGCTTGATCGGTTCGATGATGTCGCCGCGGTCCTTCACAACCAAGCCGAGCTCACGCCGAACGATCCACAATCTCAGATAGCGCTCGGCATGGCCTTGCGCCAGGCCAAAAGAAATGACGAAGCACGCCAGGCATTTGAAAAAGCTGCCCAGCTCTCGCCGAATAATCTGTTTCCGATCGATCAACTCATCGAGCTGGATTTGCTGGACAAGCATTTTGACGCTGCCCGGCAGAGAATACGGAGTCAGTTCCAAAAAACGCCCAACGTCGCAGCTGCACATTATTTCGAAGGCAAAATCCTGGCCGCTGAAGGAAAGTGGGATGCAGCCGAGGCAGAGCTTCAAAGCGCAATCGAGCTCGATCCTAATTTTGTCGCCGCCTGCGATTTGCTGGCCCAGGCTTATCTTGCAACAAATCAACTTCCCAAAGCGGTTAACCAGTTACAAGCGTTGCTTTCGAAGAACCCCAAAAATACGGCAACGCTCATGACCCTGGCGCTTGTTTATGATCGGATGAAGGATTACTCAAAGGCGCGGGACGCGTATGAGAAGCTTCTCGCGATCCAGCCCAACTTCGTCCCAGCGTTAAATAACCTGGCTTACCTCTACGCCGAGTGGCTGAATGATCTAAATAAGGCTTATGACTTGGCGCGCAAGGCCCATGAGCTTCAACCAGAGGATGCTGCTGCCAACGACACGTTAGGCTGGGTTCTTTACAAGCGCGGCGACTATCAGCAGGCCCTGACGATTCTGCAGGAGAGCGCTGGAAAAGCTCCTGACAATCCGGAGATTCAATTTCACCTGGGTATGACCGCCTACATGATGGGCCAGACAGACTTGGCCAGGGTTGCTCTCAAAAAAGCCGCGAGCGCCATCAAAGATTTCCCGGGCAAGGACGAGAGCAAACGTCGTCTCGCTTTGCTCGAGGGCGGCACGGAACTGTCGATTTCACAACTCGAGGCCATGGCCAAAGAGCAGCCTAATGATGTGATTGTTCAGATGCGTTTGGGGGAAGCGTACGAAAAACAGGGCGCAGCGGACAAGGCGGCCTTGGCTTTGGAGCAAGCGCTGAAATTAAATCCGAAATTAGTCGTCGCCACGACTAAACTCGCGCAACTGAATGCTGGCCCGCTCCAGAACAAGGAGAAAGCTCTCGCTTACGCAAAGAAGGCGCGCGAGCTCGCACCAGCCGATACCCAGGTCGCCACTGTTGTCGGTAAGGTTGCCTACGAAAGTGGCAATTTCACCTGGTCTTACAGCCTTCTCCAAGAAGCCGCTCGCCAGCGCCAAAACGATCCCGCGCTCCTACACGATCTGGCTTGGGCTGCTTATAGCTTGGGAAAAGTAAATGAGGCTCGGGACACGATGCAAAAAGCCCTGACAACCGGCCCCAATGCGCGGCAGGCTGCCGACGCCAAAAAATTTCTGCGCTTAACTGCCCTTGATCAAAATCCGAACGAGCTCACTGCCGCCGAGAGCGAGGTGCAACAGGAATTGAAGGCAAACCCGGAATACGTCCCGGCGCTCATGGCTCAGGCCGCGCTTGATGTGCAGCACGGTCAAATTAGGCCGGCGATCGACGCGTACAGCGATGTTCTGCGCCGCTTTCCCGATTTCGCGCCCGCGCAGAAACGCCTCGCCACGTTGTATGCTCAAGACCCATCCAAAGTGGCTGCCGCCTATGACCTCGCCACTAAAGCGCGCAAGTCATTGCCGGATGACCCCGATTTGTCCGAGCTTCTTGGACGATTGAGTTACGAAAAAAAGGAATACCCGCGGGTTGTTCAGTTGTTACAGGAGAGCGCTCGGAAACGGCCGCTAGACGCCAATTCTCTTTTTTATCTGGGAATGTCTCAGCTCGAAGCCAGGCAAAGGACCGAGGCACGCGGAGTTCTTAGTCAGGCCTTGACCGATGGGCTTCAGGAACCCTTCGCGACCGAGGCAAAACGTGCCCTCGCAGATCTCCAGCGGGAGTGAACCGCATGAAGCGTCGTAGGCGCGGAAAAATGTAGCCCCGGCGTTGGCCCAGGTTTCGGCTGTCTCCCAATTCCCGAGGCGCACGCAAGCCGTCGCGGCTTGTGGTAAACTGGTGCAATTTCTGCATGAAAAACTTCCAAATACCCATGTCATCAGCTGTGGTTCGTGGTCAAAGTTTGGCTTGGGGCCCTGCCGTTATAAGGAAAAGTTTACAGAATTTCTCGGACGCGGAGAAACAGACAATCATCGGGTTATGAACATCTTACGTAACTCGAGATCCGATCAAAGCACTTACTGCGTCGGCAAAGCTTACGGAATCGCTGCGGGCGGCTGCTGTAGTCATATCGCATTTGTAGTTAATAATCAAGCACTTACATCAGTTGGCACACCGTGTGCTGTCGTTGTAGGTGCTTCTTGGCATGGTGCCCGGGAGGAAGAAATAAGGAAGAAATAAAGGAGTTTAAAAAAATGAAAATGAAAAACATAACCAAATGGCTGGCGGCGGCAGTGGTTTTCGGCCTTCTGTCTTTGGCGACTCAACGAGCCGATGCGGTCTTGGAGATGTCGTACACGGGTGACAGCGCAAACCTTGTGGGCACGGTTATCCCAGGAGTACTATCAGGAGGTCAAGCGGATCGCGACGCGGCGATGACGAATACCTTACTCGGGATGAGCTCTCAAACCCAGGTGCTCGGTGCAGACGGCTCGTTGTATTCGCGCACTACGTGGCCTGGCGGAGGCCCGGCTACGACTGTAGGAGCTGTGGCTCTCACCGGGTATTCAGGTGGTACAGGCAATGTCACCATCGATATCTTGGCAACCTATGGGCATACGTTTACCTACTTGGTCGCCGCGTACGATGGTCCAAACGGCGGTGCAGCCGTGTTTAATATTTCAGGTTTAACTAGTGTTACGGTATACGGGTTTGCTCAGCCCGAGAGGGATGGGAACGGAAACCTTACAGGCAATCTTCTGGGAACTGACGTTGCCACACAAGGCTACTTCCGACTCACCACCATTACGCTGCTCAATCCCGAGGGTGTGGGTGTTCCGGATGGCGGTGCCACTGTCATGTTGCTCGGAGCGGCGCTCGGTGCGCTAGGCATGGTGCGGCGTTATCTAAGAAGTTAACGAGACGAATTCCAGTAAAGCGTCCCGGTCCTCGCGACGCTGGAAGCAAAGTGGCTGTTCTCTGGACGGCCACTTTGTCTTTTGTACCGGATCGCCGCTTAGGAGCCTGTTGAAAATCCCCAGCCATGTCGCGTTGCTGCCGATTTTTCGTCTTTCCAAGGCGCGAGGAGTGCGCATACCCGCGGCGGTCTGTAATCGACGAGCAACGCCAGAAAGGCGAAAAAGCGGCGCAACCCGGAGGGCGAGAGAGCCTTGGGCTGTCTGCCTGCGTTGCTCGCTCCTCACAGGTCGCTGTGGACATGCTCGTCGCTCGCGCCTTGCCATCCACCCCAAACCGCTGTCGCGCGACGTGGCCGGGTATTTCAACAGGCTCCTAGGCGGGGAGCACTTTTCCCGCTGGAACTTCCATCTCCAGCGACCGCCCAAGAAACCCGAGCAGCACTCGGATCCGTTCTCTCGCAGGCAATAACTGGGTGACCACCACCTCGAGTCCCTGAAAAGGTCCTTCTATCAATTGAACTGGCTGGCCAATTTTGAGGGAGGAATCGACGGTAACGACTTCTTCGGCGCCCGCCTTTGACTGAAGCGCAATGACGGTATCTTCCGGCAGGGTTGCCAGACGCTGTCCAAACCGGAGGATTCCCCGGACTCCGTGGGAGCTTTCAACTGCGCGATGCTGAGTGGAATAGACAAATTTCGCAAACAAATAGCCGGGAAACATCGCCTCCACGAACCACACTGGCCCTCTCTGGGTCAGCTTGCGAAAACGCAAGCGGGGTGATAAACACTCGATTCCAAACCGGCGCCGCAGCGCCGCCGCCGCCAGATGCTCTCGCTTGGGTTCGGCCCTCAGGCAGAACCACACGGGGGTCTCAACGAGCGCGAGCAAGGCAGACGACTCCGTCACATAGCCAGATTACGGCCTTCGAGCTGCCAAGTTCCGAAAAATCGTCGAAATAGTTTACATTCCCCTTCGCACACCACATAAAGAAGAAGCTGGGTGCGCTTCCAGGCCTCGGGTGGTTGAATTAGAGCGTATCAAAAATCAACGTCCGCCATTCCGACGGTTGATCCGCCGTCGCAGCCAAGGAGGGCGATCGTTTCAGTTGGCGCGCTTTCGCTTTTTCCGGCGCGCTTCACATTTTTCGATTT
>QHZR01000286.1 GCA_003224755.1 Acidobacteriota bacterium
TGATCAGTTCCGCGTCTTCACCATGCTCGAGAATCGTCGCGGGACTAGCAAATTCGTCCGCCACCACATGTATTTCTTCGTCAAAAGTTGTGAAATCAACCGCCTGGTTCTTTTTGAGCAACGTGTAGGACGTATTTCGGACAATCGTCAGCAACCAGGCGCGGCCATTGGAACCATGGAATCCACTGAACGATTTGAACGCTCGCAGATACGCTTCCTGGACCACATCCTGCGCATCCTGTTCGTTGCGAAGGAGCCATCTGGCCAAATTGTGGGCTGCATCAAGATGGGGCAGCAGCGCTTCTTCAAAAGAGGCCACGTCCTCTTTGATCACAGTGCGAAGCTCCGGAGCCTTGCCACCGGCACCAAAGATGGAACTGCCACTATTTGATTCGGTTTGCGAATTCGTAGCGGCCATACTCCATGTTATAGCGAGAAAGTTAAAGATGTCTGCTGCCGGGCGCACTTTTCATTCGGTTAAATATTCTGTGCTTTGGATCAGGCAGCCCACTTGCGCTCGGTCGATTGGAAAAGGTCGAGCAGTTCTGCGAAGCGTGACTCGTATGATTCGCACGTGGCGCGATCCCCGTTTTGTTCAATCCATTCGGGATGTTGCCTGCGGAGGGCGTCGTGAATCTGGTGCTGGAGTTGAACGTAAGGGTGACTTTCAGCAGACCTGTTCATTGTCATCGCCGCCAATATTGGTGATTAGCAGATTGCGGCTAGTGCGCGTTCGCGGGATTTTGTGCTGTCACATATGAGGTGGTGCCGGATCCCTCTTTCGAGGTGGGAGAGTCGATTAGCTCCACGCGAGCGCGCCTACAAAGTGAGGGGAGGAGATGCCTGCAGTTCAATCAAATTGCGTCGTTGCAACTCACGACTCTAGCAAGACGGCTGCCGTTTGGAACGACGCGATCGGGACTGAACAGAACCACTGCGCCATTCTCATCAGGAAACCCGAGCGTCCGTTCGGCGATTCGTAGCTCAAGCCCATTGTCGTCAGCAGTTGTTGGCCGATCCTGCCATCCCCTGGCAAGCCGTGAGCGCGCTTATATTCGCGGATCGCTCCGTGTTGCATTGCCACTCTTGCCATCGATCGAGCCATGATAATAGCCTGCACAAGGTAGACGGGCTGGACTTGCCCGATCAAACAGTCGGTATATCCGGCACTGCCTTGGTAAACAGGTTCATTGTACGCATCACCGACCGCCGCGAAAACCACGGCCACGAAAGCCACGGCCGCGAAAGCCATCGCCACGAATGCCGCCGCTGCTAAAGCCGCCGTATCCGTAACCATAAGGATAATAGCCGTAGGGATAGTACCCGTAGTATGGATCGGGATAGTAAAAGAACGGGTCGCCAAAATCGCCAAAGAAGAAGAATCGACTGTCGAAGTCCCGATTGTGGAACCGACCGCCGCGAAAGCCACTATCATGAAAGCCACCGCCATGAAAGCCACCGCCGTTAAAGCCACCGCCGCGAAAGCCGCCGCCTCCACCGAAGCCGCCGCCGTGACCACCACCGCCGCCGCCGTGCGCCGTCACGTTTGAGCCTGCGAGAGCACAAACTGCAAGAGCAATTGTTACTGCGATAAGTTTTTTGTAATTCATATACATCTTTCCATTTGTTAAGTACAACCGGACAGGCCTGTTTTTATTCCGCTCCTCCTAACTAGGAAGGCCTGGTGGATCGAGCTTTCCTCCCCAGAGATCCGCCGGGCATACGATGCGGGAGATCACTTTCTTGGAATATAACTTTGCTAATTCGGTATGAATGGATTGAACGCAGCACAACTTTCTTACGAAACAAACATATCCGAGATTTTTTATGCCTATTACGATCGCCAGTATCATGAATCTTATGGGGCCGGACATGATGGTAATCCTCCTCATCGTGTTGCTCCTGTTCGGAGCGAAGAAGCTGCCGGAACTCGCCCGAGGGATGGGTCGAGCGGTAAAAGAGTTCAGCGCAGCGAGAGACGAGATTGAGAAGGACTTAAGTCAGTCCGGCCCCAGCAGCGTAGCGCCGTCCAAACTTCTAGACGCAAAAAGCGAGCTACCGTCTGCGCGGTAGTTCTAGCAGCATCTACACGGTTCTTGACGACTTCTCACGGGCAACTCAGCTACAGAAAGAACTCGATGATCGATTGCCCAACCAATAACCGAGGCAAGAAACGAATCGTCATTCTTGGCGGTGGTTTCGGCGGAGTTTATGCCGCCATGCATCTCGAGAAATTGCTGGCACGAGAGCCCGCAGTGGAGATTTGCCTCGTTAGCCGCGAGAATTTTTTTCTATTCACGCCTATGCTTCACGAAATCGCAGCAAGCGATCTCGAGATCACAAATATCATAAATCCCCTTCGGAAACTGCTCCATAAGGTTGAGGTATTAGTGGGTGACGTGAACGAGATTGACCTGCCAAACAAACGGGTCATTATTTCGCGCGGTTACCGCAACCACCCACAACAAGTCGATTACGATCATCTGGTTCTCGCCTTGGGATCAATCACTAACTTTTATAATCTCCCCGGTTTTTCCGAGCTAGCATTAGCAATGAAATCGCTTCCGGACGCGATTCGATTGCGCGCCCGGGTCCTCCGACATTTGGAGGAGGCAAATTCCGAATGTAATCTCAGCGTTCGGCAGTCGTTACTTGCTTTCGTGGTGGCAGGCGGCGGCTTCGCGGGTGTGGAAACAGTTGCCGCTTTAAATGACTTCGTGCGGGAAGCGCTGCCGTTCTACCCAAACCTATGCGAAGAAATGTTGCGAGTTATGCTCGTGCATTCCGGTCCGGTAATTCTGCCGGAACTGGGTGAGAGCCTGGGACGATACACGCAGAAAGTGCTCGTGCGACGCGGAGTGGAAATTCGGCTTAACGCCCGGGTCAAGCGCATGACGGAGAACAGTGTATTTTTGGTCGATGGGGTCCAAATTCCATGCCGCACTTTGGTGTGGACTGCCGGAACTGTGCCCAGTCCGCTTATCTCTTCGCTCTCCTGCGTAAAGCAACAAGGTCGGATAGTCGTCAACCAGTTCTTGCGCGTCCCCGATTGGCCTGATGTCTGGGCCGTGGGTGACTGTGCGTTTGTGCCAGATATCAGAAATCCTGGGAAATCTCATCCGCCAACCGCGCAACATGCCATACGCGAAGGCAAAGTTGTGGCGCAGAATATCGCGGCTGTACTGCTGGGTTGTCGCCTAAAGCCATTTTCGTTCAGAACCATTGGGCTGCTAGCCTCAATCGGTCGTCGGACAGGCGTGGCACGGATTTTTGGTTTCAATTTCTCCGGCTTCTTCGCCTGGTGGATGTGGCGAACGATTTACCTCAGTAAGTTACCTGGCTTGGACAAAAAGATTCGTGTCGCGTTTGACTGGACACTGGACCTTCTCTTCCCGAAGGACGTTTGCGCAGTATATGATCTCGACCACAGCCGCGATTCCGAAAAGGACAACATCCAACTCGCCGCGGTAGAAGCATCCGAGGCATGTCCGCTGGTAGAGCGCGTGTAAACGGGTCACATGCATTCGTACGAAGGCCATCTCCCGGTTGCTAACATCGGGGACGCGCGACCATTCTACAGTGAGATCCTCGGGTTGCAGTTTGCGCATCGCGACCTCACACGCGATGCCGTTTTTCTTTGGACTGGCGCCGATAGAAGATCGATGCTCGGCCTGTGGGGTCCGAGCACGACGCTAGGGCGCGAGTTTCGTAAGTGCCATATCGCATTCAACGTTCGGCTGGCTGAACTGCTCGCTGCGGGCGAGCGACTAAACGCAGCAGGCATCCAGACGCAAAATTTTGCTGGCGAGAAGACAACTGAGCCATCGGCTGGATGCCTTCGGCCCAGTTGTACTTCCGCGACCCCGACGGTCATTCGCTCGAGTTTATCGGCCTGTTGGACGAATCAACCGATCCGGAGTTTGTCGGGGCGCTCTCAGAATGGAAACAACGGACCCACGCTACATGAGATCCCCATCTCGCACGGAGCGCTCAAAGGCTATCTCAATCATGCCTGCTCCTCTGGAAAGTAACTTTGTATCGACTTCATTAAGGCTACTTTGGGTGAACGGTAATCAGTAGATGGTCTCAGACGAAGATTTCGGAAGAATCAAAATCGTGCCGCCCTCGACGAGACGCCACGGCGTCCTCACGTTTGATGCTCGCATGCAGCGGAATCTCAAACCCAAAGGGCGCGATAGAACGTGCGATATTGGATTGCTTCGCTGATGTGCTCGGGTGAGATGTCGCTCTTGCCGTCGAGATCGGCAATCGTGCACGAGACTTTCAAGATCCGGTCCTAGGGGCGGGCCGAAAAGTCTCAAGATCGGCGGGAGCCGAAGTTGACTTATTGCGTTGAGGACGCGGGCTCCAGCTCCTTATGAAAGGCTTGATACGCTTCTTGTTCCGTTTTGCTCCATGGCCCCTCTTGCTCCACAAACCAATGCTTGGCGATGTCGGCGCGGCCAATTTCGGTTTTCGAGCAGCGGCGCTCGATAATTTGCATGTACCGGTTCCCTGTTTTCTCATCCCGATCTTTCACCCAAAGCCCGGCTTCGTTCACAACGTCGG
>QHZR01000287.1 GCA_003224755.1 Acidobacteriota bacterium
ATCGTTCTTCTCGGCCGAGAAGTCCACATAAATCATACCTTTGCTGACTTCAACGGAAGAAGCTTTGCCGCCCGAGTCGCGAAGCACAAGCTGTGGGAATTCGATCGAGCTGTTGGGAGCAAGCCGAATTGTGCTGCCGTCCTCAAACTCAACCTCCGCGCGTCCGTCCTGCGCGGTGCGAAGCTGAGTGCTTTGGGTGATCGGCAGATTGACCATTGCCTTCTCGAATTGTTGCGCTGATCCACGCGCGATCTGCACACCGCCTTCGACATAACTGAGGCGAACGGTGCGTACTTGCGAATCAGAAAATGCTGGAACTGAGGCTAGAAGAAAAACTGCAACCGTGATCAACACGGCGCGGAGACTAAGGTGGGACATGGAGACCTCCCGGGGATGTACTCAATTAGAGCACGTTTACCAACCTTTTGTTGTCTCCGGCGTGTTTGTTCGCTGCGCCCGACATGGTCTCCACCCCTACCGTCAAATAAAAAAGCCGGATTCCACGAGGAACCCGGCGCTTTCCTGGCTGCGATTTAGCGGTCGTCGCCGTCTTCGCCAGCAGACGCTGGAACAGACGGGTTGACAGGCACTTGGATACCTGACAAGACCCAAGCCCGCTGGCTGGGGGCGAATCGAGGTGCAAGCAGCCCATCGTTGAGTTCCCGCGTTATCGCAAAGCGATTGAACTGAGTCGCAGGAATAAACAATCGAGCGTTGTCCTCGAAGCCGTCAGAAGGAGTGTCCACGTCGCCTTCAGGTCCCGAAATTGCACCGTCACCGTTGGCATCAACCCTGGCCACTTCGGCAGCGTATGCGTCGAACAAACGTTGCTTGAAGTCAGTTACACCGGGCTCGAACGATGCCAGCCGCTGATAGACGTCTAGGAAGATCTCGTTTGCCAGTCCGCTGGGGATAAAGCGCATGCGAAATTCGCGCTGCGTGTCATCATCTCCATCAAACTTATCTGGATCGCGAGGGCCGGTTCCTTGGATCACGCCTTTGGTGTTCGGATTATCGCCATAAGTCACCGGATCGTTCTTGATGCCGTTAGGGCCTGAGCCGGGAATGATGGATTGAAGTGCTCCAACCTGCCCCGCCTCAAATGTTCCCGGAATGCCGCCAGTAAACGGCAATTCATAGAGTGGATGGACCCAATCCGTGGTGTAGTTGAATTCCCAGTAGGCATGGCCATCGCTCTGCTGCAAGGTGTTCCACGCCCCCATGCTGACCTGGATGGGAACGACGTTGGTCTGCTTGTCGGGAAAATGGTCATTGGGACTTGGCCAGTGAGGAGCACTGCCGTCCACGGTAAAGAAAGCGCCCGGGACCTTGTTGCCACCTTTTAGTTTGTCGGCGTCAGACTTCAGAATCGTACCGAACTGTGCGTGGCCGTCCGGCCGCGGCCTGTTGTTGACTGGCGCCACCTTCAGGTCATGGATCATCCAGCCCTCATACCAGCCGCTTTCGTTATTGATAACAAACAATCCTGAGATGTCGGTGAATACGTCAATGAAAGCCCGCACGTCACTTGGATCGGTGGGGAGATCCGGTTTTGGCTCCAGTACTACGCGCACTGAACCGATCGTCGGTAAACCGCAGTCCGGGCCGGTTGCGGTCAGCATTACGTTGTCGTTCAGGCCCGGAAAAATGGCCGTGAATGGATTTGGTTCAAAACCCTTGCTGTCGAGAAGGTAATACTGAAAAAGCTGACTCGGTTTGGGCTTGAACGGGGCTGTATCGGAGTGAGCTTCCGCGTAGGCCTGAGTTGGAAGTTGGCTATGCGGCCGGCTCGCCATACGGACAAGGCGTTCCTTGAGCGGGTTCGGCAGGCTGCTGACGTCTCCACGAGCAGCGACGGTCGCCACATCGAGATTGGCTTGTGGATTCGCGTGGCACGGCGCCGACGGCTGCTCGCCGAAGCTGACAGCGGACATTGCCACCAGCATTAGTAGGATGGAGGGCAGGTGCGGCATTGCCCTCGGGTTCTTGGTACTGCTCATGTTGTTCTCCTTTGGAGTTGGGAGTCTGGCGCGGACGAGAAGTCCGGCTATCTGAGAAGTTAGTGGAAGCTAAGTTGCCAGTTGTCCGCAGGGAATCATGGAAATGTAACTTGTTATCAGAAATTTGTAATTTGTTGGTCTGGCAAATGTCACGGACCGGAACGAAGTGATGGTGTGATAGCGCCGTTGATCGCGCATGCTTCCCGGAGAGAATAAGCGTAAGGCGTAAAATAATCGTATGCACCGCGTTTACCTCGATAACAACGCCACCACGCCGGTGCTGCCGGAAGTTCTGGAGGCCATGCGGCCTTATTTTGGCGACCACTTCGGGAACGCGTCTTCCATTCACCATCACGGGCAGGAGACGCGGGCTGCAGTCGAGCGTGCGCGCGAGTCGGTGGCCGAGCTTCTGGGCTGCCGTCCAGCTGAAATCGTCTTCACGAGCGGCGGCACTGAGGCTGACAATCTAGCTATTTTTGGTTTGGTCCAACCGGGCGATCACGTTGTCACCTCGACCATTGAACATCATGCGGTGCTCAATTCCTGCAAGCATCTTCAATTCGACGACAGGGGAATCGAGGTCACCTACGTTCCAGTGGACGGGCGTTGTCTGGTCGATCCTGCCGATGTTCGACGGGCCCTCCGACCAAACACCAAGCTGGTCACGATCATGATGGCCAACAACGAAACCGGCGTGCTTCAGCCGGTACAAGAAATTGGAAGAATCTGCGCCGAAGCTGATGTTTACTTTCACACTGATGCGGTGCAGGCGGCTTCCAAGATTCCTGTCCGAGTGAAGGACATTGGTTGCGATCTGCTGTCCATTTCAGGGCACAAGATTCATGCTCCGCAGGGCGTGGGCGCGCTTTATGTGAGAAAGGGCACGACTCTCGAGCCGCGGTTTTTTGGCGGTAGTCACGAGCGCTCGCGTCGCGCCGGAACTGAGAATGTTCCTGGAATCGTGGGCTTGGGCAATGCGGCACGGCTGGCTTTGCAAGACCTTGAGAATGGCGAACAGCTCGCAATTGCGGCGCTGCGTGACCGCCTGGAAACAGCGATTCTCGATAAGGTCGAAGCGGCCGGAGTGAACGGCGTCGGTACGCCTCGGGTTCCAAACACTGCGAACATTTATTTCGATTACATCGAAGGCGAAGCGCTCGTGATAGCACTCGACCTCAAGGGACTTGCAGTGTCAACTGGCGCGGCCTGTTCTTCCGGCGCGATTGAGCCTTCGCATGTGCTGACCGCAATGGGCCTGCGTCCGGACCGCGCCCGCGCCAGCCTGCGCTTCAGCTTAGGGAAACAGAACTCCGCCGACGATGTGGATTTCGCGATTCAGCTAGTTCCGGCATCGGTGGCGAGGCTGAGAGAGCTGTCCCCTTTGTACAATAAGACAGCAGCTGTTAGCTCTTAGGTCTTAGCCGGCAGTGAAGCGCTAATACAGTGAAGCGCTAATTAAGACCACGTGGGGACAGCCGCCCTCGGCTGTCCGGTCGAGCGAAGCTCGACGACTGCTTGAAGGAATGCCCGAGCCCGGGCCTGCGGCCCAGTGACAGCCGAGGGCGGCTGTCACCACATTGTCTGGTTGATTTCTGAGTATTGAATGACTGATCACAAGACCATCGCCGTTGCCATGTCGGGAGGAGTGGACTCCTCGACCGTTGCGGCCATGCTCCGTGCCGAAGGCCACAACCTGATCGGCCTGACCATGCAGCTATGGAACCAGCGCCGACTGGCGGGCCACGCCGGAATGCCCGAGTCTATCCAGGGACGCTGCTGCTCCCTCGATGACGTGTACGATGCCCGCCGTGTTGCTGAGACGATTGGCATTCCTTATTACGTGGTCAATCACGAGGATCGGTTCGAGCAGGATGTGGTGCGTCCGTTTGTGCAGGAGTATTTGTCGGGCCGCACGCCGATTCCATGCAGCCTCTGCAACAATCATTTGAAGTTCGATCAGTTGTTGATCGTCGCGCAGCAAATTGGCGCTGATGCCGTGGCAACCGGTCACTACGCGCGTGTGGAATTTGACCAGCAACGCGGACGTTGGCTGTTGAAGCGTCCTGCCGACCGTTCCAAGGACCAGACATATTTCCTCTTCGGCTTGACCCAGGAACAACTGAGCCGAACGCTGTTTCCATTAGGCGGAATGACAAAGCCCGAGGTCCGCGAGCTTGCGCGTAAGCATGGCTTGGCGTTGGCTGAGAAGCCGGATTCGCAGGAGATATGCTTCGTCCCTGGCGGCGATTACAAGAATTTTCTGGATGCGTA
>QHZR01000288.1 GCA_003224755.1 Acidobacteriota bacterium
AAGCATCAAATCGGTCCTGCTGTAGCACAAAAATCCCTACGATTTGAGCTTGAAGATTTGAAAGAGCAGAACAGCAGACTCATTGAAAGAATGGCCGACATGGAAGTTGAAATTCACGATCTGAAGCAAGAAGTTGAAGTGCTCAAAAATCGAGGTCGCAGATGAACTGGTGCATTGCCCCGGATTTCTTCTGCTTCTTTGACATTTTCGGCCTCCCGCCCGGAATGCCGGGCACGAGTCGAAGACTAGGTGGTTCTCCAAAAAGAATCGAGTCCGAACTTCCGCGAGGCTACCTTCGTGTTTCGCCCCGCAAACGGCGGTACAATGAATAAATCCCAACTCAATTGAAAGGAAAACATTCAAATGGTTGATGGGTTCTGGACTGCTGTATTCAAAGGCGGCGCAGGGCAGGAACATGGCGTAGTCGTGTTCACGAAAGGCAAGATTTTCGGCGGGGACAGTGTTCACACGTATATTGGCAACTACGAGGGCGAGCCAAATATTAAGGGGAAAATTGCAGTGCATCAGTTTGCCTCAGGACCAAACGTGATGGGAGTACGGGGAGATTACGAGATAGAATTCAAATCCGAAAAAGTGCAAGATAAAAACATCGAAGCTCAAGGGCAGCAGGTTGGAAATCCCGGTAACAGGTTGCTCATTCGCCTGACACGGCAAGCTGATCTGCCGTAAAAAAACGGCAGGCGAAGGCTGCGACCGTGTATGGTGGGGAATTATGTATAAAATCGGAATTGCTGAGGACGATAAAGGCGTTTTGCAGATTAAGGGGCAGATCGAAGTTCCGAAGTGGCCAGCGATAGGGGATACTTTCGTCGTGAACAATGTTATCTCCGGCAAACCCGTAAAATTTCCTTCTTCCTGCTGGTACTGAAGAATGAGACCAGCCACGCTGTGAATGGACTACTGGCTCGCAGACGGATATCTCGAATATGTCAGCCTCGATAGTACGCGGGGCCACGTTCCGCTTGAAGCACTCGACCTGCAAGCAACGGTAACCGAAAACTCTCGCCATGGCCTTCCGTTTGTGCTCCGGTCCGCACCTACGGATACGCATTGAAACACCGTGCTTCAGTCCCGCGACTCTGCGATCTACGCGAGCGGTTCAAGATTCGAATCGTTTAATCCGAACGACCCACCACTGAAGGACGAGCAAAATAAGACTGTCTCAAGCCGTAGGACTGGCAAGCTTGACGATGCTGACAAATAGAATGGCAATGTCCCACAGCGCCCCCCGCGGCGATAGCGATGGCCTTTCTGCAGACGTAAGTTTCGTCTACCCTAGGTTTCATGCAACACCGACCATGTAGACGTTTTTCAAGCATGAGGAAATCTATGGATCAGATGCAGTGCGGTAGGGTCATGCCCGCTGGAGAAATCATCCCGTCAGTTGAACGCCTCCGTTGAGACCGTTCGCGGCCGGCACATCTGCCGTTCATGAGGCACGACCTCGGACAACGCAAGTGGGCCATAGATTCACTAAGAGGCGCGTCGGGAACGCGCCTTTTCCCTCACCCACAGAATTCGGGACCCAGCCTGGAAAAATCCGACCGTATTAGCATGTGCGCACGCAATTACTTTCGTTACTTGCGCCTAAGATGGATCACGCTACTCTTCATCAAGAGGAAGTTGGGCGGGGATGTTTCAAGCTGCTGGCAAGGTTGCGGTCTTCTTGGTGTGCTTGTTAGCCGACAGCACAGAGCAATTATCAAGTAGTGTCTCTCAATAATCCGGGAACGATCGCGGGGACCGTCAAGTGGTCGGGTCCATTGCCCCGCATACCCAGTTTTACCATCAACAAAGATCCAGAGATTTGCGATCCCGAATCCCACAAGACCCGTGACCTGGAGCGGCTAATTGTGGGTTCACAGGGCGGCGTCTCGAACACCGTAGTATTTCTGAGGAACATTTCCCGGGGAAAAGCGATGGACCTCCCCGAACCCAGGCGCTTCCTGGACCAAAAGCGCTGCCGCTACGAGCCCCACATTCTGTTGTTGCCGCAGGATGCCGAGCTGCGGATGAAGAGCTCTGACGCCACCCTGCACACTGTTCACATGGACGGGGCCGCCACCTACAATTTACCCTTCCCCTTCACCAACCAGATCATTTCTCGTCCAATGCCGACGACCGGGTTAGTCAACCTGCGGTGTAATGGCGGACACGCTTGGATGAATGCAGAGATCCTGGTAGTTCCCCATCCTTACTACGCAGTGAGCGACGAAAGCGGGAGGTTCCAACTCACGGACGTGCCACCCGGAGAATATGAGATCGTCGCTTGGCACGAGGGTTGGAAGGTCGTGCGGCAGGAAGCGGCCTTCGATGTTCTGACCGAGCGCAGGATTCAGCGGCCCGTCTTCTCGGAACCGAAAACCTGGGAGAAAAGAGTTACGGTGGGCGAGCATCAGACTGCAGTGGTTAACTTCGTCGTTGCCGACAAGTAGCGGTGAGGGCCGACGTTGGCCCGACCCCTCTGCCACAATGCCTTCCGCCTAAAACTAAGCAAGCTCGAACGGCCAAAAGAGAGCGCAGCGCGCGCCGTGCCTCCCAAAACCCTACGCAAAATCCGTGACCCAAACCTCTGGAAAAACTGCGACCCGAACCTGCAGAATCCCTGCCTTCCGTCAACGAGGAAGCACAAATCCCAAAAGCACGCAAAAGGGTAGATGTATGAATAAACGCTTGATCTGGGCCGAAGGGGACGACTTCACCGGCTGGTGCTGCTCTCACTTTGTGCATCACTTCCTCGCGTCTCGAAAGCACCGTGGCCGCGCTCGCGTTGAGGAAACATTTGAGAAGCACACCTGTGCCGCCGGCATCCACCAAGACCGCTAACCCGGTCTTTTTTCCTGACCGGTGTTGACGCGGGAAGGAACCGCCCCGCCTGGGGCTGGATCTTTCCGATGTTAACCAATTGTGTTATACCATTGCAGTTACTGCCCTCCTCCCTGGCTCCCTCCGGAGGTGAGGTCATGAACACCGACGATGAAGAAGTAAATCTCAAGGCGTGGAGACAGCGCTACGAAGCTGCCGTCCTGGAGCTGGACCCAACCAAAATACAAGACCGCATCGAAGAGGCGGAGAAAGCAATCGCGAAACGCGCACTTGCGGTGATGCGAGAAGGGGCAGACGGGGCCGAGCGCGAAGCTCTAGCGAATGCAATGCAGGCCCTGAGTGATCTGAAGAAACACCTATCCGAAAGTCCCAACCGTGGGACTGAACCGGAAAAAGAAAACATACGCGACACCAAAACTTGAAACACATAGCCGAAAGCACCCGCACATCGCTTCTCTTGGGTGTCGGCTTCTTGTCGGGATTTGGTTCGGCGGGTCGCGGCTCTTATGCGTAGAACCTGGTAGAGATCCTCATCACAACCTCCGCAGATGATCGAACGCGAGAGTCGGAGGGCAACGCCCAATCTTCATCTCTCACGCGTCTTCGCATCGAGATCTGCCAGCCTTACCTCAGCGCTCGATAGTTTCTCTCATATCGCCCTGATCGCCTGTACGGTCCCGAATTCCCTCTGGATCTTGCGGATTGGCTTGAAAAAGAGGCCTTCAACACTGGAGGCTTCCCGAATCTCGCGTGGATCGGGTTCACGCCCCAGAGCTTCAAGGAACTTCTCTTCTCCCTGTATTTGGTAAATCTCTTGGAGTCGTCTCAGTGCCTTCAAGGCACTTTGCCGGATCTCAAGAATGAGCTGCGCGTAGCTATCCTTCCCGAAACTGGTGCCATCCTGGAACTGCACGTACAGGGTTGTCACTCGAGATCGGCAGCAAGCTGGGAGCGGCGTAACGAAAACAGGAAGGGAACCATCGTTTTCATGTATGGTCTACAGCCAAAGACTGACGCGGTCTGCGTAGAAGCGTTCCACTTCAGAACCAGTCTGCGTTTCCACCAGTCTGCGTTTCCTCTTGACTTCTGCACCCTCCAGGAACACAATCCCACCGACTCGCCTCTCCTAAGAGCAGTTTCCACCCGTTCGGAAGTGTGGCATGTATCGCGCACCACCACTCCCCGCTCACTCCTCGACGGCAAGAAAGTTCTTCTCATCGACGAAAAACAAGCGACGCGCAACACGCGGGTGAGCGTGCTACGCAGTCACGGTGTCGAGGTTGATGCCGCGGACACCCTGCAGAGGGCGCGCGTTCTTTGGAGGCCCCATCGATACATTTGATCCTGATCGACGTGCGCCACCAGTTTCCTGGCGAGGCGCTCCAATTCTATGAACAGGTCAAGGACGCGAGTCCGGGACAACGCTTCGCCTTTCTCGTCGGGCCGCCAGTCTATCTCACACGCAACTGGCCCCTAGAAGTCACCCTCGAGGACGCCTCGGGCCAGTGGGAGCAGACGGTGAAACGCTTCGCTAGGGCTGCGTGAAGCGTCTTCACATTACGAAACGAAAATGAGCGAGTGTCAAGTCTGACTTGCTTCGTGAAGCTTCTAAGCAAATCACTCAGTGCCGTTCACTGCGCTACTGAAGCAGGGCCAACGTTCTACATGTCTTGCTTATGATCTCCCGCTGCTCAGGATTCAGATCGACGAATTCAAATCCATAGCGGTAGCCCGAGTGGCTGCGGAGCACTCCTCCAACCCTGAGCGGGCTCTTCGTAAAGGGCACTGAGAATTCTAGATGTACCGGTGTGCCGACATCCCACACCGTAACGAATACGCCGGCAATCCCGGCCTCGCTGATGTTCAGAGAACGGCCTCGCAACGTCCCGCGTTGTTCCAAGCCCAGCATGGCCACAGGGAGTTGCGTGTCGATTTCATATCGCTGATATCGCCGCCGGTTTATCAGGGCCTCGTGCTCTTCGGTGTAGGTCATCGGGCTGGGAGTATTTTCTTCTCCCTGGCCGAGGCATGCGCGAACTTTCGCTGAATTGTTCTGAAAATCGGACAAGTCTTCAGAGAAGCAGTTAGGCAGACCGCGGCTGCCTGAACCTTCCTCTTGCCACACGACGAAAATACGCCGATGTCAAGTTAGGTCCGGCAAATGCCAAATCGGTCTTCCGACTACGCGATTGGCTGTCCGCAGAATACGCACGGTTTGGAACTGTGGCCCGAGGAACTACTACACAGGCATGCTTCATTGACGTTGAAGCATGCGCCCTTCGCATCTTCGATGCGATACGTAAATCCTTCGCCATAGGCCATGATGGCTCTGATCCTGCATCTGCGATTCGAGCTCGCTGCTCGACGCGCGTGATTGCGAACTACATGAACTTCTTGTCTGAGATTGAAATATGGATCGGCCATTGGAACCTAGTCACCCGCAGTTCCAAACGCCAAGTCCCACAGCGGCAGAAAAATGTTGAACCGTGCGTCCGAGCGAGCATGGTGCGCGAGATGGTAGGCTCTCGCCGCTCCCAACACCGGTGGTAACCACTCCCCAAGGTGAATGCGCCAATGAATCTCTTCCACCGTGATGAAATAAACCGCAAATCCGACAAATATCCCCGGCGCGATTCCAAACCTGAAGAGGAAGTCCACAATCACCACTGGCAAGCCATTAATTGCAAAGAGAGCCACGACCCCGCGCCATCACGCGCCGCCGCGAAAACCCAACCACACCCACCAAGACCGCTAACCCCGGTCTTTTTCTTTTCTTCGGTATCTGGCGCGATATCGCACGCTGGTCGGACCAGCGAAGAATGTAACCTCAGCGCGAATCCAAATAGTCAGCATCTAGCGCCCGCTCCCAAACCTAAAATGCGGGCTAATTGTAAGACGAATGCGCCACGATTCAGGCCCCTGTGGCGAACGATGTGGGAGGCACAGGGGGCCTGATTTGAGGTGAGTCATCAACGGAGAAGAAACCCCGCAGGTCAGGGAACCGCACACCAAGGCCGCTGACCGCGGTCTTTTCGGGAACACACGCTCTCCTGCGCGCTGCAAGTCAAAAAGCAGCGCGTCATTCTGGCCACTATCCACGCTCAGGGCAAATGCTCTTTTCACCTTGCGGACAAGACGAGCACCAGTACAACCAGTCCGGCCAACAGCATGCTCGCGATAAGTGAAAACGTCGCATGCAGCGGGTGTGCCTGTAAATAGCGGCCTCGCTCTGTCCTCCAGTGTATCGGGGTGTGCATGGCAGCCTCCTGCCAGCTGACCCAATCATATACCCGCAAAAGGGACGTGTTCCCGCCTTAAACCAAAAGGCCCCGACTAAATCAGCTTTGGTAACTGAGACGCGCAAAATCCGTGATCCAGTCCGCCCGCAAAAATAAAAAATAATGGAGCACCTAAACATTCCCGTGTACTGCCGAATATACAGTCTTATTCGGTGTTTCCGGACGGCGGAAGGACCACCTTGCCGTCTTGGTCCCACTGAATGAGCAGGATCCGGTGACCAACCTGCCGGCCGCTGGTCGAATCCAGGCGGAACCTGCCATAGAACGTAGAACAGTCGAGTTGCGCGGCAGCAGCCAGTAGGTCGTTATCCTGCAAAGAACCGGCATGTCGCACGCACTTCTGGAAGATCAAACCCGCAGCAAAACTGCCGGCGGCGCCGTATTCCGGCTTGCATCCAAATTGCTCCTGAAAGTTGCGCGCAAACCAGACAGCGTCCGGCCCGATGTCGGCGGGGAAATTCGCTTGAGCCTCCCACTGGCTGGGCCCAATGACTCCCACCGCAGCGCGGCCAAGCTCGTCATGGAAGGCATGGACCCCTGCGGCTACGGCGGCAACGACCTGAATCGACGCAGGCCAACGTTGGCGCGCCCGCATGATCTGGATCTCCTGCTCGAAGTTCCCGGCCAGGACCAGGATCTCCGGTAGCGAAG
>QHZR01000289.1 GCA_003224755.1 Acidobacteriota bacterium
GAATTTTGCGGCGACCGGTATTATCAGTCTTCTTTATTTTGCGCTGTTCTATGCCATCTATCGAAATCCGAGCGACGATAAATTACTGACGGCCGCGGAGCGCGCGTTCATCGCGCGGGGCGGAGCGCAGCCGGAGGATCGCGCACGTGCGGCCAAAGGAGCGCCTCTCATTTATTTGCTGCGGCAGCGGAAAGTGTGGGGCTTGGCCCTCGGTTTTGCATCGTACAACTACACTTTCTATTTGCTGCTGACCTGGCTGCCTTCTTATCTTTCTTCCTCTCTGCACGTGGACTTGCTGCATTCGGCGCTCTATACCAGTGTGCCGTGGCTGTTCGCCACTTTAACGGATCTGGTGGTGGGTGGCTGGCTCGTGGATGCATTGATACAGCGCGGTTGGAGTGGGACGCGCGTTCGCCAAGTGGTGCTTGTTGGCGGAACAATTTTTGGTCTGGGAATTCTCGGCACGGCGCACGCACACAGTCCTGCGACGGCGCTTTTCTGGATCAGTATGTCGATCGGCGGATTGTCCGCAGCTTCGCCGGTGGGATGGTCGATCCCGTCGCTGATTGCTCCGCGAGAAAGCGTCGGCACGCTGGGAGGCATTCTGAATTTTTGCAATCAACTTGCTGGAATTGCCGCGCCAATTTTTACGGGCTACATCGTACAAGCGACACATTCGTTCGCGGGAGCGTTTATCGGCGCGACGGCTTTTCTGCTTCTGGGGATCGCGGGATATGTTTTCCTGCTGGGACGCATCGAAGCGATTCCTGAACCGGCGTGAAGCAAACTCCAAGTGCGTGGCGTGCCCGCGCATGCTCTAGCTTGATTCCTTCGACTTAGTTGGATCTGGCGACACGAGTGCGCGCGTTGCGCCGGTGGAGATTCCGCCATCCACGAGAAGAGTTTGTCCCGTCACGTAGCGGCTGGACTCCGCCGCAAGGAACACCACAGCCGCATCCAAGTCATCCGGCTGGCCGGGACGCTTGACCGGAATGCGATCGCAAAGATATTCGACCCACTCTTTATTTTCGTAGAGAATTTTATTTTGTTCCGTGCGAAACCATCCCGGCGCCAGGCAATTCACAGTGACGCCGTGCTTGCCCCAATCATCCGCGAGGCTCATGGTCAATTGCCGGATGCCGCCGCGGCTGGCGCCGTAGGGGCCGAGTCCCGCGTAACCGGCGACGCTGGTGACCGAACCGATGTTGATGATGCGGCCATAGCGGCGCGGGACCATGAGGCGGGCCACGGCTTGCGCAACAAAAAAACTGCCGCGCAAATTGGTATCGAGAATCAGGTTCCAATCGTCCCAGGTGACTTCGAGAGCGGGCTTGCGGACGTTGCAACCCGCGTTGTTCACCAGAATATCGACGTGGCCGAAGGCCGACTCGGCGGCCGCGGCCATTTGGTGAATGCTCGAAAGATCGCGGACATCGAGTTGCAGGGAAACGGCGCGGCGGCCGAGCGATTTTATTTCTGATTCAAAGGTGAGCAGATGATCGCGATGGCGGCTGGTGATGACGAGGTCGGCACCGGCTCTTGCCAGAGCGCGAGCCAGATTCTGGCCGAGGCCGCGGCTGGCGCCGGTCACAATGGCGACGCGGCCGGTGAGATCGAAGAGGTCGTTTTTCATGGCAGTGAGGTCATGGCAGTGAGGTCATGGCAGTGAGGTCATGGCAGTGAGGTCATGGCAGTGAGGTCATGGAAGTGAGGTCATCGAAGTATCGTCATGGAAGTATGTTCATGAAATGGTTTCCGGAGTGAGAACTACTTTCATCAAGTTTGGCTCGCGGGAGTAGAGGCGCTCAAACCAACGCGGTCCTTCTTCGAGAGGCGCAATGGCGGTGATGAGCGGTTTTACCTTGATGGCGCCGCTCGTGAGCAGCTCGATCGCTTTAGGGTATTCTCCGGCGGAGGCGCACGATCCTTGCAGGCGAATCTGGCGCGTCACGGCTTTTTGCAGCGGCAACGTGACTTCGGGAGTGATGTTGCCGACAAGCGTGACCGTACCGCCCTTGCGGACGGAATTTACGGCGGCGCGGACGGTCGCATCAATGCCGACGGCTTCGACGGCGACATCGACACCGGCGTTGTTCGTCAGGCGGAGAACTTCGGAAACCAAATCGTCGCCCGTGGCATGCAGAGTCTCGGTGGCGGCGGCTTCTTTGGCAAGTTTCAGGCGCGAGGCATCCACGTCCGCGACAAAAATTGTGGAACATCCCGCGGCGCGCAGGGCTTGCAGCGTGAGCAGGCCAATCATTCCGGCGCCTAGGACGAGGGCTCGATCACCGGAAGAAATTTTCGAGAGAGCGACCGCGTGGACCGCGACAGCGACCGCTTCCAGCATGGCCGCCTCGGAAAAAGAAAGACTGTCCGGCAAGCGATACACAATTCGCTGCGGAACGATGACGTATTCAGCGAACGCTCCAGCGCAACTGTAGTCGGCGCAGGAAACTCCGAGGACACGGCGGTTGTCGCAAAGATTGATTTCTCCATGAGCGCAATACCGGCAGGTTCCACAAGAGATTGTGGAATCGAAGGTGACGCGATCGCCTTCGGACCAGCCGGTTACTTGCGGTCCGACTTTCGCGACGCGACCGGCAGCTTCATGGCCCATGACGATTGGCGGGATGCGGCGGCCGGAGGAACCGTCATAGCCGTGCACGTCACTGCCGCAAATACCGCACGCCGCCACTCTGACCAAAATTTCGCCGGGCCCAGGAGTTGGGTTCGGGAGATCGGCAATCTCCAAGTGACGATATTTGGAAAGCAGCAATGCCTTCATACAAATTTTCTCTCCGACGCAATACCCAAAACGTTCCCCGACCGCTATAATGCCTAAGAGCGCCCGTAGCTTCAGCTGGATAGAGCATCTGGCTTCGAACCAGAGGGTCGGGAGTTCGAGTCTCTCCGGGCGCGCCATATACTTCTATAGATTCCTTACCAAAAATTCCACGAGTAACTTTTCGTCTGTTACACACTCCGTTTTCGCTAGAAGAGAACGGCCGGATGACGGCGAGTCTCGCTTGTACATCACGTCCTAATCGAATTGCTTTTTGAACTGAGCGAATTGTTGCTTCAGGTCAGAGATCTCCTTGTGAAAGTCTGAAACTTCTTTGCGCATTGATGCAATTTCCTCTTCGAGATGCGCGTTACGTTCGCCGTCGGCGGAGATTGTGGTTGCAGTCTCCTTGGCTTCGGGCTTGGCCTCGAAGGATTCCACATTGTCATGCAAATCAACATCGCCGGACAAAAGATGTGCGTAACGAGACTCCTTGGTGCCGGGCTGGCGCGGAAGAACTTTGACGAGTGGCGGCTCGCGCTTCATCAGGTGTTGCAGGCTGGATTGCACGGCGCTCAGGTCGTCGAAAGGATGCATGCGCTCGGCGCGGGTGCGAAGCTCGCCGGGAGTTTGCGGGCCGCGCAGGAGCAAGACGCAGAGAATGGCGATCTCGTGGCGATAGAAGTTGAAGGCTTCCTGGAGGCGATGCTCGTACTTGGTGACGCGGCTGTCCGAGGCGCTGACGGAACGGACCAGGGATTGCCCGTCGAGCGAATGCAAGGCCTGGCGGACGGCGGCTTCGTCGAGATTCATGACGGGATCGCGATTCGATTTCTGGTTGCAGGCGTTGACAAGGGCGTTGAGGGAGAGCGGATAGTATTCGGGAGTAGTGATTTCTTTTTCGATGAGGGAGCCCAGGACGCGGCATTCGACTTCGTTCAGGAGAATGTTCACGGGGTGGAATGATACAACGGTTGGGATTGCCACAGAGGCACCGAGGCACTGAGAGGAAGTCTCGCCGGTCAACATGGTTCCCTTCTCCCCACACCGTGTTTTGTGCAATGAGGAAATGCGGGAAAGCCACGGAGGCACCGAATCACTGAGAGGAAAGTTTGGCTAATCAAAGTTGAGACACCCCTCCCCCCACTGCTTTCATAAAGGATTGAGCCGACAGGGGTTAGGGGGTGGGGGTCGGCGAAAGAATTGACACGAAAGGATTTAGAGAAGAAGTAAGGACGTAAAGAGGTGACGGGGCCAGAGAAGGACGCACTGGCGAGCGCGAAACGTGTGGTTTCGGAATGGGAATTGTTGGTACACACCCGGCAGTTTTCGTTAGAGTGGCAAACACCGGGCTTACAGGATACGGAACTTGAAAGAGTATACGGAGAATGGGATTTGCGTTTTTCATTTTGTTTACAGGAACGTAAACGGGCTAGGCGGAGAGATATTGAAGGAGTTAGAAGGACCGCGGGCTGGGAGGGCATGGGTCGCAGGGCAGCCTCTTTATCCGACAAGGGTCGGGATCTACGATCGCAAAGGCTGTGGCGGGCAGACGCAAGGATCGTGCCAGATTGACGAAATCATTATAGCACATTGGTAACGTATGTCAAGGATTACTTTAAGTGGTTTAGATACTGAGGGATAGCCTGGAGGCGAGTAAGAAAAAGGCAAAGTCAAAAACCCCACACGCACACCCGGCGTATGGGGCACCCACTCATGGATTCCCCTGACTAATGTGCTTCAGTTTGTACGCGAGGACGAGAAACAGCGCGAGAAAACCAGCCGGGATAATTCCCGTCACTGCCAACGCAATCCACAAAAGGAGCGGACCTGACCATGAACGGGCAATCCCATAACCGAGAACAAGACAGACGACGAGAGCGCCCCACCACAACGGATCTCGTATTGTGAGTGCGGTGATAACTCGTATGTCCACTGCGGAGTTGCCTGGCAGGTGACTGTAGACGGCAAAGTAGAGCCAAGCCATGGTGCCAAATCCAAACAGCCACAGAGCGAGCAACGTACCTTTGGCGATCCACATGGGCGACTCCTACGTGCCACGATTGCCCAAATTCGTCTCACAATTTATCGTCCGGGCCACCCTCTATGAGGGCGTCGGCTCTGTCAAGAGACACTTCGGTTGTACGAGCCGCGAGGGCTCGTTTTTCTCTTCACCTGAAAGAATCTTTTCTCTTTCTTTT
>QHZR01000290.1 GCA_003224755.1 Acidobacteriota bacterium
AAACATGCACGCACTTCAGGAGCGTGCGTCATGGTTACTGCTGATGGGCTGCCTCTACCGAGATTAGCCGAATGAAAAGAGGTCTTGGCCGCCGGGATGCTTGCTGCCGGAGTTAAATCCACGGCAGCACATGCACAAGCACCTACCGGCACGAACCCGCAAGTCCTTCGGACGCTCGGCAGAACGAAATCTAACGAGTTCTCGCCTCCAAATGGGGGCCAGAAAGGAGATAACCTTGAAAAGACAAACGATTCTCGCATGCCTATTTTGTGTAGGCGGCCATAGCCATACCCTGTTTCACCTGAACCTGTAGTTGGAAGGTAAAGCGCTTCTGGGAACTGCAAGTTTGAATGGGCGGCGAGTCAGTTTTCGGGCGTCGCCTTTGGCAAGAAATATTTTGGCGGGGGTTGCCTTTCAGCGATCCCTTGATTAGGAGGTGCATTGTGAAATCGAGTTTTAGGTTTGTAATGCTGTTCACCCTGTCGCTTGTACTGCTCGCTTTTGGCAACATGGTTCCAAGTGCTGCAGGCGCAACATTTCGCTGGGATACTATCAGCGTAACCACGCCCGGTGGCGTTCTCACCATTAATCCGGGTGGTTCGGACTATGCGTTGGCCGCTGACCTCACCACAATTCAGATTAGGGGACATGGTACGTTCGGCGGTGGCGTTCCGCCGACTGGCGGGGGCTTCTGGGCCACAGCCGGTGCTTCGGGCACGGCGACTGGCACATTTACAGTCATCGGGCTGGTGAAATTCGATGTAGCTCCCGGCTCGCTTCCGCCGGGTGCAGTCGATAACATTGGCGATGCGGCAAATGCGCGGTCAGGCCTTGCGATCCTGCGGATCAAATACTCAGATGGCAGCGGCGGCATTCTGATAGTTAGTTGCCATCTCCCCGTAGGTTCGCCGAGCGGAATCTTCGAAGGCATCACGGCGACGAAGGGCTATGTCGATTTCTGGGACCGGATACCCCCGGTTCCGGGTGTGAACGCCAATCGGACACAGTTCCACGTAGTCCCGTAGTCTCGTTGTTTCGCTTGAAATAGTACATGTGGTCGGACCCGTGCCCTAGCTCGGGTCCCGTCCCTTGCCTGTTCGGCACTCAAGCGTTTTAGTGGGCTTCTAGGGAACAACATCAGGAATGTTTGAAGTTATTCAACTTCAAGAAACGAGGTGAACTATGTCTTCGAATAATTCTTTCGCTTCCAAGCTCAGGGCGCAGCTCCGTGCCCGCTCCCACGTGCGGAACTGGTGGCTTTGGGCCGGTGCCGTGCTCATAGCTTTTGCCATGATTGGACCATCGACAAGCATTGTCGCCAAGGGTCAAGCGGGAAAACATCTTCGCGTCTCGGGTGCCGGCAAGACGATCATTGAGGGCGGAACCGGTGGTGTCGCGCCAGTACCGGTCACGACCCTAGTCGCCTTCCATGCCGATGCAGAAGGCGGCGATTTTGAATGTCTGGCATTCGCACCATCGGAGGCGAGCGGCACGGGCAGCGGTGAATTCGACGCGAATGTGATGTACGTAACCGGCAAAGTGACATCTCTAGAGATTGGAAAGGGTGTTGCGACACTGCGCGGAACTGCGACCGTTACCGGCATTGGAGCTGGTCAAGGGGCTTCCTTCATTGCGTCAGTTCAGGCGGGTGGACCCGGCACGACGGTCAAACTAGACGTATCGGGTTTCACGTTTCACGAAATACTCGTGGAAGGCCATATAGACTTCGACTAAAAGGTGCAAAAAAAATCAGGGCAGCATGGCATCCCAACTGCCCACGAGCGCACTGCCGCATGCGATGTCGGAGAAACCTCGCACGTTTCCACACCGGTGCGATCTTGTAGACGGGATGCAATCGGGGCGAAAAAGTGTGTGGCAGTCACAGTAGTTGCATGCAGAAAACAAATTCCATGGAATTTTCTTTTCTCTAGCCATTGTCGTTCCCGACCTCGGAGACGGCATTATGCGCTTTCTGCAATGCCAAATGCGCGTTACGTGTGGGAGAGTAGCCCTGTTGATCGGATTGAGGCTGTTTTCAACTGCCGTCACGCGTGCCATCGCAATCGACAATGTTGTACTTCAATGGAACGAAGCAATTGAAGGAAAAACGGTGCTCCTCGGTGCTCATGGGTAAACCAAGCTGAAGCTCCGCGCGGCTCGGCGCTTGGAGTCTCGCCTATTGCTGCTGGTGGATTCTTCGATGTTAAACCCGCGATGTGTGGTCGTCCCAACCGATGAGCTGCTATGAGGGGACGAAATGCCAAACCCCAAAACCCGATTCCGGTATCGAATGGCCATCGCTGTTACACTCGTCAGCTTGGGCATGCGTGCGAACCCTGCGTTCGCACAAGAGCAGAATGTGGTTATCCAATGGAACAATGCAGCTTTGCAAGGAGTACGCGATTCAAAGATCGGACCACCGATGGTCGCCCGTGCTCTATTCATCGTACAGAACTGCATCTACGACGCCTGGGCCGCGTATGACCCCACGGCCGTCGGCACAATTTACGGTGGGTCTCTTCGTCGCCCAGCGTCCGAGCAGACTTTGGCGAACAAGAACGAAGCCATAAGCTTCGGCGCCTACCGTGCGGTCGTCGATCTGTTCCCTGGCGACAAGACGAGTGTATTTGATCCGCTAATGGCTGCGCTTGGCTACAACATCAACGACAACTCGACTGACACCACCACGCCCGATGGCATGGGGAACGTGACCTGCAATGCGATTCTGAGCATTCGGCACAATGATGGCTCGAATCAACTCGGGAACATGACTTCCAGTGGCGTGCCGTATGCCGATTATACTGGGTTTGTAGCCGCTAACCCGGCAACTGTGGTGCCGCTCGGCCCCGGGTACGACTATTCCAGTTTGCAACCTAACTTTTGGCAGCCACTCACTTACTTCAACGGTACGACAACCGTGACGCAGCCGTGCGTTGGTGCCCAGTGGGGAAACGTGACCCCGTTTGCGCTGACATCGGGAAGTCAGTACCGTTCCTTTATCGCTAGGTTTGGGCCGGCACTGTACGGATCCAACGCCTATCAACAGCAAGCACAAGAGTTGATTAATATTAGTGCCCGCCTCAACGATAGAGAAAAGATGATTGCTGAGTATTGGGCGAACGGTCCTCATACCGAATTGCCGCCCGGGCACTGGGACCTTTTCGGCCAATACATTTCGGCTCGCGACAATCACAGCGTAGATGACGACGCCAAGATGTTTTTTGCTTTAACGGCCGCTATCCATGATGCCGGGATTGTGGCATGGGACGCGAAGCGTTATTCGGATTCGGTTCGACCAGTAACTGCCATTCCTTTTTTGTTCCATGGTCAGACTATCCAATCGTGGGGTGGCCCGTACATGGGAACCGTTTCGATGGACGGCGGGAATTGGATTCCGTACCAGCCCAGCACGTTCCCCACTCCGCCGTTCCCCAGTTACATCTCGGGTCACAGCACTTTTAGTGCGGCAGGGGCTATTATTCTAAGCGATTGGACCGGCAGCGATACATTTGGTGCTTCTGTAACTTTCGCACCTGGTAGTTCCGTCATCGAGCCTGGCCTGACTCCTGCAACCAGCATCGCACTGGTCTGGCCCACGTTTACCGATGCGTCGAATCAGGCAGGGATTTCCCGCCGATATGGCGGAATTCATTTTAAGGCGGACGATCTTACGGGAAGGGCAGTGGGAAAGAAGATAGGCAATCAGGCCTGGTTGAAGGCGCAAAGCTACTTCAACGGGAAAGCGCATTGAATGCAGACTGTCGCGTTGTCTGGATCGATTCTGAGGCGGCGGTTTTCTGCGAGCCGCGACGCTTGCTTCAAGTGGCGTTTATCTGTTTGTCACTCCCTCAAATGTCAAATCGTTTTCAAATAAACCACATAATTCTGAACAGTTTGATGACACGACGATTCTCTAAAATGAAACACCAAACGATTACGCAATTGTTAGAACAAACGTTCGCTGATGTTCCCTGCGTTACGCCTTGCCCAAAGTGGATGCAATCGAGAGCCGCTTGGACTCGCTGGTAGTGGACGTGGATGGCGTGGTTCCAATGGCAGAGATTCCGAAAACTTTGAAGAAGCTCCGCGAGGCGAGATTCTTTCTGGCCAAGATGACGAAAGACTCAAGGTCTACAAAACTAGCGGGGGAGGATTTCGATTTTTATCTTAGTGCCTTCCTGAGTGCAGGGCGTAGCGTCACTTTAGTCCTACAGGTGGAACAGCAAGATTTATACGACGCCCAATACGGCCCTTGGGAGAACCGCTTGACTCCCCAGGACCAAGCACTCATGAAGTTTATGAATGGACAGCGGGTCGCGGAAAGTCCATCTGCTCGGGGCCGATGTTGAGACTACAGTTGAGATGGTTCCAATAACCCAGATCGAGATGGAACCAGGAACCGACCCCAGGTACAGTATCTCATGGTGGGGTCCGCCAGGGGTTCCACCTCCGGAGATCGGAAGGAAGGTTCGTTTATTTCGAGTCTGCCGCGACCGGGCATCGTCCGTTCGCTTCCTTCTCTGCTTTGGCAGAATCAATCTCTGATTCGAATAATGGCCCTAAGAAAGCTCCTAGATTGTCGCCAATGCCCTCAAGGCCAAAGGCTCTGTATTCATCGGAGACGGAAGACGCAATGAGGAGAAAATCAAATGTCGATCCGAATTGTCCACGTCTGCGAACTTACGGCGTCCAGCATGCGGTTGGCCCACTCGATGTCTTTTTGGCACGGCGCATACAAGGGCCTATCAATCATAGTGTCTCCTTCCTATGAGATTCTCGCGGAATTTTGTATGCAGGGCGAGCAATTCTTTTCGCAGACACCGTGTCTTTATTTGGCTTAGGAATCCGCACAGGGCGTTTCGTGATAAGTCAATTGCGAGGCGGGGAACGTCAATACGCCGCCGTCCCGTAATGTAGATCATGAGCACAAGGCGTTGACGCTTCAGAACCTCGACCAGACAGTGCTCTCGTTTGATTCTTTTGTCGTACACGAATTACCTCTTTCATAAA
>QHZR01000291.1 GCA_003224755.1 Acidobacteriota bacterium
AACCCCTGCGCGGTGGAATCATCCTCCATCCCGAACTGCGCGGCATCGCGGGCGTTTAAGTTACTCAACCCAAACCTGGTTTCAACCAGCTTCAGAATTGCCGTGTAGTCGCGCGTTTGATGCGACACAAAGTTAGATTTTGAAAATGGCGAGACGACAACGAGGGGTACCCGATAACCGGTGTACGTAAAATCGCAAGTCGGACCGGCGGCTGGATTTTGGTAACAAGGATCGCTTGGGAAGAGATCC
>QHZR01000292.1 GCA_003224755.1 Acidobacteriota bacterium
GCCGGTAAGGTGCCGTGGACGGCATCGGTATAAAACTGCCCAATGTTAACGATGTTGTTGGTATATGCGCTGGGGTTATTCTTAATGGTGATGCCCAACGTAAAGTCATGAAGATAGCTGAAGCGGATCAGACAGGCAGGATCGGTGTCTGCAGGAGGCGTCGCGCAAGGTGTGCCCGCCGGGTTGACGTAGATTTTCCAGCTGATGCCAGCATTCTGCGCCTCTTCAAAAATTGTTGGACCCGGAAGCGGAGCCGTGTCAAGGGGCGGATTCGCTCCGCGCTGATACACGTAGCCACTCGAAGTGGCAGCAATCAGATATTCGCGATTCGGCGGAGTGCGCGTCATGACCGGAGCAAACCAGGTGTCTGAAGTCGAAAACGTCGTTGCAAGAGCGTAGTAGTAATTGAGGTCGGTGCCGTCGTAATACCCCATTGCACGGTGTCCGTCTACATCGAACATTGGAGCGAAATTCCCCTTGTTGTCTACATGCTGTCGTGCAAAGTTGGCCGTGGCATCCACGAAGCCATCGAGCATTGCCTGAGGCGAAGTGGGAGCATGAACATTCCAAGCACGGTGCGCTTCAGCCCACGAAGGACTGAGATTTTCTATGCACAGGCTTGTAAGGTGGAATGACGCTACAGGAGGGCTCGCCGAATCAATCTGGCAGAACAAGTTTGGCGGATAGGGAAATGCCGGATCACAGCCCGGATTGACGGGCGCAGCCGCAGGATTTGCGGGCGGCGTGAATTGCGCAAGGCCGTCGAATTGCTGGTCAGGAACTCCGGCGCTGGCCCAATAGCCACGCATCGCACCAAAATAGCTATCGAACGAGCGGTTTTCTTGCGCGAGGAAAATAACGTGGTTGATGCTCTGCAGCGACGCGCCGAACGCGGCCGTCGCCGTTGCGGTGTTCCCCGACACGGTAACAGGGCAGGGATTGCTGGTTCCGCTGCACCCTGTTCCGCTCCAGCCGGCGAAGATGTATGGATTCGTTGGGGAAGCCGTTAGAGTGACTTGAGCAGTCAACGGAAAATCAAAAGTGCACGCGGTTGCGGGACAGTCTATCCCTGGAGGACTGCTCGTCACAGCTCCGCTTCCCGCTCCGGCAGTCGTAACGGTAAGCTGGAAATCTCCTTTTGGAATGGGCACGACCCCTACACAACCGCCCAGAACGGCAATGAACACAGTTGTGCAACCGAGTGCACATAGTCGTCCTAACATGGATGTTCCTCTTAGTGGCGCGCACTATGATGAAGGCTGTGCAAATCTGGTTGGTTTGCGTCCGGGGGCCAGGATTACGCTCGACGCGGCATTTGTGATAATTTTTGGAGGGTACCGAGCACCCAACTTCCGACTTCGGCTAATTTTGCATCTTAAAGTACGGCAGCAACACAGAGAGACATCGCTTCCGCTATGAGCACACGAATTACTGCAGGCCTTCGGGTTCTGAAGTTCTGTTGTTGTGTTTTTCTAACCCTTCCTCTGTTTTATTCCTCGGCATTCGCGGAGACCTGCTTTACCTCCGACGATATGGACGCCGCGACGCGCACGGCCATTCAAGCCACCGCAACCAAGTTTTTTGACATGGTTTCACGTGGCGATTCAGCCTCCTTAAAACAGAATTCGATTCCCGGAGTCGCGGGCGATTTCGGATGGATTGAAGGCACGATCAAAGATAACCAGGCGAACCTGGCTGGCGCGCATGCAACGCCTCGCGCTCCATTTCTTCTCAAAGCCGAAGGGACCGCCGCGGTTCCGAAGGCGGAATTTTTGTGCGGCATCTTTGGCGCCGGCGGACAGACCACAAACAGCGCCGAGTTCATTATTCCCAAACTTCCTCCCGGCAGTTACGGGATCATAACCCTGGACATTTCCGGCCAGAAGGCGCCGATGACACTGTCGTTCGTTCTGCAGCAGCAAGGCACGGATTGGAAGATGGGTGGCTTTTTTTTGCGTGACACTCAGGTTGCAGGCCATGATGCCACCTGGTTCCTGGACCACGCCCGAGCCTTCAAAGGCAAAGCTCAAACCCACAACGCTTGGTTGTACTTCGTCGAGGGAAGGGAACTTTCTATGCCGGTACCGTTCATGTACACGCAGGCCACCGACAAACTCTACGACGAAGCACAGAGCGTAAAGCCGTCCGACTTGCCGTTGAACGGCGGGACCTCCGATCTTACTTCTCCCGATGGAAAGACGTACAAACTCTCCGCCTTGTTCCCGACCACCGTGGGTCAGGAGCTTCATCTGGTGGTGAAATTCCAGACGGCTAGCGTCGCCAACACGGGCGATACGTTCCAGGAATGCATGGCCGTCATGAAGGCGCTTCTGCTGAAATTTCCTGAACTACGCGATGCCTTCGATGGCATTGTCGCGCGCGCGGTAGAACCATCGGGCAAAGACTACGGCGCTCTCATGCACATGAAAGACGTCAAATAAATTCGCACCGTTTTCGCTTGCTGCATTTTCATCCTACGGTTGTTCTACAAGCTTTTTTCGTTCAGATTGAGCGATTATTCCGGTTGGAATAGTGTTTCTTTTCCTGCCGCAACAGTTCGCAATCCTCATCTGATCTTCGTCATTTCGTGAAAGGTGAAGTGATGAAGTACGCCGTCGTTCTTACCGTAATTTTCCTCGTCGGCTCTGTAATTGTTTTCGCCCAACTACCACCTCAAGCCTCTTCTGCGGGCATGCTTGGAGAAGCCCCATCCGCCGCTATGCCTGGGACTGCGAGAATGCTTCTGCTGAATGGAAAGGTCACAACCGAGGCGAATTCGCCGCCGCCCGAGAGCGTGAACATATCGTTGGTGTGTGGCAACACAGAAGAGATGGCGCACGCACATTCCGACTCCAAAGGGTACTTCAGTATTAGCGCGCCGTCATCCGACCACAATTCGGCGTCCTACCCGCCGCAAGTAGTGAAGGATGGGTCATCCTTAATCGATTTGGGAACGTGCGAACTAATCGCAGATCTCGCCGGATACAAGGCTGAGCCGTTGCGTCTCACTCGAACTGGAGACATCGGGGCCGTCAATGTGGGCACGATTGTGCTGCGCGGCGCCGCGCCAAACCAGCCATTCACCGTGAGTCTTACGTCACTCGCCGCACCTGATAAAGCCAAAGCCGCGTTCGAGAAAGGCGAGGAGCAGAAGAAAAAAGGGAAGTGGTCTGCTGCTATGGACTCATTCAGAAAAGCCATCGCCGCATACCCGAAGTACGCACTTGCATGGCTGGAACTGGGGCGTGTGCAAGCGACGCAGAAAGACTTTGTGGACGCCCGGCAGTCCTTTCACGAATCCGTTACGCAGGACTCAAAGCTCGCCGATGGCTACGTTGAACTCGCGCATCTGGCGGCACAGCAGCAGCAATGGCAAGAACTTGCAGGCGCGACGGATCATTTAGTGCAGATTCATCCCGAGACGGCGGAATATTGGTTCCTGAGTTCCGCTGCGAACTTCAATCTCGGAAATATAAAGCAAGCGGAAACGAGCATCACCAAAGGGATACGCCTCGATTCCTCGCACCAGTTGCCACAACTGGAGTATCTGTACGGACTGATTCTTGCGCGCAAGCAGGATTACCAATCGGCAGCTGAACACGTAAGCCTTTATCTCAAGTTATCGCCACAGGCCCCGGATGCCAAGGATGCTCAGCGGACGCTTGAGGAATTGAAGAAACGCGCTCAACTCGCCACCCGCTAAGTACGACAAAATGCGTGATCTTGCTGCGGGTAACCGAAGCGCGGTTACAGCCGGCATCTTTACCCTTCTAAGGGCGCCCTTTAATCTGCAACCCATGAAACTGAACGCGCTGGTGATGTCTCGCAGTCACAGCTCGATCCGTGTGCTAGTCGCGGCATTCGCCGAGCTGGGCATCGAATATCGTATTTCGCCGTCGGCTTCAGAGACCATGGAGACGCTGGCCACGGATCATCATTCGGCGCTCATTGTTGATTTTGACCTTCCGCACGCGGTTCAGGTTGCCAAAGTCGCCCGTGCCGCATCGGCAAAGCGCCGTCCAGTGCTGTTCGGAATGATTGGTTCGACCACACCAATCGGCAGTGTGTTTCAAGCGGGCGCAAATTTCGTCTTGTACAAGCCCCTCGATCCCCTGCAAGTTCTGCACTCGTTGCGCGCTGCGCAAGCATTCATGCGTGAAGATCGCCGTGGTTCATCCCGCCACAAAAGCGAGACCCTGGCCTACTTGCAGCTTCCCGCGGGAACTACGCCGGCATTGGTGCAGGAGGTTACCGAGCATGGCCTTTCATTACAGGCGGCGGAAGCGATGCTGCCGTTGCGAAATGTGCGGCTGAGACTGACTTCATCTGGGCTGACGGCGAAGGCCGCGCTGGCCTCTTCTTTAGCGACATGGCTGTTGCCTGCCGTCGCGATCTGCAGGCATGGCTCAAAAAACGTGGGGTCCGCAAATCGGAAGCGGTGCGTTCACTTCTCGAACCGCAGAGTCGCCGCGCGTTGGTCGCCGCTCACTAGCCGCATCGAGGGTTCAACTCTAAGCCAGTGACGGCGCCTCTGCTATTCTCCGATTGGTGACATCATCAGATCTGACATCTCTCTCCGCTTGTCAAATGGCACAGCAGATTCGCGCAAAGAGGCTGTCGCCCGTCGAGCTTCTGGACGCCCATCTCGCGCGCATTGAAAGATTCAATCCCAAAATCAATGCTTTCGTTCACGTAGATGCGGATCGCGCGTTAGATCAAGCGCGAGCTGCCGAAGTCGCTGTCATGCAAAATCACCATCTTGGTGGTCTTCACGGCGTTCCCATCAGCATAAAGAGCTCGATCAGTGTTGCCGGGATGCCCTACGAAGCGGGGACCAAACTGCGAGAGGGCGTGGTTGGCCAGACCGACGCTCCGCTTGTCAGCCGTTTGCGGAATGCGGGGGCGGTCGTACTCGGAGTGACCAACACTCCGGAATTTCTCATGGCGTGGGAAACTGACAATCTGCTCTATGGGCGCACCAACAATCCCTGGGATTTGTCACGCACCGCCGGAGGCTCCAGCGGCGGCGAGGCGGCAGCCATTTCGTCCGGGTGTTCAGCGGGTGGCGTCGGCAGCGATGGAGGCGGTTCTATTCGGGTTCCCGCCCATTTCTGCGGAATTTGCGGGTTGAAACCGACGCCAGGACGCATTCCCGCCCGCGGACACTTTCCACAATCAGTCGGACCATTTGCCCTACTGGGGGTCGTGGGTCCCATGGCAAGGCCTGTTGCCGATGTGAAGCTGCTATTTGAAATCATGCAGGGCCCCGACATTGGCGATCCCTCCGCGGCGCGGGTCCCAGTGCGGTGGCCTGACCGAAATCAACTGAACAAATTGCGAATCGGATACTTTGAAAGTGATGACCGCACTCCGGCGACTGCGGAAACTCGCTCAGCCGTACATCAAGCCGCCGAGGCCTTGCGCAGTGCTGGATTTGATGTAGAACCATTCTGCCCTTCAGGCCTCGAGAAAGCACGCCAGCTCTGGTGGCAGTTTTTTGGCATCGCTGGAGGTATGTTGCTCGGCCCAATGTTGCGTGGCTGCGAATCCGAACTCAGCCCGATTCTCAAGGAGTTCAACGGCTGGGTCGCAGCTGAAAATCCTCACACCGCGCAAACACTCCTAGACACCTGGATTGAACGCGACCTCGTGCGCATGCAGGTCTTCGAACAGATGGAAAGATTCCCTGTGCTACTTTGTCCAGTCGCTGCAGTTCCTGCGTTCCGTCATGGTGAGCGGAGATGGCAGGTGGAAGGCAAGACAGTCGAGTATCTCGATGCCTGGAGCTACTGCGAATGGTTCAACCTACTGGGGATGCCGGCGGCGACAGTACCGGTTTCCCGCAGCCCAGAAGGTCTTCCGATCGGCGTTCAAGTTGTCGCCAGGCCGTGGGAAGAGGAGTTGGTTTTGTCAGTTTCCGAACTCATCGAAGCGGGCTGTGGCTTCAAGCTCCCTCCGGCTTGTTCGTGAATGGAAACGCGGATTTCTTTACTGGCCTGTTTTCGGCCACCAGTGTTCCCGGGTGGAACATCATTTGCCACTGTCCTGTGTGCTGTATCCAAATCGAGCTGCGCAAAGAGTACTTCTCACCTTTTCGGTCCGCCGATTCAGCCCGCGCCCGATAGGTAACCAATGCAGCGTCCAGCGCAAGCTCGACTACTCGAAATTCTTCAATGGTCAATTGGGCTGGAAGTTGTCTGCTCAACTGGTAGAGTACCTGCTTCTTGTCATACTTCCGCCCGCTGCTTCCAAATTCCACAAAGTTATCGGCCAGCATGGGGGCCAGCATCTCAGGCGTACGGCGAAGAGGTGGATCGAGTAATTTCTTTTCCAACTCGAGCAAGTGTTCGGAGAGGGATGCCATTCTCGAGGACTGAGCTGAGTCTGACCACG
>QHZR01000173.1 GCA_003224755.1 Acidobacteriota bacterium
CGTCTGGCACCAGTTTTGGTTTATGCGACTGGCCGCGGCGAGGGGTGACCGCAGAATGCCGGATCAGCTTGCCAAATGCTCTGGCACGCTTGCGAAGCGCCGGGTTCTGGAGCGCCTGTTTCAGCATGGGAAAGCAGCTCTGAGCTGTTAGCTGTTAGCTGTTACGTGTTAGCTTTTGGCCAGAAACAAATTGTGCCGAACGGTTTTGGCGAAGCGCTAAAGGCGAAGAGCTAACGACTGACTTTCTGATTCTACCAATCTCCCATCATTTGCTTGACCCATGGCGATTACGTCAGTTCTAATTCTGAAGACTATTCGTAATCAGGAGCGTGTAATGCGAGTTGCATTTCTAGGATTGGGGATTATGGGCCGCGGGATGGCCACGAATCTGGCGAAGGCCGGTCACGAGGTCTCGGTCTGGAACCGCACGCCGGGGAAGGAAG
>QHZR01000174.1 GCA_003224755.1 Acidobacteriota bacterium
GAGGGCATGATCATTGCCGACTCGAGTACGATCTCGCCTTCGGCGACCCGCAATTTTGCGGAACGTGTCGCCAAAAAAGGCGCGCAATATGTGGATGCGCCAATGACAGGATCAAAGCCGGCAGCTGAGGGCGGCACGTTGCTGTTCATCGTGGGTGGCAACGAGCAGACGGTCGAGCGCCTGAAGCCGCTCTTTGCCGGAATGGGTAAAAAGATCTTCCGCATGGGAGACGTGGGCAAGGGGCAGTCCGCAAAACTGGTGATGAACCTGCAGATTGCAATGATCTACGAAGGCTTTGCCGAGGCGCTCACGCTGGCGGCGAAATTGGGAGTTGATGCAGAAACACTGATGCCGCTGGTAAATGCTTCCATGGTGCGGTCTGGGGTCGTCGAATACAAGTCCCCGTTCGTTTTGGGACGGGACTTCACTGCGAATTTTCCGCTGCGCCTGATGCGGAAAGATATTCGTCTCGCTCTTGAGGCAGCCAAAGAAGCCCGGGTAAAACTGCCAGGACTCGAGACAGTAGAAGATATCTATGAAATGGCCATCGAAGATGGACACGCTGAACTCGACTACGCCGCGACGTTACTCCTGCTCGAGAAGTGGGCGGGAGTAGAAGTGAAGGGGCAGGCGGCATAAGAGCACTCGGGCGCGCGTTTTCTTTATGCATCGAGCCGAAAAATGCACGAAGTGCGGATGCATTGAGATCGTGCATAGGGTGATGGTTGCGCACGACGGGCAGCGCGGCGAAGCCAATGTCAGCCTGAGGCTGGACGCTGATCCAACCGCCATGTTTCTTAAGAAATCCGTTCGTTCGATTTTCCATGCCGAGGTTTGCTCGGCTTGCGGATACGTTGAGTTCTATGCCCATAATCCCGCGGAACTCCTGGCCGCGTTCCGAGACGCGCCGGGACCCGCGAAGTAGTCTGCCCCGGGGCACGTTTCGTTGACACTTTTCCCTGCACACAGATAAACTTGTTAGTTCCAAAGAGTCCTTTCGACCGGTCCACACCCAGCTGAAAACATGGATGAGACGCTCAAACAAATAGGCGGATTACTGCTCGGCTCCATTCCCACAATAATTTGCTTTCTGCTTTTGTTTGGGCTCTACACGGTGCTGGTGCATAAACCGCTCACTCGGGTGCTCTCCGAGCGGCGTGATCGCACTCAAGGGGCGGTCGAGAAGGCGCGGGCTGACATTCAGTCTGCCGAAGCGCGAACTGCCGAGTATGAACAGAAATTGAGAGAGGCGCGGTTAGCATTGTTCAAGGCGCAAGAAGCCCGACGGGCCAAGGCTTCGCACGCCCGGGCAGTCGCGATTGCCGAAGCGCGCAAGCGAGCGCAAGCACAAGTTGATCAAGCGCGTGCAGCAATCGAGCAGGATAAAATGGCCGCGAAACGTTTGCTGGAAGGCGAAGCCGGACGCATGGCGTCAGAGATCATTCGTGCCGTGCTTGCACCGGCGCTGGGCCAGGCGGGTGGACGGTGAGATTTCGATCTCGGAAATTTGCGCCTTTGGCGTTGCTTACGGTCATGATCCTCTCTGGCGGATGGGCACGAGCGCAGTCTGGAGAGCCGGATCACGCCCCTAATCCCAGCGTGCACAATGCTCCCGTCAATGCTGCTCCGGAACAAAAATCCGAGGAGGATCCAACCGCGCAGTTCAAGCATTCTGCGTCAGTGCGCCTGCTCTCGCGAATTACCGGCTTGAGCGCTGACGGAGCTTACTGGCTCGCCGTGGTTCTGAACTTTGGCATTGTTGTAGGCCTTATCGTGTGGGCTTCAACGAAGAACCTGCCCGCAATGTTCCGTAGCCGCACCGCTTCAATTCAGAAGTCAATTGAAGAAGCGCGCCGCGCAAGTGAGGACGCGAACCGGCGATTGTCAGAAATTGAATCGCGGCTGGCGCGGATGGATGACGAAATCAGCGGGATGCGCGCTACATCCGACAAGGAAGCCGCAGCTGAAGAGCAACGGATTAAAGCTGCAACCGCCGAGGACGCCCGCCGGATTGTGGAATCTGCCGAGCAGGAGATTGCCGCCGCGGCCAAGGCTGCCCGGAGAGAACTGACCGGTTACGCTGCCGATTTGGCAGTCACGCTGGCTACCAAACAAATTCAGGTGGACATTCCGACCGACCAGGCGCTGGTGCGCCGGTTTTCACAGCAACTTTCCGGCGATGGTTTAGGCGCGAAGAAAAATTAGATGGCTACCGTCACGAACACTTACGCCCGAGCTTTCGCCGATGTCGTCATGGCTAACCGCCTCGACGCCGCAAGAACGCTAGCCGAAGCACAGCAGGTTGCCGGGCTTGCGCGTGACAGCAAAGCGCTTCGCGAAGTGTGGGAAGCGCCCTCGATTCCCGCCGAACAGAAACGCGCTGTACTCGACAGCATCGTTCAGAAGGCCGGGCTGTCGCGGCCGGTACGAAATTTTGTCGCCGTTCTCATTGACAAGCGGCGCACTCGATTTCTAAGCGACATCGTGACCCAGTTTGGGCAGGAATTGAATCAACGGTTGGGGTTTGCCGAAGCTGCGATCACCACTGCGCGGGAATTGAATGCGGACGAACGTGTGGAACTTGAGGGTGACCTCGCGCGAGTGACAGGCAAGAATATCCGCGCGAAATATGCGCAGGATAGGACCATCCTCGGCGGGGCCATTGCCCGCGTCGGCAGCACGGTTTATGACGGTTCGGTGAAGGGACAGTTGGAGAGATTAAAGCAGCTCTTAGCTCTTAGCTCTTAGCTCTTAGCTCTTAGCTCTTAGCTTGGAGCACAACGATTTTGAGTCGCAAAAGCTTTTAACCGCAAAGGTCGCGAAGAAAAGCCGCAAAGGACGCAGAGGAAAGCTAGTCTCCAGCAAAGGAAGCGCTAAGAGCTAAAGGCTAATTAGCTAAAAGCTGAACTTATGCAAATCAAAGCAGACGAAATTACGCAATTAATCCGGCAGCAGATCGAGAATTATGAATCGAAAGTTGCCGTTGACGAAGTAGGGACCGTCATCACTCTGGGCGATGGCATTGCGCGCGTTCATGGACTCGAAAAGGTCATGGCCGGCGAGCTGCTCGCATTTCCGCATAATCTGTCCGGCATTGCGATGAACCTGGAAGAAGACCAGGTCGGGGTGGTGTTGCTCGGCGAGTACACCGCGATCAAAGAAGGCGACGAAGTCAAGCGCACCGGGCGCATCATGAGCGTGCCTGTGGGTGATGCAATGATCGGGCGTGTTATGGACGCGCTTGGCCAGCCAATTGACGACAAAGGCCCGATCTCGACCTCCGAATTCATTGCGATGGAGCGCCTGGCGCCCGGAGTGATTGAGCGCCAGCCGGTGCGTGAACCGATGGCGACTGGGTTGAAAGCCATCGACAGCATGATTCCCATCGGCCGTGGCCAGCGCGAGTTGATCATCGGCGACCGGCAGACGGGAAAGACTGCGATTGCGATTGACACGATCATCAACAACAAAGGCAATGACCTGATTTGCATTTATTGCGCGATCGGGCAGAAGCGGTCTTCGATCGCTCAGGTGGTTAAGATTCTCACCGATTACGGCGCAATGGATTACACGATCGTGGTCGCAGCTTCGGCGTCAGAGCCTGCTCCGATGCAATACATTGCCCCGTATGCAGCGTGTGCAATGGGCGAGTACTTCCGAGATAACAAGAAGCACGCGCTTGTTATATACGACGACCTTTCGAAGCACGCGGCCTCCTATCGCGAGATTTCGCTGTTGCTGCGGCGTCCGCCAGGACGGGAGGCGTATCCCGGAGATGTTTTTTATCTCCACTCGCGATTGTTAGAACGTGCCGCCAAATTGAGCAATGAAAAAGGCGGCGGATCGCTTACTGCGCTGCCGGTTATCGAGACCCAGGCGGGCGACGTTTCCGCTTACATTCCGACGAACGTCATCTCGATTACGGACGGGCAGATTTATCTGGAAACAGATTTGTTCAACCAAGGCGTGCGTCCGGCGGTGAACGTTGGATTGTCCGTCAGCCGTGTTGGCGGGGCGGCACAGATCAAAGCCATGCGCCAAGTGGCAGGCAGCCTAAAACTGGATCTTGCCCAGTATCGCGAGCTTGCGGCTTTTGCGCAGTTCGGCAGTGATCTAGATAAGGCCACGCAGGCGCAGCTTAATCGTGGACAGCGCCTCGTCGAAGTTCTAAAGCAGAAGCAGTTTTCGCCTCTGCCGTTCTCGAAGCAAATCCTGATGATTTTCGCTGGAACCAGCGGCGTGCTAGACGACATGGCTATCGAGCAGGTGCGCGATTTTGAGGCGGAACTATATCGTTACGTGGACGCCACCAACAGTGGTCTGCTGGCCGCGATCATGGAGAAGAAGATTCTTGATGACGCTCTCAAAGCGGAAATGACCAGAGTGATAAAACAGGCAAAAGACGCGTTCGTGGCGGAGCGGCAAGCAGTGGCAGCAGGGAAATAGAGTCAAAATCCCATCCTGTTGCATAGAGCGCGACAAGGTTGGGACACCCCAATCCACGCTTAGGCGCACGACCAACGACGAACGACGATTTCATGGCCAATATCTTAGATATCCGGCGGCGTATTCGCAGCGTGATCAACACGCGGCAGATCACGCGCGCCATGAAAATGGTCTCTGCAGCCAGGCTGCGACGGGCGCAGGAACGCGCCCTTGCCGCACGTCCTTACGCGCAGATGTTGACGAATGTCCTCAAATCGCTAGTCTCGCGTGCCGACGTTTATGATCCTGCGACTGGCGACGTGCTTCACCCGCTCCTGGTGCACCGCCCTGAGAAAAATGTGGTGTTGATCGTCGTCACGGGCGACAAGGGTCTCGCCGGGGCGTTCAATGCCAACATCCTGAAAGCTGCAACTCGCTTTCTGGAGTCAAAGTCTGGCAAGAATATCGAAATCGAGGCAATTGGCCGCAAGGGACGTGACTTTCTGCGTAGAAGATTTAGGGCAGCCGAGCCTAGAAAGACCGACTCGATAGAGCCGCCACGCACCACGTTGGTAGGCCAACAAGTTGGAGTGCTTAACAAGATCGAATACTCGCTCGCGTCTGACCTTGCCGAGCGGCTGATTGAGCGCTACACCAATGCTGAGATTGACTCGGTGTATGTGGTTTTCAACGAATTCAAGTCTGTAATCGCGCAGCGTCTGGTGGTCGAACAACTGCTGCCGATTGAGCGGATCGGCGCACGGGAAATTGCGCAATCCAGAGAAATGCAACTCGAGGAGAAGCAGCGGGCCATTGAGGCCGCCAAGGGTGCCGGTGTTTCGATTCGTCCTGCAGACACGCGCGAAGCTGACGAGCGCGCCGCCGCATTTGCCGTGGCGCAGGTGGATTACATCTATGAGCAGCCGCCGCGTGAACTGTTTCGGGCGTTGCTACCGAAGTATGTGGGAATACAGATTTATCGTGCGCTGCTGGAGTCGGTCGCGGCTGAACATGCCGCACGAATGACGGCTATGGAATCAGCAACCAGCAACGCAAGCGACATGATTGATTCGCTGACTCTTTCTATGAACCGAGTGCGCCAGGCGAAGATCACCAGGGAAATTATTGAAATTGTGAGTGGAGCAGCGTCATTGTGAAAACCAGCTATTAGCTTTTAGCTCTTAGCCTTTAGCTTATCGAGCTTTCGTACCACGTTCGTTTGGCCATAAGAATGAATGTTGGAGCTGCAAGGAGAAGCTAAGAGCCAAGAGCCAAGAGCTAACAGCTAAGAGCTGACTTTATGGAAAACATCGGACATGTAATTCAAATCACCGGTCCGGCCGTGGACGTGCAATTTAATGCGACCGCCATGCCGCCGATTTACCAGGCCCTTCGTGTGGTCAGCGAGGGCTTTAACGTCCCCAAGGCGATTAACGTAATCCTGGAGGTGCAGCAACATCTCGGCGAAGGCCGGGTGCGTTGTATCGCTATGGAGGCTACGGACGGGATGGTGCGTGGTATGAAGGCAATTGACCTCGCCGGCCCCATTTCCGCCCCCGTTGGCCATGGCACGTTGGGACGCGTTATGAACGTGATCGGCGAGCCTGTGGACAACCTCGGCCCAATCGCCGCGAAGGAACGGCACCCGATCCATCGCACTGCGCCTTTGTTCGAAGATCAGGCGACAACGGCGGAGATGTTCGAGACCGGCGTGAAGGTCATTGATCTTATCCAGCCTTTCTTGAAGGGCGGCAAGATCGGACTCTTTGGTGGCGCAGGAGTGGGCAAGACCGTAGTCATCATGGAGCTGATCAATAACGTCGCCAAACAGCACGGAGGTTTTTCGGTATTCGCCGGTGTCGGAGAACGCACTCGCGAAGGCAACGATTTGTGGCTCGAAATGACCGAATCGGGCGTGATCAAGCCGGGCGATCCTGATAAATCGAAAGCTGCATTGATTTATGGCCAGATGACTGAGCCGCCAGGGGCACGGCTGCGAGTTGCTCTGACTGGCCTCACGGTAGCGGAATACTTCCGCGATGTCGAAGGCGCCGACACGCTGCTCTTCATTGACAACATTTTCCGCTTTACCCAGGCAGGATCGGAAGTTTCGGCGCTTCTGGGACGAATGCCTAGCGCTGTCGGCTATCAACCGAATCTCGCAACGGAAATGGGTGAACTACAGGAAAGGATCACTTCTACCAAGAAGGGGTCGGTGACTTCAGTTCAGGCAATCTATGTCCCGGCGGACGATTTGACCGATCCTGCACCCGCGACAACATTTGCTCACTTGGACGCAACCACGGTGCTTTCGCGCGCTTTGACCGAGATCGGAATTTATCCAACGGTTGATCCGCTGGCTTCGACTTCTCGCATTCTCGACCCGCGAATTGTAGGGCAAGAGCACTACGATGTCGCGCAATCGGTAAAGAAGACCCTGCAGACGTACAAGGATCTGCAAGACATCATTGCGATTTTGGGCATTGACGAGCTGAGCGAAGATCAAAAGCTGACGGTGACCCGCGCGCGCAAAATTCAGCGCTTCTTATCGCAGCCGTTCCACGTGGCCGAGCAATTCACCGGAGCTCCTGGACGTTACGTGAAGGTTGCCGACACCGTCAAAAGCTTCAAGGAAATCGTCGAAGGCAAGCATGATGATATTCCTGAGCAGGCGTTTTACATGAAAGGCACTATTGATGAAGTGCAAGAAGCTGCCGAAAAAATGAAGGCGGCAGCGTAAGAACGCGGCGTTGGGCTTCAGGCTCTGGGCTTTGGGAAACGCCAGAAGCAAGAGGCCGGAGCATAGCGCCCAAAAATGGCTGACACTTTCCAACTCGAAATAGTGACGCCCGAGAAGATGGTCGTCCGCGACAGCGCGGAAGAGCTCCAGATTCCCGGGCGTAACGGCTACGTTGGTATTTTGCCGCACCATGCTCCGCTGATCACCGAATTGGGGGCTGGAGAGATTAGCTATCGTAGCGATGGACAGACGCACCGCTTTTCCGTCGCATGGGGTTTTGCGGAGGTGCTTCCTGATCGCGTGACCGTCCTTGCGGAAACAGTCGAGCGCGCAGGTGAGATAAACGTGTCCAGAGCGCAGGACGATCTAAGGCAGGCTGAGGAGTCGCTAAAATCGGCGAACACAGAGGAAGCGTCCGCCGCAGCCAACGCAAAGATGAGTCGGGCACAAGCCAGGATTGAAGTCGCACAGAAAAAGACGTAAGGGTAGAACCCTGCCTTTCCCGCATGCGATGAGCGCTCCACATCCGCAATATCCAATAGCTGCTTTTATTCCCTCCATAAATAGTTTCGATTTCCGGAGTGTTAGCATCACGGTTAGAGTAAAGATGCACGCACCCGCCTCGGGCCGCGGAACATCGCAGATCGGATCGAAACGCCTCGCAGATGAGTACAGCCGCCACGTTACGCACGGAACTTCGCGACCTTTACCTGAGTGAATCGACGCAGATTCAACAGGCATTTGCAACAACCGGGGACGGTGCGGCGGCCATTGAGCAGCGCACGGAGTTGGTGGAGAAGATCCTGCTGCGGCTGTGGAACGAGTTGATTTGCCCCGGAGGCGACGAGTCAAAGAATTTCGCGCTGGTAGGACTGGGTGGATTCGGCCGTCGTGCCTTGTTCCCCCACTCCGACGTTGACATTCTCTTTCTCCACGCTGACCGTACCACTGAAGACGCGTTGCGCGAACCTATCAGGACGTTCTGCCAGGAACTCTGGGACCTTCGCATGAAGTTGGGGCCGACGACGCGCACCTTGGCGGAATGCGAGCAGTTTGATCCGCAGAATGTCGAATTCACCATCTCGTTACTCGATAGCAGGCACGTTGCCGGCGATCGAGAATTGTTCGAGCGGTTGCACGAAAAAGTGCTGCCAAAATTCTTTTTGCGGGAAGGAAATTACATCATCCAGCAGCTCGCCGAAGTCACTCGTTCTCGACACGCTAAGTATGGAAACACCGTGTTCCATCTTGAGCCCAACCTGAAAGAGGCGCCCGGCGGGATCCGCGACCACAACGTTGCTGCGTGGATGACGCTGCTCTCGGGGCTTGATAGTGAGCGCAAGTGGCCGTCGGCGGAATCGCTGCAGCAGGGGCCGGGTCACGAGAAACTGGAGCCGGCGTTGCAGTTCCTCACTTCTGTCCGCGCATTTCTTCACTACCGGCAAGGCCGCGATGACAACATGCTTGCCTGGGAGTCGCAGGACGAAGCCGCAGCCCGCAATATCGGCGTGGAGAAATCCGAGCGCCTCGATGCCGCCGCTTGGATGCGGATTTATTTCCGCCACGCCCGCGCTGTTCATTACGAATGTTTGCGGTTGCTGGAATCCGTTCCGGCAGCACGGTCGTCACTCTACCGTCATTTTCAGAACTGGCGCTCGCGGCTCTCGAACGCTGATTTCTCAGTGGTGGATGGACTGATTCACTTGCAGCAGCCCTCAACTGTCAGCGATCACGAACTCCTGTTTCGCATTTTCAGTTTCGCTGCCCACCATGGACTTAAACCGGCAATGTCCACCGAAAACCGCATCCTGCAAACCTTGCCAGGCCTCAACCAGGCGCCTCCCGCTGGGCCGCAATGCTGGCGCTATCTACAGGCCGTGCTGGTTGAGCCACATGCTGCCGAAGCGCTTCGGGCCATGCATTCGCTAGGGCTGCTTACATTGCTGCTTCCTGAGATGAAGTTGATTGACTCGCTCGTAGTCCGCGATTTTTACCACCGTTTCACTGTAGACGAGCATTCGTTCCTCGCGATCGAATGCTTGCACCGCGCCCGGCAGGCGAATTCGGAGTGGGACCAAAGATACGGACGTCTTCTCGAGGAACTGGAACGGCCTGAGTTGCTGTATCTGGCTTTGCTGTTGCACGACGTTGGCAAGGGTGTTCCGGGAGACAACCATGTCGTTACGAGCTTGCAGATGGCAACGAAAAGCATGGAGCGTCTTGGTCTTGAATCCGGCGATCGCGAAACCATCTCTTTTCTGATCGGCAGTCATCTGGAAATTTCCGCGACGTTGAGGCGCGATATTTACGATCCGCTCACCATACAGTCGTTCTCGGAGAAAATCGGCACTCCCGAGCGTCTCAAAATGGTGTCGCTGCTCACGTACGCAGACATCAAGGCGGTGAATCCGGAAGCACTGACACCGTGGAAAGCGGAAAATGTGTGGCAACTCTACATCGCCGCTTCAAACTGCATGAGTCGCACCGCGGATCAACGAGTGCACGCCGCCTCAGAGCAGGACGAAACTGTTTCCCGCCTGCAAGCAATGGCGCCCGCGATGGCTGGCAACGTCAAGTCATACTTGGAGGGGTTACCTCTGCGCTATCTCCGGACCTATCGGCCGGAGGAGATGGTGCAGCATCTGCGGATGGCAGGAGAGTTGGCAGAGGATCCGGCGCAGCTTTACCTAGTGCGAGGACGCCACTGGTACGAGCTCACCGTCGTAACGGAGGATCGGCCATTTCTTTTCGCCAAAATTGCCGGCTCGCTGGCGGCATGGGGAATGAACATTGTCAAAGCCGACGCCTTCTCCAATGCCATCGGAGTTGTGGTGGACACGTTCTACTTCACCGATCGTTTCCGCACTCTCGAACTCAATCAATCGGAACGGGAGCGATTTCTGCGCAACCTAGCCGATGTACTGAACGGCGAGGCCGATTTAGACCGTATGCTGGGTGATCGTGTGCGCTCGGAATCGAAAAATACTGCCAAAGTCAAAGTCGAAACGCGGGTGGAATTTGATGACGAGTGTTCACCCGGAAGCACATTGATTCAGGTGATTGCGCAGGACCGGTTGGGTCTTTTGCATAGGATCGCCTCTCGATTCTCTTATCAGGACTGCAATATAGAAATCGCTCTGATTGATACCGAAGGCCAGATGGCCATTGATGTTTTCTACCTCACCTCGTCCGGAGCCAAGCTCGCACCCGCTAAGCAGGAGGAGCTGAAAGCCGACCTTCTGGAAGAACTGCAAGCCGCTTAGCTCCGCACGAAAGCAATCGCTTTCAGTTGGCGCCGCATCCAAATTGCATCAGGAGGATCCATGCCTAGAAAACGGAAAGCTGATGTGCGCTCGCAGGACAACGAAGCCCGCAAAGACGAATTGGGAAACGATCCCCGGGAGGTTGGAGCAGAGAGCGCTGGCCAAAGTGGCGACACGCAGCGGCTATCAACCGATGAAGACTCGGACAACGAGAGCGTTGAGGAGTTGTCTGAAGCAGCCCAGGATATCGAGGCTGCGAGAGTTGAGGGCTCGGAAGATGCTGCCGATCATCCTGAGCGCCCAGTGCACACCCACAATGAATATGGCCGTCCGGATGACTTGCCACCGGCAAGAATTTCGGACAGGAAGAAAGCGTCGTAAATTTGGATAATGGTGCAGCGGCGGGTCCTCGCCCGCCTCACTATTCTTCTACGTTTAGCAGCTTGCTCAACGTGGGCTTGTGCTTCTGCGCTGATTTCCTTTTCTTCTTCCGATCGGGGACGACCTGCTCCGGCGGAGGCGCACCTATCCGCTCACGGGCCAGTGCTTTAACTGCGGTGACAGCGCGAAATGCTTTCTTCCTCTTTTTCCTGGTCACTCTCACCGAGTGTAACTCACCCCACCACGGGTTTTGCCGCATCTCACGGATGTGGAATAATCTAAGAAACCACCGGGGAGCACGATGGAAGAGCGCGATTTTTTTGACGAGCGACAGGAGAAGAAGCCAGCCACACTGAACTGTCCACATTGCCATCAGGCGGCCGATTACGAGGTCACTTGGCTGGTGCGGACCAAGAAGCGCCAGCTTCCAGGGCGTGCTGATGAGCGCGACCGCGCTCGCTTCGCCAAGGCGCAGTCGTACATGCTGCGCAAAGACGACGTAATGGGCTGCAAGAACCTGCGCTGCCGCAAACGCTTTGACATCACAACCTTGCAGTCGGTGGTTTTCACTGACTGATTCTGCGTTAGTGTTGCGAAACCGCGAAATGAGCTAGACTCCTCAGTCGAGTCGCCTTGAGGTTGTCCATGTCTAAATTCAAACTGGTTTCCGCTCAGATTTCGTTGCTTCTACTGCTAGTGTGTTCTGCTGTCGCCCAGGATGCGACAAAGAAAAAGGTCACCAGCCAGTCTGATCTGCCGCGGTTCTCCTATCCTTTAACCACTCCTGCCTCGGAGCTGGTACAAGCGGATTCCGCCACTTTTGACGCCTTTTCCAGCAAAGTGCGAGCTGACCTTACGGCTGTTTTTCGCGATTACGACATTGCGGACAAAGCCTCGATGCGCAACCTGCTCTTTACGAGGATGACGCTGCAACAGCTGGCGGGCGAATATCCCGAGGCGCTCGAGACGGTAAAAACGGTCCGTGCGATGGAAGACAAACCTTCGGCGAAATTAACCAGCGGACTTTTGGTCGAATCGGAACTCGCAGCAGCGATCGAGACCAAAAGCACGAATGGGGCGGACTACGAGCAGGCATTCACCAAGGCTTACAGCGAGGCCGTGGACAAACTTCCGTGGGATACAGTGCAGGACTCGATGAAGGCTGCATGGGCAGCAGCCAAATTGCGCACCAAAGCGTCGCTGATCGCTTTCGTCAAGACCGAACTTGATCCTGCAGTCGAGAAATCGAAAGCTTTGAGCGGCGATCAAGCCTGGGACTTGATCGCGGTCAGAAGGGCGATTCAGTTTGATCTTCCGCTCAATGCCTCACGTATTGAAATCCTCGGCAAGTATGTCACCGCTCACAATGTGATTAAGCCTGATATCTGGGAAGCCCGAGACGTCACGCTCAGCGCAGTAGACAAGCTGACGCCCGTGCTGGTTGGCATTTGGGACTCGGGTGTGGACGTTTCTCTGTTCGGAGAGCAGGTCTTTACCGATCCCCATCCCACCGCTACTGGCGCCCACGGACTCTCGTACCTGGACGATGGAGGCGTCTCGCACGCGTGGCTATATCCGCTGACGGACGCGCAGGAGAAGGAATATCCAAATTTTCGCGATGAGCTCAAGGGCAGACTGGACGTGGAGAACGGAGTTGATTCGCGTGAGGCACAGGCACTGCAGCAAAAAATGAGCACCTACACTCCCGACCAGATGCACGAGCGGGCCGAGCTGCAGAAAGTGATTGGCTTCTACGTTCATGGCACGCATGTGGCCGGAATCTCGGCGCGTGGAAACCCGGCCGTACGGCTGGTCGTAGCGCGTTTCAACGATCAACTTCCCGATCTCCCATTTCAGCCGACGCTGGAATGGGCGCGTAAGCTGGCAGCGGACTTTCAAGAAATGTCGAATTATTTCCGCACGCGAAATGTCCGGGTTGTGAATATGAGTTGGGGAGACGATCCTCAGGAATTTGAAATCTGGCTCTCCAAAACCGGGGGTCCGAGCGATCCGGCAGAGCGCAAGAAGCGTGCTGCAGAGTTGTACGCCATCTGGCACGACGCGGTGGAATCGGCAATCAAGAGTGCGCCTAATACCCTGTTTGTTTGTGCCGCCGGAAACAGCGACAGCGATGCCAGCTTTCTGCAGGACGTGCCGGCCGGACTTCATTTGCCGAATCTGATCGCGGTCGGCGCCGTGAATCAGGCTGGCGATGAAACCTCGTTCACCAGTTACGGGCCAACAGTCGCGGTGGATGCGGACGGTTATGACGTGGAAAGCTATGTTCCAGGAGGAGCGAAGCTCAAGCTCTCCGGCACTTCCATGGCATCTCCGAACGTTACAAATTTGGCGGCAAAATTGTTTGCCTTGGATCCTTCTCTGACTCCGGCGCAAGTGATCGATTTAATCAAGCAGGGTGCGACGACGAGTGAAGATGGACGCCGACACTTGATCGATCCGAAACGCTCGGTCGAATTGCTGCGCGGCAAGAAGGCTGCGTCACTGCGGAAGAGAGAGGCCGCAGCCGTGGCGGCGATTCATTAGAAGAAATAGTCGCTCATGCTCGCCGCGCCGCTGGCCGCGCCCGAAAAGCTGTTCAGTCCAAGAGCTTTCATCAGAGTCTTCAAGGCATTTTGGTGTTGGTAAAAGTTCGTTGAGCGGTAGCCTGGCTTCACTTTCGGTCCAATGACCACAGCCGCCAGCTGGCCTCCGCCATGATGGGTGTCAGTGTCGAAACTCTCGTCAAAGACGATAATCAAAATTCCATCTTTCTGGAATGTTGAGCTTGCTATCAGCGGGACAATGTTGGTCTTTAGCCAGGAATCGGCGGCGCTGAGGCTGCCGTCGTGTGCATCGTGCAGTAGATTTGGCACGATGAAGGAATAGTTTGGCAACGTGTGATTTGCCAGGTCCTTTGAAAATTGACCGAAAGATACGAGATTGTATTTTTCACTGCTGTTGGCGACATCGGAAAAATAGGCTAGCGGGTTGTGCCGTTTCACATATGGGTAAGAGGCGCATCCTGTGTAGCCGGCGTACGGAAGGCTTTCGGCATATGCCTTGAACGTCTTTCCCGCAGTAAGCAGGTGGCGTACGACATTATCTTGCGAGAGCGTGCTGCAGAAACTGTCGTTATTGGTGATGATCTGACCGGCGGCGAGCATGAAGTAATTGCCGATCGACGGGTGGGTATTCGCATAATACTGGGTCGCCAAACCATATTTTTTGGCCAGACTGTTGAAGTACGGCATGGAAGAATTGCCAATCACGCTTGAGTAACTATGGTTCTCTTCCATCAGGATGAAAACGTGGCTACTGTTCGGCACCGTTTCCCGCAAAAACCTGCAGCGTGATGAGACATAGTGAAAAAAGGACGAAAATAACACTCTTCATTACGAACTCCTGATAATTAAAAAAAAGGCGATTCAGAAATGGTAAGGGATGGATCGATAAGAAATAACTCTTAAGTGCACCATCTAGGAATCTCTTCCTTTGGCAGCCGAACCATGGCCTCGATTATGGTGAGGTCGACCGTGGTTTCATGCGTGTTTCTCAAACTAGTTTAGAATGTGAAGAGTTTTTTGTCGGGCGTAGCGCAGTCCTGGTAGCGCGCCTGCCTTGAGCACCGGATTATTCATTCCAAACGCTCCCACTCCTATCTTGATTTCTCTTGTTTTCAACAATTTGGGGAATCTGCTTTTCGTTCAAAGTTAACCCAAATGGACTGAATCTCGCTTATTAGTGCACGGTTCGTGCACGGTCGCCAGCTTGTGTTCGCCGGCAACGTCGAGGTAGGTGGCAAACGAAGCGCATCATCATAAGGAACGACCGACCCCAATCGTCGCCCCTTGCCAAATTTGTTGACGAGCTCACTGGAGCCCAGAGTCATGCGGATCGATACAGAGTATTTGATCTGAGATGACGCAAATGGCAGGATCAGCCATGCTGGACGACTTACCCGGACTAAGGCCCGCACGGAAGCATTGTGCGCCGGTGTTGAAAAGACGCGCACACTCATGGCACACCATTGCGGGGGAACCCTTCTGTTAAGACAATTATCGATTTAGCCGCTTGTCAGTTTTCCTGGAACCAATGCTCTATTCTTCGCAGCTCTTAGCAGCGCAGGCAGTGAGGTTCGGACGTTCGGTAGCGGCACAATGCCTGCTGTGGCGAAGAATGTCATCCACATCTCGCAGGCGGAAGCCGCCAGCGACTTTGCCCAGTGTGATGGCCCCAGTGCGCGCCGAGGCAAAGATCGTCATCGATCGACTCGGACTTCGCAGCCGACGTGGAAGAAATCATCAAGAACCGCAAACCGTGGGATCCGCCAGCATGGGAGTGATCCTCGACTCCAGCGTAATTATCGCTGCCGAACGCAGGGGACGCACAGTTCCGCAAATCCTCGAACAGATGACGGCGCCGGAACGGCAGAAAGTCGTTGAGAAGACCCCAAAGCAGAGTTTTCGGACCACAGTCGGACCACGATTTTTCTTCTGGAGTGCCGTTCTACAGCGGGTCGCATTCTGCCAGTCTCGGCTGCTACGTGCGGTGTCCCTGTGCCTTTAGTGCTCGACATTTAAGCGATCTCCATATAAGTCGGACGGCCAAGAGCAGCGCGAATCATCTCCTTCGCACAGCCCGCCCAACATTTATAAAAGCGAGGGTCCCGAATCAAGATTGCCAAATTGTCCCCACTCCGATCATGACCCAATTCCGCGCACGATGGACAACGGGTCACATAGTTGCGGCCAACCTTCCGCAGCGGTGCGACGTACTCCAGTATCCGGAATTCTAAGCGCGCAGTTTTGGCTCGTCGCCCGGATGCCGTGCTCCTCTCCTGCGGAGAATCGTCTGGCTTCGGCCTTTCCTTCCCGGCAATGAACTTTTCGAGTTCATGCTCCGTGAGCTTCCGA
>QHZR01000293.1 GCA_003224755.1 Acidobacteriota bacterium
GACGGTGTAGTCAAGTAACGTTTGCGGGACGCTTCTAACGTGCTAACTTCTGAATTTTCAGTTTAGAGTTTACTGCGGAAAACTGGAGCGGGCGACGGGGATCGAACCCGCAACTTCCAGCTTGGGAATCAAAATTTTCGCTCCTTTATTTTCACCACTTACGAAACGGCTAAGCAAAAATCAATGCGCATGCTACGCATACCGTGCATGTAGTGCCTGATTCGCGTATCGCTGGGGGACGTTTTGGGGGACGGTCCTTTGAGATTATTTCACGTCGTGAGGTCTGCTATCTCGTCGAGATCACCGAGCCCGAATTTCTGATTCGCCGCGGGCCATCTCGCAACTTCGAAATTTCGAAAGCTGAAAGCCACCATTCCGTTTAGACGCCGTCACCTGTAAACCCCTACCGTGTCAAATCTCAAGCCCAAGGAGTACGAGGTAGTACTCAATGACAAGGAGGAGTAAAAGACGCCGGCAATTGACCGAACGTTAAGGAGTGCGCCCTTCGTCCCCTGTTATCTGAGGTTGCATAGCATTGTACCGATTAGGTTATGTCACAAGGAGCGGCACACGCATTTCTCGGCCCTCCATTTGATCATCGACCACATGAGCACTTTCTTTTATGGCGCGCCAGGCAGGGGCATTGAGCATCAAGCCGAGTTCTGTAATCAGCTTCGGATTCTTATTACCCCTTGCTTACCGAGAGGAGAGCATGTACACTTCCCTCGGTAACCGATGGAGAGCTATGAGTAAACCGACAGACCTTGTCCAGGGAACCCTGGACCTTCTGATATTGAAGATCCTAGCCCTGGAGCCGCTTCACGGCTGGGCGATCGGTCAACGCCTCAAACAGGTCTCTGACGACACACTGCAGGTCAGTGACGGCTCGCTATACCCAGCTCTGCACAAGCTTGAACAAGAGGGCTGGATCAAGGCCGAGTGGAAGCCCAGCGAAAACAACCGACGCGCGAAGTTTTATACGTTGACGCGTCCTGGCCGGAAAGAGCTAGAGCGGGAGGCTGCCAACTGGAATCGTTTATCGACGGCCATCTCGCTGGTGGTGCAGCTAAATGAGGCTTGAGCCATGCGTTTGGAACACTGGTTTTACACTGTGCCGTTGCGTTTTCGGTCACTGTTTCGCCGCGGTCAAGTCGAAGCCGAGCTCAATGAGGAACTGCGCTACCATCTTGAGCGGCAGATCGAGGTGAATACCGCCGCCGGTATGTCGGTAGAAGAGGCGCGCTTCGCTGCGTTACGCGTAATGCACGGTTTGGACCAACGAAAGGAAGAGTGTCGAGATATGCGACGCGTGAGACTCATTGAAGACCTTTGGCGGGATTTTCGATTCAGTTTGCGGAGTTTGTTGAAGCGCCCGGGCTTTACGGCGATCGCACTCCTCGCACTCGCTCTCGGAATTGGAGCCAACACTGCAATCTTCAGTCTAGTTAATGCCGTTATACTTCAGCCGCTTCCCTATCGGGATCCCGATCGACTCATCTCGGTATATGGCACCCGCAACCGCAGCACCCAGGGAAGCGTTGGACCAACCGATTTCCTCGACTATCGCAGTCAGAACAAAACGTTCGAACAATTTGCCGCGTCGGGCTCGATGATGCTTCCCATGAACCTCACGGGCAGCGGTGAACCCGAACGTCTCAACGCATCCATCATAACGGGAAATTATTTCGACACGTTTGGCGTCCGTCCGGCTCTCGGTCGTGGCTTCTCGCTCGAGAATGAAAAGACCGGTCAGGATCATGTAACCGTGCTCAGTCACGCTTTTTGGCAGACGCGCTTTGGCGGCGACCCGAACATCGTTAACAAGACCATCAACCTCGACGGCAAAGCTTACGAAGTTCTCGGCGTGATGCCTGCAGAAGTGGTCCTGCCACAGCCTGCGCAGTTGTGGGTACCGATAAACTTCGACGCCGATCCTGAGATGAAAATGCGCAACGCGCGTTTCCTGCGAGGTATAGGAAGACTCAAAGAAGGCGTCACCTTGGACCAGGCGCAAACCGACACCGATCTAATCGCAGCTCAACTCGAACAACAATATCCCGACTCAAACACAGGTTGGAGCCTGCGTCTCATTCCTTTGCGCGAGATACTCGTGGGTGGGAGCCGAACGATGCTCTTTATTCTTTTCGGCGCTGTTGGTTTTGTGTTGCTGATCGCGTGCGCCAACGTGGCAAATCTGTTGCTGGTCCGTGCTGCTGCCAGGCAGAAAGAGATTGCGATGCGAACGGCACTTGGAGCCAGTCGACTACGAATCATCCGTCAAATGATTACGGAGAGTCTTTTGCTCGCGATTTTCGGTGGCGCGCTTGGCGCTTTGCTAGCGGTGGCGGGAGTCAAACTGCTCGTAAGTCTCGGAGAAGACAATATTCCTCGCACCGCTAACGTGAAGATCGATGCTACGGTTCTGGCGTTCACTCTTCTCATTTCGCTCGCAACGGGTCTGCTATTTGGGCTGGCGCCCGCCATCCGCACGATGAAAGAAAATCTCGTCGACGCCTTGAAAGATGGAATACGAGGTGGCAGTGAAGCGACGGTGAAGAATCGCACGCGCAGTTTACTCGTCGTGTTCGAAAGCGCTATCGCTGTGATGTTGTTGATCGCAGCCGGACTCCTCATCCGGAGTTTGGTTGCACTGCAAAACGTCGATCCCGGATTCGATCCGAACAACGTTTTGACTCTGCGCGTCGACTTGCCCCGGCAGAAATACAATACGCCGGAAAAGGCGTCGAACTTTTTCGAGCAACTCGAGACACGTGTCGCCGGCTTACCGGGCGTCGAAGCTGTCGGTTTGATTACCGACCTGCCACTCAGTGGTGAAGCTAGGGACATGCCTTACAGAGTCGAAGGCCGTCCGGCCACGTCCGATATAGCTTTTGTTGACTTTCGCCGCGTGAATAAAAACTACTTCAGCGCGATGCGAATCCCTTTGCGGCGCGGACGGAACTTTACTGAGCAGGAAGTGCGCCAAAGCGACAAGGCGATCGTCGTCAGCCAGGCTTTCGTCGACAGCGTCTTCCCGAACGAGGAAGCACTGGGCAAGCGACTGATCATCTGGTCCGGAATCAGGAACGAGCCCTATGAGATCATCGGCATCGTTGGCGACACTCGCTATCAATCATTGCAAGGTGAGCCATCCGCCACGATGTACGTGCCGACCCGAGAGCTCCTTTTTGTCAATCTCGTTATCCGCACGCAGGGGGATCCGCTGAGCCTCGTCAGTGGCGTACGCAAAGAGGTGAATGCGTTGGATCCGGACCAGCCAATCGCAGCAATAAGGCCGATGACGGAGTGGGTAGCTATGTCGGCTGCCGGAGCGCGCTATCGCACAACCTTGCTTGGACTGTTTGCCCTGCTCGCGATGATCCTCGCCGCGACGGGAATCTACGGTGTCATGTCTTATTCCGTTGCACAGCGAACACAGGAGATCGGAGTACGAATGGCGCTCGGCGCACGACCACTTGACGTGTTGAAGCTGGTGGTGCGGCAGGGAATGATGCTGGCGTTGATTGGCGTCATCGTCGGACTCGCCGGTGCGTTAGCGCTGACCAGAGTTATGTCGTCATTGCTGTTTGGAGTTACGGAGCGAGATCCAATTACGTTTGTTGCAGTAGCGGCCTTGTTGATTGTGGTTGCTTTCATCTCGTGCTTCGTCCCGGCACATCGCGCGACGAAGGTAGATCCATTAGTGGCGCTGCGATATGAGTGAAGCCACAAAGATGCATAAAAAATGGAATCGATAGGCAAAACATTCGCTATGATTTACGAGGGTTGGCCAAGCATCCGAGGTTCACGGCGACCGTCGTTAACCCTGGCGCTCGCAGTAGACAGTCTTTGAACACTTCGCAGCAATTCGAACGTCGCCCGTCAATCTGGCATTGTCAAATCAATCCGAGCGCCACGAAGTTGTTGACTTGCTTGATCTAAGAGTACGATATTTTGCTGCACTCCCGCTAACTCAACTACTTCCCGAACTTTTCTTTGGCCTCATGCCTACGCTGCACGCCGCGAAGCCAGATCTCATCACTGGGAAGTGTCGTTCAATCATCGCGAGTGGACCATGTAGAAGCTCGGCCGGCGAACTCGGCAGGAAAGCGGTGACGATGATAAAGAGAGACAGTGCGCATGCGTGCAGTATGAAGCACCAACTGGTCGATCAACCCCTTTGGCCAATTAACCTGAAAATACCTCGTGCAGCCTAGTCGCAAATTCGACGCGGCAAATAATCAGACTTTTCAATTCTACTTAGCAATTGGAGCGGGCGACGGGAATCGAACCCGTATTACCAGCTTGGGAATCTGATCCCGCCCTCCTTTATTTGCAACACTTACAGAAATGCTTAGGAAAAACTCATGTGCATAGTGTGCATGTTGTGCTCTAGGCAGCTCTATTTGCACCTCATTGCGGGACATTTGCGGGACAATTTATCACGAACGGACGACCCTCACTAGACCCTTCGAAGCGAGCATTCCGCGTTCGACCTTTGCACTGCGTCGTACCTTGATTTTCACTTCCACTCTCGAACCAAGTCGATTGATGATCGACATCAAGCGATCCACTGTGAAGCGACCGAGGTTTGCGTTGCGGATGCGCGAGAAGTCGGCTGCCGCAATCCCGGTTCGGCCCTGTGCACTTCGGACACTTAGACCCTCACGGTCAAGCGCCTTGATGATCTCAGCGGCTAGGATGGCCTTGACCTGGTCGGCATCGGCGTTCTTGTG
>QHZR01000294.1 GCA_003224755.1 Acidobacteriota bacterium
TCATCTAGTCCAAAAATCGGACTAGCCCGATTTTACGACTTGTGTGGGACGCTCGTCGTTAACTTGAAGCCGGGAGAAACATGCCAGGGCGTGTACCTGGTTCAGTAGAACCCGTGGATCCAGAGGTAGCACGCCAAAAGGAATCGTTCTGACAGACCGACGATTTGAGTATCGTCAGGGCCGTCACCGACTTGGCACAGTCGCAGGAGCAATCCCCTGTGGCAGCGCAAGCCGCTGGAACAAACTGCACGCTCTTCCAGTCCTGCGTCGGTACACCAACTCAACGTTGTAATTGTGACGTGGGCCTGCTCGCGCTAAGGCTTGGGTCATGAAAGTTGCCGCGAATTCGCCATTCGGAGCGGATCACGCGCAAACCTTACCTTGCGGATTAGGCAAGGTTGCCGACTACTCGGGAGCTATTCGACTGCGGAGAGGAGGAGTATCGTAGGTCCCGAAGCGTAACGGTTCCTTCTAATCAAGGCTTGCTGAGCGCAACTGATCCCAGCTGCCGTAACCGTAGTTTCATGTGAAAGCCGAATTGCTACGGAAAACTCTTACATTACAAGATCGGATGAGGCGGCTGCCTTCAGTTTTGTGCTCGCCCCCGCGAAGCCAATTTTGTCCGGGGATACGACCGCAGGAAGGCGGCCGTCTATAGTCTCGCGGCAGGACTAACGAATGTGGTCGCCGGGGAAACACGGTCGCCACAATGGCAAATCGGGCACGCCGTCAGCTCTGCCGCATAGTACAGCCGGCAATTCGCGCATGGGAGGCCGTAGCGGATCGCCCCTCTCGGCTGACGACGTGCGCGCCTTTCACGTGATGCCGTGCTCAGCGGTGAATTCGCAATATCGTTCATGATCTAATCCGCTCGATGCAACCCGCTTGCATGTGAAAATGTTGGTCATTGCAGAGGCAGTTGCTAATATCCTCGGCCAGGGCTTTCTTCGGCACCAAGGTCAGCGCGAACCACAATGCCAGAGTCAGGGCAGAAATACTTGCGCTTCGCATTATTCGAAACATATCTCTGTGGAAGGTCATCAGATTCGAAGAGGTCTCCAGTTCGATTGTTGCTGGTTTCCTTTCGTGTTGAAATGCGAGGTGGGTCTTCCCACCTCGCTAGACGTGCGATTTCGATGTTGGTTGCCGCCGACTACTGAAGATTGAGCAGTGGTCCGTGGCCATCCGGGAAATTGCTGGTATTGAACACCTGAATGCCGGCTTGGTGATCGCCGTCAAACGGAGTGCTCGTGTTCGGGCAACCAGCGTTGCCTGCCTCGGTCGAATCCGCGAACCAAATTCCCAGGTGATAAATCTGTATGGGACGAGTGGCCGGATTGCTGGTTGCGTTGTCGAAAAAGACCGCCGGTGCCGGAGCAACGCCTGGGGCCTGAATGAAAGTCTCCTTGTTGAAAATGCCAGTGAAGTCTCCGACGCCCCTGCCGTCTGCGTTAGTGACGATGTCTCCCTGATACCACGCCAAGCCGAATGGAGTCTTCGGAACCTGGAGGAGGAACGTGGCGAACTCGGTCTTGGGAGGCAGGTTGAATACCTCGACGTGCATGTTCTGAACCGGACCCAAGTCGCTGATAGTTACCCGGCCCGAGGCATTGGTCGCGAGACACGCCGCGGCGCCGGCTGAGACTTTCAAGCTAAAGGTTGTGCTGTCGCCAGTCGCCGCGTTCGCGCGCGGCGCCATGCCGGTCAAACCGGTGGCGGCAGTCAGGACTAATGCTACTAACGTGTTTTTCATTTGTTCTCCTTAGTTTTGTTTTGTGTGTAGTTGCTGAACGGTGTTTCGTACGAAAGTCATTCAACTTGGCTGGAACGAGACATCTCCACTCCGAAGTACTTACTCAGCCTTTCGCGCAATTGCAGGCGGGCCCGCCACAAGCGTGCCTTCACTGCGACGCGGGTCAGTTCGAGCACTTCTGCCGTTTCATCGTTCGAAAGCCCCTCAATATCACGTAGAACAAAGACCACCCTTAGCCCTGGCCGCAACTCTTGCAGTTCGCTCCTCAGAATGTTACGTAGCTCAAATCCTCTGTAGAGCTCTTCAGGGTTCGGAGCCCAATCGGCAAACTCGAATGAAGATATCGGTTCTCCGCTCTGAAGATCCTCGTCCATGGATACTTCTCTAATGGAGCGTCGCTTACGCAGCTTCATCAAGGATTCATTGACCGCGATCCGAGTCAGCCAAGTCGAGAATTGTGAGTTCTCCTGGAATTGAGTCAGTTTGCGAAACGCCTTCAAGAAAGCTTCCTGGACCGCATCTTCGGCGTCCTCGCGATTATGGGTAATGTGTTGAGCGATGCTGAAGAGCCTGACGTCGTATCGCTTCACAAGCTCTTCGAACGCGGCAGCGTCTCCGCTTTTGCAGGCGTGCACCAGTGGCAAGTCTTGGTCGAAAGTGCAGCCCATCGGGAATTTCACATAGTCAATCGTTGTCAGTTCCACAGACACCTCACAATGTATGTTCAAACGTCAGTTCACTTCATGGAATGAATTTGTAACCAACCCCATGGACCGTTCGGAAGTGAACGGGTTCGGCAGGTTCCAACTCAAGTTTCTGCCGTAGTTTCAGTACGTGGTTGTCAACAGTCCGGCTACAGGGATAGTTCTCATAGCCCCACACTTCATTCAGTAGCTGGTCCCGCGAGAACACTCGATTGGGATTCGCCACGAAGAAGTTAAGGATCTTGAACTCCATTGCAGTCAGGCTTACTGGACAGTCAGATCGCCACACTTCCATAGACAATGGATCAATGCTGACTTCGCCAAACCGTACAAGGGCGCTTTCTTCAAATGAAGTTGAATGAGTGAGGCTCCCGCGTACTCGCGTGACAAATTCTCTCCAGGTCAATGGCAGAAGGAAGAGTCGGCCCATCCTGCCAGCTCCTGGCGGATTCCCGCCGACCTGATCCTGTCTGTTGTGAAAAGAGACAAATGCGATCTGATAATTGTCCGGCTCGAAGTTAGTGCGCTCATGCCTTACCGGAAAATCGCTGCTAGATTGCGGAATTGTCCATTCGAACGAAGGCGCGCCGGACATGAGTTCCGCGAGCGGAAGTCTGTGTGTCGTATCTTCGAGAACTACTGAGGCTTTAGTCGCCACGGGACCGCTCCCTTCTAACTTCTGCAATTGTTGTAAGAATTCTGAACAGCTTAAGCAGCGGCACGCAGGATCACTTCAAAAACCGTGGTCTCATCCGCGCTGTGAACCGCATAAACCGCCCCAAAGTCATCTGCCGCTATTTGCTCGATCCGCCGTTCGGTCGCCGATGGCGATGCTGGATTCCGCCAAATGATTTCTAGTGTCATAAGTTTCCCGATTAGCGTTACCAATCTTCTTCGCAAGCTGCGCCTCTACTTGGCGAGCCTTTTAGCATCCACGGTTGAATCCGCCCAAGTGACTGCTCGCTTGGCTACCGCCATCCCTTCTTCATCGGGCAAGAGATCCTGAAAAGCGAAAATGACAACCCCTTGCGCAAACAAATAGGGGTCCCACTCCGTGAGCCTGATTTCTCTAGCTCCCCAATAAGCTCTGTTTTCGTCGGCGCCTATGACCAGTGTCAGTCGCGGCCGGATTGGTCGGTTGATGCGAAACTCACGTTCGACGGCCGAGCACGCCGAGATATAGACCGATTCAGCATCAGACGGCCGCCCTTGCTTGTTGTTGGTGCGGATGACCAATCCGTCCTGGGCGAGACAGCTTGCTGCCAGCGCCAGATTGAAAGCGACTATCGCCAACTTATGCACCATATTGTTTCCCCCTTCCTTGCGAAGGGCGGATTTTCCCGCCCTCTCCCATTGCAGGCTCGAGGAACGCCTGCGCACTACCGCTGCCCTGCTGTTGTTGCTGTGCATTGACCAAGGTCCTTGCTCATTTTGCGGACTTCGAACGTTGGCTCACCCGCGGTGTCCTTGGCCTTCTTGCCCAGGAGTTCAACGCGCTCACCGGGTTTCAGTGATTGGTTTTGCTTGTTGGTGAGGTTGTAGGTTTGGTTGTCCTTCTCTGTGACCAGCTTGTCTCCGCCATCAGAAAGGCAACCTTGAAGCTTGGCTCGGCTGTGAAGCTTCCAGTACAGCAGCCCGGCGCCTACAGCCGCACCAGCTGCGACTCCACCGATGACTGCGCCCTTTGAGCCGTAGCTCGGACGGGTGCCTCCCGGATATGTGCCTGTTCCGCCCCCACCGCCTGGGTACTGAGCCAGCGCGGTGGCAGGAACAAAAGCCAGCAGAGTGATGGCTGCGATCGCGCGTTGCAACTTGGTGAACAGGAGGATTCGTGAAAAGGCATTGCTCTTGTTCGCTTGAGATAAGGTTCGCGTCATTGCAAAGTTCTCCTTTTTGGTTTCGAAAGTTTTGCGACGTTGATCTTTCTGCTCTAACCTTTGCACCGGAAAACCCCGATTGATTCTTGTCGGCTCCACGTGCAACTTATTCGGTACCACTAAAAACAGTCCTTAAGTGCTCGCAAGAAAATTCCAAATAAATTCCAAGGTCGCCGGGAACGCACGCGAAGAGCATTAATATGGTTGCGACTCCGCGTGCATTACCCGAAACTTCATCCAGAGCAGATTGAATTGCCTATTTGTCCGCCCGGAAGAAGAAGTAGTCAGCCGTGTATGGCACGAGCTGAGTCTGACCCACGGTGCAGACAGAAGTAGGAACAGCTCCGCCGCTGGTATTCAGGCGTTGGATGAAGGTGGTATCAGCAAGGAGGTTACCGCCGGTGGCCCCCTTCTTGTTTCCGACTGACTGCAGCAAGAGACATTGAATCGAGCCGCTATTCGGGCAACTCGCAGGGTCGGAGCCGGCGTCGATTCCTTTCACCTTGACCATCCACACCCGGCTGCTATCGAGAGAACTCTGCCAGGTCGCGTTCCCACTGAGCGGGGGCGTGACGCCGGGCTTGGGGTTTTCATTGATGCTTTGGAAGTGCGTGATGATCTGTACGAGGTGTCCGAAGAAATCCGAAAAGAGGGTGGCTTCGGGGCGGGCGGTCGGGTTCCAGGCAGCGGCACCGGTGCTCGTCGGCAGGCAAGTATAGCCCTGGCTGCCAAAGGCGTGGCCGACCAAATATGCAGAGTTTCCTGCCGGCACGGCAATGTCTGTAGGAGTGGGTGGAGGCGTGACTTGCGCCGCTGCAAGGGTGACTGTGCCGAATGCACATGCGAGCACGAGAGCGGCTGCGAACAGGCTCCGAACTCGCGCGTTCTTTTTCGTTTGCTGATTGACGTTGTAACTCATTTATTTGTTCTCCATTTCTCTGTGTTAGTACGGCTGCGGTTGTTAAGACACACGACTAGCTCGAAGGCTGTTCGCCGCATTACTGCATGCGGATTAAGAGAGCCTTATAGATGACAAACTTGTTTAGTGTCTGTTCTGTTAATCGGTTATTCGGAAGGCGTAATCGGCCTCACTAGACTTAACGAGGACTTCTGGGAATTTGCTTTTCAGACGTTACCGTGGCGATTGCAGTTAATGAGGAGAGGTTGAAGATCGAACCCGAGTGCCACTCACTGATGAGCATCGAAACACTAAGCAGGAAGAGGACAGGCAGGGAAAAACTCGACGAGGACAGACGTCAGTTTACGAGGAATGGAACACGAAATGGCTTTCGTGGCAGCGTCTGACGCCGTTATTGATGCTGCCGACACGCTCGAACGTGAGGACGCAATCGTTCCAGCTGCCGCCTACCATTCCCACCCGCAGTGGCAGCGTGCAGAGTGGCTTAGGTGCGGTTTCAGCATCAGCTTCTTACACACCGCACATAATCTCATCCACATAACTCGCCTTCCAATCTGACTCGCACGCTGCCCGCTGGGTTAACGATTAACGTTCTGCGCGAACGAACAAGAATTCAAACAAGATCCGCTGACGGGCGGAACCATGAAATCAAAAGTAGTGCTACATCTTGCCTCAGGTTTTCTGACCGCATTATTTCTAACCAACGCTGCTGCGTCGGGTCACGCGCCCAAATGAGCCATGTGACGTTATTTCCCGATCTTGCTCTTGACGCTGCCGATACCAGTGCAAAGGTCCCAGCCCAACTTGGCCGAGAATCCAGCCGTAGGACCGCAAAAGCCGCTGTTGATGTCACTGAAATCCGTGGTAATCGCCAAATTGTTGTAGAGGAGATTTAGTTCCGCCTGGCTGGAACCGAGCCTGTTTCCGGCTGCGTTCACAATTCCTGCCAGCGCGGGCGAAGCGAGACTGGTGCCTCCCACAATGAACCACCCGCTGCCCGCGCCCTGCACCGGCGTGCTATCAAATACCCAGGCGCCGGTAACCGGATTGGAATCGAACGACAAGTCTGGAACTCCACGCCTGCTTCCCACGATCGACTGGATGACATCCTGATAGACAGGGCGTGCTTCAAACGCGCTGAGACCGCTGCCGGCCAGGTCCCAGGCCCGCTCAGACAAAAAGTTTGCGGTCAGAGGATTGCGGGCCGTAGTCGTTCCGCCTGCGGCTACGACGTTGGGAGATGCTGCCGGATACTCTACGCCCGGCTGATCTCCAGACGACGCGAAGTAGACTACTCCGGCCGTGGTGAAATTAGAGTCGAATGAAGTCTCGCCGGCGAATTCTGCGCTGCCCCAGCTGTTTGAAACTTCGCCGCCTCCGGCACTCGCCACCAGATTGCCGGCAACCCTCTCGGCGGCCAGAAGATCATTGAAGCTGTTCGATCTGGCTTCTACCAAAAAGAGTCTGGCATTCGGCGCCATGGCATGGGCCCACTCCAGATCAAGCGCCGCTTCCAGTTCCCAGCCTCCGGTGGGATCCTGCACCGGTTTTACACCGCTTGCGAAAACCACTGTCAGATTGGGAGTCTTGAGTCCGAACTGAGTGGAGAAAGTCTGCAAGTCCGTCAACGCCGTCGGGTAATGAAAAGCATCGACGAGGGCTATGGCCCCAAATCCGCCGGTCGGATTCGCGAAGACCAGGTTCGGATTGCATGAATTTGTCCTGGGCACGAGCGAGTACACACATGCGAGCGATGCCGGCGTCTCAAAACCCAGACCAGCAAATGGAGGGCCAGCGAACGGCACCACGGTCTGCTCGGGTACGAAGACCTGCAAGTGAGTGTGGGCACGGACCCCTGTGTCGCCCGTACGGGCAATGCTGGAGCCAGGTGCCATCACCCTGCCACGCGGAGCCCTGGTTTGCGCTACGGTAGGATCCGCCAATCCTTGAGTTTGAGCCATACAGGTGGTTGACAACACAAGGGCGAAGGACATAAGGGCGGAAACTACACGAATCCTTATTGCGTGCATGATGAAATTCTCCTGCTGTTGTTGAAATTGTTTAGCGAGATACGCCGCGAAAGGCGTAATCGCCGTTACTAGACTTAACGAGATCTCGGAAGAGTTTGCTTTTGGCGACTAAGTTGTACGCGGGCCGTGAGCTCGGATGTGTCTGCTCTTTCCGCAGTTGAAAGCATGCAGACCAGATGTCGAGCAGGCATTCTTCAAACTGCAAGAGTAGTTAATTTGAGAAGAGCCGAGCTATAGTTGTCTCCGCGTTTAGGGGAGTCGGCGTATGACTTAAATCGCGGTCTCTCATAGCGGAGTGGCAAACCATGCAAGATTGCTGCGTGCCATTTCCTTCCTGGGAAACCAGGGCGTAAGTTAGCCCGTGAATCGACCAGGTAACAACCTTGTAGCCCTGAACCATACCGTAGTGGAAGCTCACCTTCTTAAAATCGACTTCGATTCCGCCTGAAGCGACAGCCACCGAATCAGGCGTCACCATCAGGCCCACAGGGCCGTTCTGCATCCGGTAAGCGATGTAGGCTGCAGTCTTTCTGCCGATTTGGACAAACCGCGCGCCCTCCACATGGTACGGCCTCTCTTCACCAGGGGCGGCAGGGGACGCCGGCAATGCCAATGAAAAGGGTGACTTCGTTTTGAACCAGTCATTGAGCGTCTGCTGCGAGTCCGAGCGAATGTCGAGCGCAAGACTACCCTGCGCCTGTTGCTTGTATGCTGTAACCGCAAATTCCGCTAACTTTGGCCCAGAGAGTGGGGCCGGCGATGATGGCGGTCTCGTCGCTAATACTCCGACAATAAGCATCAGCGCCGCGGCTGGAACCAACCACCTCATCAACTGCATCAACTGCCAGGGCGCTGACAGAGACCACACACGTCGAGGCATCGGACTAGGCCGCGATGGAGCCTTCAATTGCGCCAGCAGTTTCTCTTCTTGAGGAGTCGCCTCGGCATGGAGAGACGCAGCGGCGCGAAGCAGTGGCCCGCAATGATCGCAGAGCGCGGCATGCAGGATTAACTGCCTTGCTTTCAATTCTGGCCACAACCCGGCCGCCACTTCATACCAATCAACATCTTCGTCTTTGGGGCAATTAGCTTGCTGCGGTGCACCGTTCAAAAACGCCACACTTGGGGCCAGGTTCACGAGTTGCCGATATTTCGACACTTTACTGCTGCAATCGGGACACGATCGCGCGTGACGCTCGGCCTCGCAAATCGCGTCCGGAGAGAGCCCCTGCGGCCCTCGTACACTCTCCAAGGAGGAGGGCACGAGAGCAGCGAGCTCTTTGTTATCAATATGTCTATCGAGCGGACATCCCAAATCGTGATACCCCTTACCACCTAATA
>QHZR01000315.1 GCA_003224755.1 Acidobacteriota bacterium
AATGGTATCGCGCCATGAAACGTCGCGGCCGCTCAGCAGCCGAGTGCGCGCAGCCTCGAAATAGCCTGGCGAGATCGTCAAACCTAACGGCATCAGCACAGAATTGTTGAGCGTGAACTCTGTCGTCCCTGGCGTGAAAACGGGAATACCACGAAGGCCGCCCGTAAACGGTGGTTTGCTCAACGTGCCCGCCGCCGTCACACCAGGGATGCTTCGCAAAGCGTCGATCATTGCCTTCTTTTTCTCGAGCGGCGCGTTGCCTTGCGGTTCCACTTCGCTTAGATCAATCTCAGCCAGCATCGCGCCGTTCGGCTGAAACCCGAGCGGAGTGTGCAGCATGCGCACCATGCCGCGCACGGCGACGATGGAGCTGGTGACCATTAGGGTGCAAATGGTGATTTGCGCGCCCAACAGCAAGTCGTGCGACGTAAAGCGACGCAGAGGCATTGAATCCACCGCTCCGCTCTTCATTGCCTGCAACGGACTGCTTCGCCTGACCTGCCACGCCGGAATCATCCCAAATAGCAATCCGCTGAAGAGAGTTAAGACCAGAGCTACCAAGTAGACACGCGCGTCCACACTGACTGCTACGTGACTAAAGGGCGAGTTTCCAAGGAAGCTCGGCAACGAGCCCCGATCCAGCACGCGCAGCAGCATGGCCGCAATCAGCAGCCCAGCGGCTCCGCCCACCAGCGACACGATCGACGCCTCAGTCAACAATTGCCGCATGAGCCGCCAGCGACTCGCTCCCAGGGCGACACGTACGGCGAGTTCACGGTTGCGGTCGGCTGCACGCGCCGCAAACAGCGTCGCCAAGTTCGCGCATGCTGCCGCCAACACCAACAGCGCGAGCGCGGTCACACTATAAAGAGAATCGCGAATGAGATCACCGGTGTCTGCGTAGAGGCCTGGACGAACCAACCGCAGCGGCAACCCAGTATCAGTTTGTGGATACTCCTTCGCCAGTTGTGCCGCGATTGATGTCAGATTTTCCGCTGCCTGCTGAGGCGTCACGCCCGGCTTCAGCCGCCCTAGCACAGTTAAAGGGTGGCCTGTCCGATTGCGCAGGTGATCCGAATCGAAGTAGTTGACGATTGGTATGAAGTAGTCAGGCCAGTCGAATTTGTCCGTCCCGTGAAACTGAGGCGGCGCAACGCCCAACACCGTGAATGGATCTTTGTTCAGTCGGACGGTCTTCCCGATTACACGCGGATCAGCGTTGAATGCGCTTCGCCAAAGACTATCGCTCAGCACGACATAAGACGCTGAGTTTGCGCCACGCTCGTCTTCCGCGCGGATCAAACGCCCTACCTGCGGCTGCACGCCAAGCATATCGAAGTAGTTGCCGGTAACGGCATAGCCCGAGACAGTTCTCGCAATGTTCTCTGAATGCAGCGTCGCCGAACAGTATCCGTCGAACCCTGCGATGGCGCTGAATGTAGTGTTTCGCCGCTGATAATCTTCAAACGCAGGATAAGATGTTGTGAGTAGCTTCCAGTTCGTCCACGAGCCGAGCCGAAGCTGGTAGAGGTTTTTTGGATCGCTCACTTCGAGCGGGCGTAGCAGAACAGCGTTTACTAGTCCGAAAACGACGACGTTTGCCCCAATGCCCAACATCAGAGTGATCAAAGCTACGAGCGTGAATGCCGGAGACTTCCACAGCACACGCAGGGCATATCGGAGGTCCAGCAGGAGGTCCGTCATGAAGCGCGTGGTTTACAGCGAACCAAAGTTCAATGCCTTTCTACTACAAAATACGTGCGGAGCGACTCGAATCTTGCGAGGCCTCTTTAATCGAGCAATACGACGAGGCTATCAGCTGGCGCAAAAACGGTTCTGCTAAAAGAAAAGCCGTAAATGATAAATGGTGCCGGACTGTTATAGGCTCCGAGCTTTTTGTAATACATTTAATACGCATCTCTCAAGCTAAGCGCGCTCAAAACATATGAGCATCATGCTGGCGCGGAGAAAATAGATTCGACTTCTCAGGACGCAAACCGAAGGCTCCGCCATCGTTTCAGTTAGGCGAGCTTTTGAAGCAGCCGCAATCCCAGTCTGCTTGAATGTCGTGACCGACTAGACCTCGAACGGGTCCGCACAGGAGCGAGAAAATGGCAACTTAGGGAAGCCGATTGGGGTCAAATCGCAACTCCGAAAGCCTTCGCGAGCAGGCAATTTGACATTCCATTTCTTTGAATTCGCGGACCCTTTCGTGGATTCGCTTACAGAAGCCGCAGTAGAATGAGAGCCGAGCGGGATCAAGGCTTAGTTGAAAAACTGTCGATCCTTCGCAGCTCCGCAATGTTCCAATGCCAAGGGGGCCGGGCGCGATCCGCGATTTGTTTGGCCTCGGCGTCCTCGTTCGCGCCTTCCGCATGCCCGATCACGACAATCGGCGCTCATCATAAGCCGCTTATGATGCATGCTGACTTCGACGTTGGACGTTCGGCGATTTCCGCTTGTCACCCGTCACTTATCGCACGTCATTCGTCACTTCCCTTCGCCTGGTCGCGCTGACCCAATGTAAATGTCCCCATCGACCCCTTCCCAGATGGAGCCTGCCATTCCCGAGCTTTGTGTCGCGACTGCGGTCAAAGTTAGCCTTTCTCGGGAACCCGCCCCTCATGTTGCAGCTGTAGCTGGATCCGGAACTTCGTCGCGGTAGCGTTGATAGCCGAGGCAGCCTCGTGTCGAGGCGACAAGCACCACCGCCAGCGCCCCAAAGCCGATCAGAACAGGTACATTACTGCCGTAGTCGTTCACGAGGGGAGTGGGGAAAAGCCCGTTTAGGGTCGCCAAATACGTGTCAAAAGTCGCGTGCACTAGGACGGCGATGAACACGCTGCCTTTGGTGTTGTTAAAGACCCACGTCAAGACGATGGTCAAGGCGATAGACGCAATGACAAACATAACGATGTTAAGAATGGTGGGCGGATAATTCCAAGCCGGAACCCAGAATATGGGCAGGTGCCAAAATGCCCAGAGGGGCGCGAGGATCAGGCTCCCGACCAAAGGACCATACCGCCGCTGCAGCCTAGGCAGCGCAAATCCGCGCCACCCAGGCTCTTCGCCCAGTGGTCCTCCTAGAAAGAATACGGTAACAAAAAGAACGAGCAGCGATAGCAGGGAGAGGGGAGCGCGCCCTTGAAATGGCAGGAAGATCACGATAGCGAGCCCTTGAAACGATGCGAGGACCCCCGGCAGGAAGATCACGCTGAGCACCATGATCGCAGGGATGCCGAGGAAGGCGAACAGGTATCAGCTAAAGCCCACCCGCCATAGCACCATCCGGCGCACTAAGCGGCCCACGCCTGACCTCCCTTCGGTTATGCCCGTCATGATGAACGCCGATAAAAATTGGGCCCACAAAGCTAGCGATGGCGATGCTAGCGTACAATCCCAGCGGACTACGATAGGATAGGAGGCCAGCACCATCTTGGGAAAGCACCAAGGGCATCTCCGCGAGCCATGAGAAGGCGTAGGCGATGATGAAGTAGAAGACCAACGGATGACGAGCAAGCAGAGCCTTGATGCCCCTGCGGGGAGCGTCCGGCTGCACGGGAGCGGCGGTGGCCATGGCCCGATTCTGCGTCTTTGCTCTCTACACCGCAATGGCAAAATGATATGAACGATGCGCGTGTGAGGGGTCTGCCACGCCGTGAAGTTGACTCTAGAGCTTTTTGTAGCCACGGCCCTGTGGGCCGTCAATGAGTCGATAGAAATGCCATTCTTTCGCGGGCTCGATGAGCATTTTTTCGCGCTTCAGACGATCTTCGGCGTGCTTCACGTGCGGTGTGGCAATGTGTGCCTCAAAACACGCTTTATCCCGCCATTCCATGTACAGCAGAAAAAGCGTTGGATCATCCGCGCCTTGGGACCAGTGGTAGATCTGGCATCCTTCTTCATCGAGACTTGGCGCTGTGACCTCTGCGACGACCTGTTTCATCGCTTCGATTGCGTCAGCGCGAGTGTGAAATTCCGCGGCGACAATGTAAGAATGGAAAGCCATAAGTTCGACGGACACACACAGGTTAAGCGCAGACTCGGTGCCTTTAAAGTATGCCGGACCTCGTGCTACAAGCAATGCAATCGGCTACACCGAGCATTACAGCCGCTCAAATGATGCTGTGATCCGCGTGTACGATGATGCTGGCAACGTGATTGAGACGCACCGAGCACGCGGGCGATTTCAAAGTGTGGTGTCCAACGCGGCAGAGGTTTTTGGCCTTGCTATTCAGTGAGATTTGCCGCTAAAAACCGTTGTATCGGTAAATCCGGATCGAGCGATGAAATGGATCGCCTGCTTGATTTGTTCATTGGCTGCTTGCGCGCTCGTGTTCCTCGGACTGGCTAACGATCCACCGGTCCTTGTAGCCGCCCCATCACCGACGGAGCCCGCAGAGTCGCCGAGCGAACCGTCGCCATGTTTGGACGTCGTTGCCATCGGGCTGACGGCAACTCCTTCTAAAATAGCCTTAGGGCAATCAAGCACCGTGAGTTGGTCGGTGGAAGGGGGAGACGGATGCGCTGAGCTACGAGTACGGCTGAACGGCGAAATTGTTGGGACAAGCGGAAGTCGGAGGGTTTGTCCGACCCGAAACGCGACGTATACACTCGTTGTTAGCGAGACCCGAAATGGCGTGTTAAGGCAGAAGAGCGCGTCCACGCAGGTGGAGTTCACCGGCATTCCAACTGTTGTCGTCATCGATCGGAATACGTGTCACCCGGAGCGAGTGCTGATGCGTGCATTCGACTCGGATAACCATAACAAAGAACAAACAGTTGAATTATCATGCGGCGTTAACATCGATTTAACTGGCAAGTCAATCAATATCACGCGTGACTATAGCTCGTTAATCGCATCACCTGGTTGCGAGCGCGGCCCGCGGCATCGCAATGAAGACGTGCCCCGAATTTTCGTGAAGGATGCACAGCCTCGGCCAAACGCGTTATTCTCGATCCACAGTGATTATGTCTTTTTTAACGGTTTTCGGCTCGAAGGTCCAACGTCAGGTATCGGCCAGGGCGATTACAAAGAGAAAGGCATAGTCGTCAGTCCGGCTGCCTGCAGTCCGGACGAAGGAACGGAAGACATCTACCAATGCGCAATTCACAACATCGAGTTCTCAAATATGGAGATATACCATTGGAGCGGCGCTGGCATCGACGTGGACGACAATGTGACGATTCAGGATAGGGGGCGGTTTTTTAATACCTACTTTGTCGACGCTCAAAATGACAATCACATCGTGGGAGCTGCACACATCAAAAACAATTACTTTCACGAGAATCAACATGACCACGGCGAGGGTTACGGGGTGCACGTTTCAGCAGGCGCGTACGCATTGATTGAGCAAAATGTATTTGAAGCCAATCGCCACGCCATCGCCGGAGGTAGCAGAAATTGCGATGGAAAAGGTCTCGACTATTCAGGTTACACGGCGCGCGAAAATCTGATCCTTCCGGGCGGCGGATTACATTGCAATCCCGCCACCTGTACCGGCGTGCTTTTTAGCTTGGGGCTGATTGCCGGCGCGTATTGCTATACGTTCGACCTGGAATGTTACCACACGCACCAGATCGACATGCATGGCGACAAGAATACAGGCCCCAACCTAGGCTGCGGCAAAGATTCCTGCCACCCTGAGGATCATTGGTATAGCTTTAACTGCCACAACTGGCTATGTGGAACAGCCGGAGAAACCATCATTATCGAACGCAACACCATTCTCTATATCGGTGGATCTACATGGGCAGACAATGCGCGGGGGCTTTGGGGGTTTTTGCGCGGTGCGGTTACTGCTATCCCCGGACAGCCCGGACCATCTTACAGTACGAGCACAGGATATGCCATTAACATACGTGGAAGTCCGGCCGATAAGGCGGTTGTAGATGGCAATGTGTTCGCGCATAAGGATAGGGTCCTCGCGATTCACCAAGGCGGAACATGTGACGGCAAGACCAACTCGATCCAGCTATCCAACAATCAGTTCGGCCAAAACCCAGGGACCACGCTTGGCACTGGCGATTTCGTTGGCGACGGACAGCAAGATAAGTTCATGGCCACGGGTGTCACTTGGTGGGCGATGTCACCCGTAACGGGTCAATGGCGTTATCTAAATACGATGCCAGAGCGGCTTTCGGAGCTAATCTTGCGAGACGCAGATGGTGATGGTGTGTGCGATGTTGTTCCGAAAACAAGACGGCCTCATTGGATCCCGGTGTACTCCAAGAGCGGAACGAGCCCATGGGTGCCGTTACTAATAAATCCGCCGTAGGCCAGAACAAACATTCATTGGTCCGTTTGAATGCACACCTAAGACCGAGTCTAAACTGCAAGCGGCTCTTTTGAGGTTGTCAGCTATGATTTCCGAGTAGCTCTTCACGCACGCCTATTCTGTCGAAATACAAGTGACCGGGCCCAAATTCTTCAGACGCTCAAATGATGCTGTGATCCGCGTGTACGATGATGCTGACAACGTGATTGAGACGCACCGAGCACGCGGGCGATTTCAAAGAGTGGTGAAGTTTTCACTCGCAGCGCATCGCACTTCTCACTAAAAAACGGGTGTTCGGAGGTGGAACCTATGCCTAATCACACCCTTCAGATTCTGCGGCTTCTACGTTTTGCCAGTCTCATGTTGCTCCTTGGATCAGTTGCATCGGCATCTGCTCAAACGGTGAAAGAGGGTATGAAGAAAGACCCTGGCTTTCGGATTTACCCGGTGATTTTCGGTGTCACAGCCACGAGCAACTCGAAACCATCAGTGGTTCGACTGGTCGAGGTGGGAACTCCTCGAAACGAACGGACCAAGAGTGGGCACCCGCCGAAGATTGATCTCCCGGACGCATGGATTAAAGCAGCAAAGAAGAAGATTCTGGCAGAGCCTCCAAAGCCTAAGATGAAAGATGGGAAGCCGGTCGAGATCTTCACATATTTCTTTTACGTTCCGGAGCATCCCAATTTGGTGGTCACTGACTTGGACAAGCCGCTCGACAAGCAACCATGACATCTAACCCCTATGCAGGCTTGCCGCTACCCTGAGCCGCCCCGCCAGCCTTGCATTATGCGGGCGTAACCATCGGCAGCTTCACTTTCGAAGTCATCGGCGGCAGTTTGCGCGCGCCTTCATCGAGACGGCGCTCGAAATCCTCCGAAATATTCGCGTAGAATGGATACGCCGCCAGATTCGCCGCCAGCGGGCGGTAACGCCAATGCTTGTACATCCAGAGCCAGGGGGCGGGATTTTTCCGGACAACCGGCTCGAACTGGTCCCAGCAAGCTTGCGCCATTTCCTGGAGCGAAGCGCCGGCGGGAAATTCAATCCGGGGATGAAAAACCACGCGGTAACGCCCGCCGGGCAGCGGCTCGCAATGGACGTTGATGAGTGGCGCGCCCGTGCGCTG
>QHZR01000316.1 GCA_003224755.1 Acidobacteriota bacterium
CTGCAGAGTCGCAATGGCCTCATCGAACTTCCCGGCGTCACGATAGAAGGCACCCACGGCGCGTAGAACATTCGGATCGTTGGGCGCGCGGTTCTGCGCCCTGTCCAGGTACTGCTTGGAGGCATCGGGCTGATTCATCTTCTGATAGGCACGGGCGATCAAAAGATCGGTTCGGGCGGTCGCCTGAACCGACTCCGCGCGCTTCAGAAGGCCAAGGGCAGTGTTCGGATCGGTGCCGAGGGCAAGCTCGCCTGAGAGCTGCAGATCGGTGGCGCTCTTCGGATTTGCGGCCAACACTTGTTTGAGCAGGTCTTGCGCCTCATTGTTGCGTCCCATTTTTGCGTAGGTCTGTGCTTCACCCGAGAGTCCCTGAATGGAAGACGGCTTCCTTTGCAGACCTTTTTGGTAGCCCTGCAGGGACAAATTGTAATCGCCGCCGAGGCGTGCGGCGTAACCGAGCAGGAACCACAAGTCAGCATTCTGCGGAGCAGCGTTGGCGGCGCGGTTCGCGGAAACGATGGCAGCCTTGTAATCGCCCTTGGACAAGGCTTGCTGAACCGCGCGGGCTTCGCGGGCAGTCTCAATTCCTGAGCCCCAGCCAAGTCCATTTCCCTCGCCCTTCTTTGCCGGCGCGCTTGGCTTCTGTTTTGCTTTTTGCGATTTCTTGCTGGCTGGCGGCTGGTTTACCTCGAAGGTTTGAGCGGTCAGACAAGGGACTGCCATCAAGCCAAGCGACAGCGCTATCGGAATGAGGTGTTTCGTTCCGCGCATGGGTGCGATGGCAGCGAAGGCATCTAGTTTCCAGCCGATCCCGAATGTCGTACCCCGCTGTCAACGCATCTGATGCCTACTAAAGTGTCGTGGTTGGATTTCAAACCGTGGCTTGCATGTGCAAACCCGTGCACAACATCAGCTTGCCGAAAAGCAGGCTCCTGCCAGCGTCCTCACCGTCTGGCAGCAAACCCTACACCGCCTAAGTGAATCCAAACCCCACCTAAATGCTCATGGGGAGGGAAGACACCACCGTGCATACGAGCTATTTTTCCCGGCCCATTCCACTGCGGCTGATTCTGTTACTGGCATTGGCGGTACATGGCCCGTTGCTGGCCATGCAACTGCCTTTGACGAATTCCTACGACGCCAACTTTCACGTGTTCTTTGCGTCACATTATGCACACCACTGGTTTGATCCGTGGAACCCGAAGTGGTTTGCGGGATTTTCCCAGACGACATATCCACCGCTCGCGCACCAGTGGATTGCGCTGTTATCGTACGTTTTCGGACTACACATGGCGTACCTGCTGGTGCAGTTGGCAGGGGTGCTGCTGATTCCTGTTGGCGTTTACAGATTTGCGCAGTTGTGGGTGAGCGAGCGCGCCGCCAGCTATGCGTCGCTATTCAGCGTGTTCGTCGGAGCCATGGTTTTCCTGGTTTATTTTGCCGGACAGTTGCCGACAACGCTCTCCGCTCCACTCTACTTGCTCGCACTGCCATATTTCTATGACTGGTCACGCACCTCGGACTTTCGGGGACTGCTGAAAGGTGTGGTGCTGGTACTGGCAGCTGGCGCCGTGCACCACGTGACACTGATCTTCGGCTCCCTGCTCTTTGCGATCCCGGTGCTTTGGCTGGCAGTGATTGATCGAGGAGAGGAGAGGAATGCGGTAGCAGTGCTCATACGTGCGGGAATCTTTGCTGGCCTGGCAGCAGCGGGGCTAGGGATTGTTCTGCTTCCCTACTGGATACAAATCATCCGCCACCCGATTGAGCAGATGCCGATTCCACATGCCAGCCGGTCGAACTTGTTGCTCAATTTCACATACCTGACCAACTATTTCTTCGTGCCCTATGGAATGCTGATTGTGGCATTTCCGTTCATGGCATGGTATGCAGCGGCCCGGCGACGGCTGCGTCCCCTGCTGCTTGGGTTCTGGTTGACGCTGATTTTCGGTCTAGGCGGAACGACTCCGCTGCCGAAATGGGTGTTGGGACGTTCTTTCGAGATTCTGACATTCGAGCGCTTCACCTTGTGGGCGGCATTGATGGTGATGCCGCTGGTCGGCGTTCTTGCGGAGCGGGCCATTGACCGCTACGGTCGCAAAGCGGTGATGGGGTTCGCGACCGCGGCGTTGATTACGCTGCTATTGCCGATGGGCTGGATGGCGGTCACGCCATTCTCGCCCAATGCCAACATCAACGTAGACGCGGTTGACGCCTTCCTGAGCCGTGACGGACATGACAAGTACCGCTATCTCACACTAGGTTTCGGTAACGCCCTGCCCAAAGTTTCCACCTATACCGACGCCAACAGCGTTGATGGCGAATACAACTCTGCTCGCTTACTGCCAGAATTTACTCACTACGGCACAGCGCAATTGACCAGCGCAAAATATTTCGGCACCAATGGCATGGAAGCGCTTCGCATGATGTTGCGTCACGCCAGTCATTACGGTCTGAAATACATTTTCATTCGCGATCCCTACTACGAGCCGCTGATAAGTTTCGCCGGCTGGCGCAAGGTGGAGAGCTACGATTCCGGCACGATCACGGTTTGGTCGAAGGAAGACGTGCCTCCGGCGCGGCCTATTCCGTCGGATGCAATGCCTACTGCGCTTGAGGGATTGCTTTGGGGAACGCTGCCGCTGGCTAGCAGCATTCTGGCGATTTTGCTCGCGCTTCTAATTCCTGATCGTGCCCGCGCACGGACAGAAGTGCTCCTTCCCTTCCCTGAGCGTGAAATGCAAGGCGCATTGGTTCGGGAGGTCCGCTAATGAAACGCGTTCTGCCGTTGGTTCTTGCAGCAATCACCGTTGTGCTCATTGTGATGGCGTGGTTTGAATCTGGTGGTGTGGAGCGCCACGTCCTGCGTTCAGCGGCCACTCCGGAACAGGCGACCAGGCTGATGCTGTCCCAAATCCAGACGCACAACTTCGACGCCGCATACGCTCGCTTGGCGAACCGCAATGACCTGGACAAGAACACGTTCATCCACGAATTCACCGGCAGTTATGGAAGTCTGCTCACGATCTCGGCGCTCGAGGGCTTCGACGTAGGAGTGTTGCACGCGTCCGATCAGGAAGCAACAGTACGCGCCAGATTGCACTACGCGACTGGCGTAGGTCCGCTTGACGATACTCGCGACCTGACGGTGCAGCGAACGGGAGACACATGGAAAGTTGTGTGGCCGGTGGATACCACGGCCAAGCTGCCGCCGCAGGTCATTCCGGTGAACTACCTGCGTTGGGACGTGATTAGCCGCGGCTCGGGCGATGACTGGGGTGCGCAGAATGTTGACAGCCCGCAAGTGCGCATTGTTTCGATGAATGCAATCCAGCGGCCCGACAGCGTAGTGGTCCTCGGTGAGGTTGTGAACGAAGACTCAGTGCCGGCTTATGTAAATGTGGGCGCGACGCTTCTAGGACCCAACGACGAGGAACTCGCGCAAGAGAGTAGCTTCGACAAGATCGCGCACACGCTACTTCCCCGTCAGGTATCGCCCTATCGCATTGACTTCCCCAACATGCGGCTGGAGAAGATTAAAAACGTGCGTATGGAAGCGAAGGCGCTTCTGATCGCAGCGAGCGCAGATCCGGTGATCGCAATAGATCAGCAAAAACTAGAGACTGATCGCCTGGGCAGGAAGGTTCTAAGCGGAAAACTGACCAATCAGAGTGGCCAGATCGTGAGCATTCCTCATGTAATCGCCGCCTACTATGACAGCAATGGAAAAGTGATCTGGGTCTCGGATGGATACGTAGCGCAGGCGTTGCTACCACAGATGCCGGTGCCGTTTGCGGTGGATCTTCCGCCTGACGTGGCCAAGAATGTACAGACTTATCGCGTGATTGTGAACCACTTCGAGTTGACGACCTGAGGATGCGAAGCGTTCTCACAGCTTTCATTGTCTGTCTTTTCGCGCTTGCCGCAGGCGCTGCGGAGCTACATCCGCCCGCCCAAGTGACGGCCGGCAACTCGATCACGATCGCGACGAGTGGATCGGGAGATGCGACCTTCTACCTGATTGGGCAATCGGTGGCTAGCAAGCGCCACGTCCAGGCGGGCACCGAGATTGCGGTTGACTCGGAACAACTGGAGCGGGCAGGCATTTATACAGCGATTCTGTGCGCCTCTGACGGATGCGCTTCAGCCAATTTCGTGGTGACCCCGGCCGCGCCTAATCGTCTGAGCTTTCTGGTGCATCCATCACGAGTGCCTGTGGACAGCCCGAATCGGATCAGTGCCGTCGCGTTCGTTCAAGACAACTTTCATAATTTCGTGCTCAAGTCCGAGGCGGTGAAATTCAGCGTGCTGCCCAAAGATGGAAAAGAAATTTCTGCCACCCGAAATTCCGAGAACGGCGTCGCCTGGGTGCGTCTAAGTTCGGCTAAAAAAGAAGGGCCCACGCGTCTGGGCGCAGAGATCGGCCATGCCAATGAAATTCGGGTAGTACAGCAGGTAGCTGCCGACGCGTGCAATTTGCGCATTAAAGCCAGCCGCGCAAAGAAGGATTTCTTAGTTGAAACTGATCCGGTGAAGGATTGTTCGGGAAATTCCGTACCCGATGGCACAGTTGTCAGCTTCACCAAAGTGGATGAAGCGGGAAAGGCCACGGTCGATGTTCCCATCAAACGCGGCGTTGCCAAAGTTGAATTGCCGGTCGATGGGCGGGCAAAGATCACGGTTGCTTCAGGTGTCGTGACCGGGAATGAACTAGAGGTCGCGGGCGGACAATGATGCGAAAGATATTAACCGCAGAGTTCGCGGAGAAGACTCGAAGGCCGCGGAGAATGGGCCTGCGCTACAGCTCGATCCTTGCCCTGTTGGCGGCGTTAGCTTGCGTGGTTCTCGTCCGCGAATTGCGCGTCCTGGCAAAAGAGAATGCTCCGCGAGTGCAACTGCATGCCGATAATCTGGGCCCGCGCTCGATTGAAGACCTCACCAGCAAGAGCATTCCTCGTGATTACGCGCTGGCATGGCAGACCATGGAGCAGGCGCTCGAAGAGAACCGACCGGGCCTGCTCGACGGCTACTTCACGGGAATTGCGAAACAGGACCTGACTCAGCGTGTGCATTCGCAAATCAAGTCCGGACTTCACACGCGCTATCAAGACGGCGGCCACAAACTCGAGGCAATTTTCTATTCGCCAGCGGGCGACGTGATGGAACTTCGCGACCGGGCGAAGCTCGACATCGAGATCATGGACGGTGGCAAAGTCATCTATCAGGAACCAGTGAGTATCGAGTACACGGTGACAATGACGCCCGGGGCGGACCGCTGGCTCGTGCGCGAGTTGCAGGCTTCAGGCGGCGTGAAACCTTAGCCCAGCTACAGCATCTATGGCACGCGCTTCGGCACATCAAACCAATTGTGGGAGTGTTTGTTTGAGTATGAGACGTCCTTGGTCGTTCTTGCTGGTTATCGGCGCTGCGCTGTTGATTGCTGAAACCAGTGGCTGTTCCCATGGCGCACGTCAGGGTATGAACCGACCTCTGCCAAATCTGCAGGAGCCTTCGCGGATTCTAGCTGATTATCAACCGTGGTTCGGTGACCGCAAGCACATCAATGTCGGCTATTCCACGATGGACCCGAATGTGCTGCGGAATCAGGTCCAACGCGCCAGGAATATGGGGATCTACGGATTTGCAGTTGACTGGTACGGCGACCGCCGTCCCTTCGAAGACCGCAGTTATGCCCTGCTACAGCGTGTCGCTGCAGAAAACAACTTCAAAGTTTGCCTAATGTACGACGAAGTGCCCGAGGATAATGGGACTGCGACGGACGACGCACTCCAATCCTTCGACAAGGCATATCGCAATTACATAGGACCCGAGGCACCGGGTCGCGAGGCTTACATCACATATCAGGGACGGCCGGTAATTTTCATCTTTCCAAAACGTGGCCGCACCAACTGGGACCGAGTGCGCGAAGCGGTAAATCAGTGGGAGAATCCCCCAATTCTGATCTACAAGGATGAGCCGCCCCAGCAGTATGCTCATGACTTCGACGGCTTCTACGCGTGGGTGCATGTGAGCCATCGCACCCCTCCCGACCCTCACGATTGGGGGAAGGAATACCTCGAAACCTTCTATCGAAGAATGGAACAGCGCCCTGGAAAAATAATCGTGGGTGGCATCTGGCCTGGTTTCGATGATCGTAAGGCCTCATGGAGCTTGAATCGTCGCATGGACCGCCGCTGCGGTCAGACTTTCGAAGATACTCTCAAGGAGTTTCATCGCCACGATGATCCCGAACGTCCCATGCCCTTCGTGATGCTCGCGACATGGAACGATTACGAAGAAGGCACGCAAATAGAAACCGGGATCTCCGATTGCAAGAGCCAGGTCGCGCAGCAACAACAACAGCAACAACAGCCGCCGCCGGAACAACAGCAGCCGCAGTGACCAACCCAGTTGCGCCCTGTCACATCGAATTTGATTGCGTCGCGTACTGGCCGTGAAAAACCATACTGACAATCGCCACATTGATTTGCTTTCGGAGCTGATATTCCACGGCGACGCGGAAGATTTTTCTTCACCCCACACCGATTTGCAGGGATTGCCGATTGAGCGGCTAAAGTTCAATGCAGAGGAATTTCAGCAACTGCTAAAACTGGCCAATACCCATCACGTCACGGTGCGCGCGCTTCGAGTCCTCGGAAACGTTGCGCACGCGGCCAGCAATGCGCAGCTTGAAGAGTGGTGCGAAGCGGCACTCGCAAAGGAACAGACGCGAATCGCGAACGCAGTTGAGTGGCTGAATGCGATTATGCAATGCCTGGAGGACTGTGGCTGTCCGGTCTGCGTCATCAAGTCGCTGGACCATTGGCCAGACCTGGGCTCAGACCTTGACCTCTACACAAACGGGACACCGCAACAAGTCGTCCGCATAATGTGCCAGAAACTGCGGGCACAGGAAGAACCGCGCAGTTGGGGGGACAAGCTGGCAAACAAGTGGAATTTTTGTGTGCCCGGCCTCCCAGAGCTAGTCGAAGTCCATGT
>QHZR01000317.1:0-4839 GCA_003224755.1 Acidobacteriota bacterium
CGGGCGCCACGGTTAAGGTTCGGAATGAAGACACAGGTGTCGAGACTCCGCTTACCACCAACGGCGCCGGTGCGTACACGACTCCGTCCCTCGTACTCGGAACTTACTCAATTACTGTGGATCATCAGGGGTTCAAGACTGCTCGAGCCAACGCCATACAACTCCTCGGTGCTGAGACTATCCGCAAGGATATAAGTCTGGCCGTCGGTTCCACCACGGAGTCAATCGAAGTCATCGCCGGCGCGGAGACCATCAATGCCACTACACCCGATGTCAGCCACACGGTAGACAATAAGTACTACACAGACCTTCCAGTCATTACCGCCGCCGACGTGCGCCTTCCCGAATCAATGTTGCAGATTCAACCCGGGTACCTGCCGATGAAACCAAATGGCGACCCAATGTTCCGTGGCAGCCAGTTCAATTCGCGCATCAACGGCGGACAGACCATGGCGACCGAGAATTTCTTCGATGGCGCAGCATTCGGATATGCCTCGGGACATCAGCAGAGCCATGAGAGCACGCCACCACTGGATGCAATTCAGGAGATGAAGGTCATTACCACCACATATTCAGCACAGTATGGACATACCAGCGGCGGATTCATTGAGTACACATCAAAATCCGGCACCAACAACATTCATGGAACTGCGTATGAATACTTTGCCAATGACGCGCTGAATGCCCGAGGGTTTTTCGATGCCGACTGCACTGCCACAGGGTGTACACCACGCAACAAAACCCCACTAAAGAACAACGGTTTCGGCTTTACGGCGGGTGGCCCGGTGGTGATTCCGAGAGTTTACAACGGCCACAACAAGACCTTTTTCTTTGTCAACATTGACTGGACGCGACTTCGCGAAGGCGTGCTGCCGGGGTTTGGAAACACGACCCCAATTGATGCCTTCAGGGGTTGCATCCTCGATCCAGCAAATGGAGTCTGCGACTTCAGCGCGTCATCGGGGCCGATTTACAATCCCTTCAGCTCCGGAAATCCGACAACCGGACGTGATCGCTTCCAATGTGATAACGCAGGGAATCCCATTGCTCCCAATGCCAATGGCACACAATCACTCGGTACGCCTTGCAACAAGATCCCTACCGCCCTGATTAGTACGGCGGCAAACAGGATCGCGTCGCTCATGGTTAGCCCAGACAGGTCCGGACTATTTAACAACGTCGCCGGAAATCCGGCTGGAGACCAGACGTGGCTGTTAAACGCTCGCAACATCGAGTTTCGTGTGGATCATAATTTCACGCCCAACTTCCGTATGACCGAAACCTTCTACTGGAACCATCGGCCATCCGTCCGCAATTGCGGCGAAGTTGCGGGATGCACAGTCTCTCACGATGGCCAAACCTCGCCGCAACTGAACACCGACTATTACGGGAACGGTTTCTATCAGCGTATTGTGACTCATCATGCCCACACCCAGTTCGAGTGGATCATTCGCAACAATATGTCGAACCACACGACGATTGCATGGGACCGCTGGTTCATGGGTGGTAACTCCTTGTCTGCCGGTGCGGGATGGCCGAACATTCTTTGGTCAGGAACCCCGGGACAGGGCGTGCAGATACCCGGGATCGGCACCCGAGACGGCGGGCTCGTAGCTCAGGATGCAGGCCCACCCTTGATTGATTTTAGCGGCGATACTGCTCTTGGTGGTCGCGGAGGGGAATACAACTCTCTAGGCACCTACGGCTGGGGCAAATTCGGCTTCGAAGCAATCAACCGCTGGCAGTTCTCCGATGACCTCACGTGGGTGAAGGGCAAGCACACGATTAAGGTGGGCGCGGAATACCGCTGGCACCAGATTAACCACAGTGGCTGGGCGACGTTCGCCGAGGCTGGTGAATTCAAATTTGACACCTCGGGGACATCGGCAATCGATCCGACAACCGGCGGCCCAGTTTCGGGGACAGGTGAAGCCTTTGCTTCTATGCTGCTAGGTCAGGTGAATTCGACAACCCAAACGCTGCCCTTCCATCCGCAGTTTTATGAGGGTTATGTCTCACCTTTTATCAATGATGAATTCAAAGCGACGAACAAGCTGACTCTGACGTTTGGACTACGCTTTGACTATCAACTTGCCCGTACAGAATCGCAAGATCGCTACTCAACATTTGATCCAACTGCGCCTAATCCGGGTGCCGGAGGAATACCCGGAGCGCTCATTTTTGCGGGACATTGCGCCGGCTGTTCCAACAGGAGCACGTTCGAAGACCCCAAGCATGATGCTTGGGGTCCCCGCTTTGGATTCGCATACCTTCTCAACGACAAAACCGTTGTCCGCGGCGGTTACGGTATCTACTACTCCGGAATCTCCTTCGCACAATTCCAGGGGGATCCGGTGATGGGCTACACGTCGAACCCCACGGTCCCGAACATATTCAACGGGCAGCAACCGGCAATTCCGAACGCAACGAGTGGCGTCCTGAACGGATTCGATTACGGTTTCCCTGTGACGAATCCTGCCTGCGCGGGTGGGCTGCCCACATCTCCGTGCATTCTCATCCCGCCTTTCATAGACCCCGCCTTCGCCAACGGGCAGTCGCCTCTTGCGGTGCCCAAGAATGGATTGACGTTGCCGCGCTACCAGAACTATTCGCTCACCTTTGAGCGAGAGCTTGCAAGAAACATGCGATTGGATGTTTCTTACATCGCCAATCGCGGCAGCCGCCTCACTGCACCGTGGCAAATGATGGGTATTGATGCCAACATGAACGATCCGAGTGTTCTGTCGCTGGGCGTGGGAGTTCTAGGTTCTCAATGCAACCAGACCGTGGCAACAGGCAACGGCGGTGTCTGTCCCGGTGGAGTCGCGTTGCCTTACTCTACGTTTAACGGTACGGTCGCGCAGGCCCTTCGCAAGTATCCCCAGTATGGGAACATAATCTGGCGTGACGTCCCATTGGGCAGCAGCATATACAACGCGCTCGAAGTCGTGGTGGAGCAGCGTGTTACCCATGGCCTTCAATTCCGTGTCGGCTATACCTATTCAAAGTTGTATAACGACGGATCTGAGACTGGACAATCGGGGGATGGCAGGAACGTCAGATTCCAGAACCCAGTGTGTCCACACAAGTGCGAATGGGGTCTGAGCGACGATGATACTCCTAACGTGTTCCTGGTTGGTTACACTTGGGAATTACCCGGAGCGAAACGTTGGCACGGAGCTACCGGAGCACTTCTAGGAGGATGGAATCTTTCTGGAGTGCTGCGCTATGAGAGCGGACGACCGTTGAACGTCACAATGGACAACTCCATCATCACTGGCACCGATCCAGTGACAGGTCAACCAATCAGAACAGGGCTGGGGGGCCTAATTTTCAACCCGCAAAAGCGTCCTGATCGGGTAAAGGGCGTCAGCACCAAAGCAAAGCAGGTCGGCTCATTCTACAATCCGCTTATACAAAACTATTTTAATGGTGCGGCTTGGTCCGATCCCGGGGCTAACCCCTTCGGCAACGCACCACGTGTAGACGGTGCCGCTCGCGGTTTCCCGACGTACAACGAGGACATGAGCGTATTCAAAACATTCACCCTGAAGGAGCCGTTGACTATGCGCTTCGAGGCACAGTTCGGAAACATCTTCAACCGAACCGATTTCTGCAACCCGAGCACCAACTGGAGTCCCGGCACAACGACCTTTGGGTCGGTCGGTACTCAGTGCAACTATGCACGTTCGGTACAGCTTGGCTTAAAGTTCAGTTACTAAGGCTAGAATGGGAACCAGGCTCCGCCGATGAAAGGTGGGGCCTGGGAATAATTCGTGATCCGCAGTTGTAGACTCAGCTTGGGCTTGCCAAATTCTTTATCTATTCCCCTCATCCTGACTTTGATGTTTGTTCCGGGGGCCACGCGCACATGTGCGGCTGTCGATTCTCGCCAGGCGCTGCGGAGAGCTGCCGATCTCGCTCAACAGGGGAAACTCAAGGAAGCGGATAAGCAGGCGCATCTCGCGCTCCCCGATCCTTCTACGCGAGCAGTGGCGTATTCCATATTGGGTGCGATTCGCCTACAACAAAAGCGAGTGGCAGAAAGCATCAAGTTTCTTCAGAATGCCATCCAGCTTGAGCCCCAGCTGATAGGCGCCCGAGAGACTCTTGCTGAGGCTTACACTGTCCAGGGGAATGCAGAGGCTGCATTGAATCTGTACCGGGAAGTGCTCAAGCTTGATCCCGGCAATTCCCCAGCTAGACTCGCTCTGGCGCGCTCAGCGTCGGAAAAGGGCAACTACCGGGAGTCGTTGGCGTTGGCGCTGCCGGCGATGGCAGATGTGAAGCAGTCGCCGGACGGGCTGTATCTGCTGGCAACGGATTATGTGAATACCGGCAACCGCTCTGCCGTCGCCGATCTTGCGAAAGATTGGATGCAGCTCACGGGAGTCCCCGAGGATTGGTCAATCAAGTTCGCCGTACTTCTCGCGAAGAATGGTGCGGCTTCGGAGGCTGCTCAAATCCTCGAGCGCATAAATCAATCCGGTACGCATTCGTTCGCACTCGCATTCAATCTCGCGGGTGTGTACTTGCTCAATAATGACCCGAAGCGGGCCCTGGAGAACTATGATGCAGCACTGAGCGTGGGTCCGACTTCTCTTCCTGCGCTCACACAGGCCGCGGTCGTCGCGGAGAAACAAGGAGAGTTGGAGCGATCACTCTCCTACTGGATGCGCGCCAAGAAACTGGAGCCGGATAATCCTGAAGTTCTGCTCGGTTTTGGACGTGTCTGTCTGAAAATGGATCTGCTAGACGATGCTGAAGCAGCGTTGACCAAGGCCGCAGGTCTTCGGCCAGAAGATAACGGCTACCGGTACCTGCTCGCCTCCGTGAAAG
>QHZR01000317.1:4924-6795 GCA_003224755.1 Acidobacteriota bacterium
CACAGCTGCAATATGCGCTCGGCTCCGTTCTGTACCTCAAAGGGCACTTGCCCGACGCCGCAAGTCATCTGGCTGAAAGTGTTCGTTTGCAGCCGCAGCAGGCTGCGTCCTACTACTACCTGGCTCTCATTGCAAGAGATCAAGGACAAGACGCTGAGGCCATCGAGAAATTGCAGAGCCTCCTTAAGCAGTACCCGGAGCATGCCCCATCTTGCGAGGCGCTTGGCGAACTGCTGATGAGAGCGCGCCAGTATCCGGAAGCAGAAAGCAACCTGAAGAAGGCGGTACACTTGGACCCGAAATCGGTTAAGGCGAATTATCAGCTCGGATTGTTGCTATCGCGCATGGGCCAGAAAGAAGAAGCGGACAAGCAGCTGGCATTGGCTAAATCTTTGCGGGTTGAAGACGAGAAGACATCGCATCTCCAGCTTCGTTTGTTGGATCCAGAGCAATGAATAAACGACAGCGAATCACAGTGACCCTTATCGGAGCGCTTTTTATTGCCTTGCTCCCGCCCATGCTCTCCGCTGAGGACTCGCCCTCCGGGGATAAGCTCGTCAGCCAAATCGAAGCGTCGATCGGCCGCAGCCCTTTCGATTTCCGGCTTCGCATTCAGCTTGGAATCGCGTACATGGATAAGGATGACCTACCCCACGCACTCCAAGCCTTTCAAGAAGCGGTGCAACTGGCTCCGACGTCAGCTGAAGCCCACAATTGGTTAGGCGTCGCGCTGATGGGCAAAGGCGACTTGCCGGACGCAATTCCCGAGCTGCGCAAAGCGGTGGCCCTCGAACCGAAGTTTGCTCGCGGATTCACGAATCTTGGTTCAGCACTGGCACGCAGTGGCGAAACCTCGCAGTCGATCGACGCATTCCAGAAAGCGCTCGCTCTCGAACCGGAGAATCCGTCCGCCCAGTTGAATCTGGCTCTCGCTCTGAGAGAGAAGGGCGATCTCAAGGGCGCATTGCTTCATCTGCACCACGTTGTAGCGGCCCAGCCGAACAATGCCACCATTCAGTACGAGCTGGGCCAGACGTCGCGACAGGCCGGAGACCTCTCGGCGGCAGTCTTCGCGTTCGAGAAAGCTGTAGAGATCAATCCCGAGCTGCAGGAAGCCTACTACGGACTTGGTCTCGCTCTGAAACAGCAGAGCGCCGCAATCGCGCGGTCAGCTTCACCTGTTGTCCCCAACCAGGCCGTCAAGCGCGCACAGGACAAGGTTGCCAATGGTGACCTCAACTCGGCGCGCGACGACCTTCTAGCGCTCATTCAGGCGGATGAGAAAAATGCCGAGGCGCATGTTCTCTTGGGCTACATTCTCGGGCAGCAAGGACAGCTTGAATTTGCGGTCAATCATCTGCAGCGCGCAGTCCAGCTCAGGCCTGGTTCGGGTGACGCTCACTACAACCTTGGCATGGCGCTGTGGTACAGCGGCGCGAGGGATGAGGCAATAACGGAACTGCGCGAGAGTGTGCGTCTTGACCCGGCTTTGGGCGCGGGACATGCATTTCTTGGCATGGCGCTACGCGAGAAGGGAGACCTGACATCCGCGCGCGCGAGCCTGCAACGTGCTATTGCGCTACTGCCTCCCACCACTGCTACCTATATTGACCTCGCGATCGTATTCCTGAGAGTAGACCAGCTTGACCGCGCCCTCGGTCAGTTCGAGGCTGGTTTGAACGCTCCCTCTGAGGTGCCTACCCCTGATTGGGACGGGGCAATCACAGCGTTACGTGAATCTCTCCTCAAGCACTCAAAACGCGCCGACATTCACAACATGCTCGGTTTGTTGCTTGGACGGAAGGGGGCCAACAGATCCGAAGTCATCGCAGAGTTTCGAGAGGCGCTGAAACTTCGAGGAGATTACGCTG